>NZ_JBEYTJ010000059.1:0-49693 GCF_040642995.1 Nonomuraea sp. NPDC047529 | reverse complement strand
CCGCGCCGGCGCCCCCCCCGGTGTGCGCATGCCGGGGGGCCCCCGCGGCGGCGGGGGTTACGCCTCTTCGGACACGCCCAGGTACATCACGTTCGGGTGCGCCGGGTTGAAGGCGATGGAGGTGACCCGGTCGTACGGGTTGTGGTTGATGGTGACGCGGTTCTTACGGGTCTCGTACTTGTAGATGTCGGTGCCGATCCCGGACCAGCCGGTGCCGAAGTCGAAGTAGAGGACGTCGGCGTCCTTCGGGTGCGGGGCGAGCAGGGGCCCGTTGGGAATGGTCACCGTGGCGCTCTGGTCCACGACGGAGGTGAAGTTCCTGCCTCCGTCGTCGGAGCGGTAGATGTGCCGGCCGTCCGACGGCGCGCCGCCCTCCGTCTCCGCCATGTCGAGCCCCATCGCCCAGACGACGTTCCCGGCGGCCGGGGAGATCGCGGCGCTGAACACGTTGACCCGGCCGCCGCGCTCGGTCAGCCCCTCGGCCGAGGTCCAGGTGCGGCCGCCGTCGAAGGTGACGCGGGCGCCGAGGTCCGAGGCGCCCAGCACCACGTGGTCCAGGTCGCGCGGGTCGAACACCGCCGTGTAGGACATGCGGGTATTGCTCGGCGTCCAGGCCGGCACCCCGACGGGCTGCCACGTGCGCCCGCCGTCCAGCGACTCGCGCAGCTGGCCTTCGAGGTCGGACGTCCGCAGGCGGTCGCCGTTGCCCCGGTCCACGCCGAGCCCGATCAGGTCGCCGCCGGGCGCGGTGAGCGGCGTGACGCCCTCGGGCGTGGCGAGCGCGACGTTGCCGTCGCGGTCCCAGGCGTAGGCCCGGCCGCCGCGGGCCGCGACCAGCTCGATGTACCAGCCCTTCATCTCGCCGGCCACGTTCCAGGTGCAGCCCGCGTCCTTCGAGGCCAGCAGCTGCCTGTTGGACATGGCCAGCAACTGGTTCGGGTTGTCGAGCGCGACGAGTCCCGTGGTGTAGACGATCGGCCCCAGCACCTTGCTGGTGGACGCGATCTTCTTTCCGTCGTTCCACGCGTACGTCACGGAACCGTCACCGGCGACCGTCTGACAGGACGGCCGGCTCCAGCCCGCGCCGTCGAAGCCATCGCCTGAGTTGCTCGCCATGGCCGGCGCGGCGGCCGACAGGACCGTCAGCGCGGTCGCGATTCCGATGGTGAACGCCTTCTTCAACACTGCCTCCCCGACAGGAATGTCTTAGATGTCCGGTTCTATCGGTGAACACGGCGCTCAGGCCAGCCCTGACGGAGGCAGGTTCACGCCATGGCAGGTATCTGACACACTGTTTGATCATGAACGCGCACGACAACGCCCTAGCGGCCGTCGGAGTGGACGCCGAGGACGAGCTGATCTACCGAGCCCTGCTGCACCGGCCGCGCGCCACGCTGCCCGAGCTGGCCGCGCACACCGGCCGCACCACGGTGGCCCTGCGCCGCGCGTGCTCGCGGCTCGAAGCGCTCGGCCTGGTCAGCCGCATGGCGGGCCGCCCGGTCCGGTATGTGCCGACCAGGCCGGACGTGGCCGTCGCCGCCCTCATCTCCCGCCGCGAGGAGGGGCTGGCCCAGGCCAGGCTGGCCGCGCTCGCGCTGCTGGCCGAGACGCCGCGCACGGAGAACCTGGCCCCCGAGGAACTGGTCGAGGTGGTGCAGGGGCAGGCGGCCGTGGTGCAGCGGTTCACCCAGTTGCAGCAGACTGCGACCGAGGAGCTTCTGGTGCTCGACCGGCCGCCGTACGCGCAGGACCCGTCCCAGCAGAACGCGCCCGAGATGGAACGTCTCGCGCACGGCGTCCTGGTACGCGGTATCTACGACGCCTCGGCCCTGGAGATCCCCGGCAAGCTGCGGCTGGCCCAGGAGTCGGCGGCGGCCGGCGAGCAGGCCAGGGTCAGCCCCGAGGTGCCCATGAAGCTGGCCATCGCCGACCGGCGGACCGCCATCCTGCCGCTGAGCACCCACGCGTCCGCCCACTCCGACAGCGCGGTCATCGTGCACTCCTCGTCGCTGCTCGACGCGCTGGTCACCCTGTTCGAGGTGCTGTGGCGGTCGGCGCTGCCGCTGCCGCTCTTCGACGCGCACTCCCGCCCGGTCGACCTGCCGGACCCCGAGCTGTTCGCGCTGCTCGCCGCCGGGCTCAAGGACGAGGCCGTCGCCCGCCAGCTGGGGGTGAGCCTGCGCACCGTGCACCGCCGGGTCAGCGAGCTGATGGACCGGCTCGGCGCCCGTACCCGCTTCCAGGCCGGCCTGCTCGCGGCGCGCCGCGGCTGGTGGGACGCGGACGCCTGACCCCGCGCACATCCACTTGCGGCTGACCGGTTCGGACGGACAGGAAGCTCGGGTGCCAAGAGGCGGCACGACACCGTCGAGAGGAACGTCCCGTTCTCGGTGGTGGAACTGGACGGCGGCACGCTGGTCGGCACCGCGACACTGTGGGGCATCGACACCCACCACCGGTCCCCGCACATCGGGCCGGGGCTGCTGCCGCGCAACGGCTTCGCCCGCGAGGGGGTGCTGCGCTCCTCCAACTGGGCTCGGGCTCCTCGTCCGGGAGTGGAAGCCGGCCGCGCGGAGCTGGGCGGCGTCCCGGACAGGCCGCTCATGTCGGCGGCCCGGTCCATGACCGGGCGTCCCGATGGGCGTAGCATCGCAACATGATCTTCACTGCGGGAGAGGCCGGCGTCGCCGTCGTCCTGGGTCCGGGCGGCCCTGTGGGCACCGCCTGGCTCCTCGGCCTGGCGGCGGGCCTGCGCGAGGCGGGCGTGGAGCTGTCGGAGGCCGATCTGCTCGTCGGAACCTCGGCGGGCGCGATCGCCGGAGCCGCCCTGGCCGTCGGGCGCGACCTGGACGAGCTCGCCGAGCTGCCACCCGCGCCGCCGGAAGGCCGGATCGGGGACCCGACCGTGATGCCGCGCGTCCTTCGGATGCTCAACACGCCCGGCGCCGACCCGCACGAGGCGCTGCGCCAGGTCGGCGAGCTCGCCCTGCGGGCGGACGCGCTGCCTGAGGAACGGCATGTGGCCGCCATGGAACGGCTCGTGGGCGCCACCACCTGGCCCGACCGGCCGCTGCTGATCACCGCCGTGGATGCCGGGAGCGGCGAGCACGTGGTCTGGACCCGCGACAGCGGCGTGCCGCTGCACCTCGCCGTCGCCGCCAGCAGCGCCGCGCCCGGCCACGCCGCCCCCGTCACCATCGGCGCGCACCGGTACATGGACGGCGCGCTGGGCGGCGGATCCAACGTCCACCTGGCCGACGGCGCGGGCACGACGGTCCTGGTCGAACCGCTCGGGCACATGTTCCCGGGTCCCCGGATCGAGGCGGGGGTGCGGATCGTGCCGGACGAGGCGGCGCTGGAGGCGTTCGGGCCGGACGTCGGTGACCGGAGCCGGTGGGGTCAGGTGTACGAGTCCGGGCTCCGCCAGTCCGCCGGCCTCGCCGACCGGATCAGGCCGTACCTGGCGGGAGGCCGTTCCGGCCCGGTCTGAGCGCGCGGCCGACCGTCTCAAGTCCTAGGACCATCGCCCGATCCGCCGTCCGCGGGCCGAAGGTCACACTGTGACGCGTGCTCGTCTCCCCACCGCGCGATCGCGCCGTACGTCTCTTCCTCGTGGGCATGTTCGTCGACGCCCTCGGCAACGGCCTGTACGTGCCGCTGACCCTGCTGTTCATCCAGCGGGTCACCGGCCTGCCCATGCCCGTGGTCGGTCTGGGCATGACGCTGGCGGCCACGGTCGCGCTGGCCGCGAACCCGGTCGCCGGGGTGCTCATCGACCGGTTCGGCACCCGTACGGTGCTGGTGGGCACGTACGTGGTCCGCGCGCTGGGCTTCGCGCTCTACCCGCTCGTGGACGGCTTCGGCCCGCTGGTCGCGGTCGCCGCCGTCATCGCGGCCGCCGACCGCGCGTACTACCCGGCCGCGAGCAGCCACGTGGCCGTGCTCGCCAGGGGCGAGGGCAGGGACCGGCTGTACGCGATGCAGGCCACGGCCCGCAACGTCGCCTTCGGGCTGGGCGGTCTGCTGTCCGCGGCCGCCGTGTCGCTGGCCGGTCAGACCGGTTTCGCGCTGATCGCGGGGCTCAACGCGGTCAGCTTCGCGACGGCCGCCGCCTGCCTGCTGTTGCCCCGCCGCACCGAGAATCCGCGCGGGACGGGCGCGCTGGAACCCGGCAAGCCGCGCGAACGGGGCGGCTACCGGCGGGTGCTGGCCGATCGGCCGTTCATGGGGCTGGTGACGGCCGAGGGGGCGTTCACGCTGACGCACCTGCTGCTGCCGGTGGGCCTGCCGCTGTACGTCGTCCCGGTGCTCGGCGCCTCGCCCGCCCTGCTGGGCCTGCTCTACACCGTCAACACGCTGCTCGTCGCCGCGGGGCAGCTTCCCGTACGCCGGTGGCAGCGGCGCGCCCGGCGTACGCACGCGATGGCGCTGGCCGGAGCCGTGTTCGTGCTGGCCTGCGGCCTGTACGCCGCGACGGCGCTGCTGCCCGCCGGCCCGCCGCGGATCGGCGGCCTGCTGGCCGCCACCCTCGTCTTCACCCTCGCCGAACTCCTGCACACCGCCCCGGCCGCCGCACTGGCCGCCGGGACGGCCCCTCCGGCGCTGCGCGGCCGCTACCTGGCGGTCCACCAGATGACCTGGTCGGTGGGCCAGGTCGTGGCGCCGGTCGCGTTCTCGGCCCTCGCCGGCGCGGCCCCGCCGCTGATGTGGGCCGCGCCGGCCGCCCTGCTGGCCGTGGCCTGCGCGGGGCTGCTGCGGCTGTCGCTCCGCCTGCCCGCGGAGGCCGTGGCGGCCCCCGTCGCGGCGGGGAGCGGCCGCGCGCACGGCCCGGCGGCGTGACATGCCCCCGGCGCCGAAGCAGCGGATCGCGGCAGGCGCGCGTTCCTAGGTCATGAACGCTGAGATTGTCGCTCGCGCGTCACCGCCGGTCACCGCCGGCGACGCGGTGGTGACCGGCCTGTATCGCGAGCATCGGCTCGCCCTCGTACGCCTGGCCGTGCTGCTCGTCGGCGATCGGGAGAGCGCGGAGGACATCGTCCAGGACGTCTTCTCCCGGTTGCACGGGAAGAGTCCTGACGTCCTCACGCTGTCGTACGTGCGCGTCTGCGTGCTGAACGCCTCGCGCTCGCTCCTGCGCAGGCGTGCCGTCGCCGTCAGGGCGATGGTGCGGCGGCGGGACGAGCCGGTGGACTCGGCGGAGACGATCGCACTCCTGGGCGAGTCGCGGCAGGAGATGCTGACGGCGCTCGGCCGGTTGCCCCGGCGGCAGCGCGAAGTTCTCGTCCTGCGTTACTACCTCGACCTGTCCGACGCCGACATCGCCCAGGCCACGCGCCTGCGGCAGAGCACGGTACGGTCCACCGCTTCCAGAGCTCTGGAGCGGCTTGAGCGCGAGCTGGGAGGCGGAGCATGACCACGATCGAGGATCGGCTCAGGGACGCGCTGGCGGCCAGGGCCGGGACGGTCGGCGACGACGGGCGGCCCCCGGTCGTGCCGTCGCCGCGCCGGGCGAGGGTCGCCGCGCGGTGGTGGTGGACGCCGGTGGCGGTGGCCGCCGCGACCGCCGCCGTGGTGGGCGTCACCGTCCTGGGAACCCGGACGATCGGCTCCGCGCCGCCCTCCCCCGCGGCCCGGCCGGCGCCGTACTCCGGCCGCCTGTCGCCGCCGGTCGGGCAGGTGTGGCCGGGGGCGGTGCACGAGATCCCGGCGACGGGCCCCGGCGGCCGGGTCTTCAAGCCGGACGCCTTCGTCACCGACCGCGTGCTGGTGGGCCGGACGCTCACCGCGAACCGGCTCGACGGCATCTGGTCGTACGAGCTCGACAAGCGGCTGTTCACCCAGGTCGCGCCGCTGACGGACCTCGAGGTGGCGAACGACGCGGTGGTCGTCGGCGACGGGTACGTCGCGTGGTCGGCGTACCGGGACGGCAAGTCGGAGATCTGGGCGGTTCCCGTCACCGGGGGCGTCCCGCGGGCGATCGCGACGCTGACGGCCGTGTTGTCCAGCGACAACGCCTACTCCGGGATCAAGAAGCTGGCCATCGCCGGCGGCATGGCCGTGTGGTCGCCCCCCGACGGCGGCGTCTACCGGGTGCCGCTCAAGGGCGGGAACGTGTCCCTGATCCCGGGGACGAAGGGCTTCTACCTGCTCGAATGGCCCTGGGCCGGCTGGCCGGCGCACGACACGACCGTCGACCATCCCATCACCCGTCCTTTTCAGCAGTTGAAGGACGTGCTGACCGGCAGGTCCAGGAAGGCGGTCGCGCAGAAGGGGCGCTCGTCGTGGAGCGACTGCGGCCCGATGTGGTGCTTCAACGGGACCGCAGCCTGGCAGCGCGACGGATCGCACCGCCGCGACCTGCCCGGCACGGCCAGGGGAACCCTCCTGTCCGGCCGATTCGTCCTGCTCAACCAGAGGGACCCCGGCGGCGGGCAGAGCCTGGCCGTGCACGACGTCGCCACGAAGCGCACGGGCCTGCTCTTCCCCGTGCCGACGCGCAGGGGCGACAAGGCGCCGCCCACTTTGTACACCCACGAGGGAGTGATCTGGTACCGGACCGGCAAGGGCACCCAGGTGGTGATCGACCTGAAGGCCGCCGGACGATGAGCGAGGGCCGGGGCGGCCGCCCCCGCCCTCGCTCAGGGTTGGGCGTCGAGCCATTCCTGGAAGGTGGGCCCGGCCAGCACAGCGTGCGGGCCGGGCAGGAACGCCCCCTCGGCGGCGAGCGCGGCGTCGGGCATGCCCGAGCCGTCCACGCCCACGACCTGGACGCCCCGGCGGGCGCCGAGCAGTGCGGCCGCCTCCGCCAGGATCTCCTTCCGGGGGCCGGCGATCTCGGGGACCGGCGTCCCCGGAACGGCTTCGCCGAGGGCCAGGTCGGCCAGTTCCTCGGCGACGGTACGGCAGGCCACGAGCTGGGAGGGCAGCGCCGGGACGTGGGCGACGTCGCCCTGCCGCCAGTCCACGAGCTGCCCGACGAACTCGTGGAACTGCGCGGCCCGCAGGACCCGCACGGGCAGCGGGCCGGACCGGAGCAGTTCCTCGTGCGCCTTCTTGGCGGCGAGGAACCCGGCGGTGGCCCGGTCGACGCCGATGATCGAGGCGACGGCGATCCGGGCGACCCCGGCCTTACGACCGTGGTCGTGCAGGTTGCGGGCCGACGTGCGGAAGAACTCCGTCGCGGCCCGCTGCTCGGAGGCGTGCCACGAGGCGACGTCGATGACGATCTCGGCCCCGGTGAGCGCCTCGGCCAGGCCCTCCCCGGTGATGACGTCCACGCCGGTGGCCCGGGACATCGGCACGACCCGGTGTCCCCGTTCGGTGAGGACGTCGACGACGTGGCGTCCCAGGCGGCCGGTCGCTCCGGCCACCGCGACCGTGGTGGTGTTGTTCATGTCGGGCTTCCTTATCCGTGGTGTGGCGTCGTGACGCGCAAGAGATCCCGGTGGCCCGTCCCTTGTGACAGGAGCGCCCGTGTGACATAGACCACCGCCCGCCGATGTCACGCGGCGGCGGGGCCCGGGATCGTATGACCATGGCCCGGTCACCAGCGAACAGGCAGGAACCACCGATGAGCGGACGAACCGAACGACCGACGTCCCCGGCGGACGACGGCCGCCTGGACGCGGCCACCGAGGCGTTCGTCGCCCACCGCAACCTGCTGTTCACCCTCGTCTACGAGATCCTCGGCTCGGCCACCGACGCCGAGGACGTCCTGCAGGAGACGTGGCTGCTGTGGGCGGGCGTCGACCTCGGGACGGTCCTGGACCGGCGCGCGTACCTGATCAGGATCGCCACCAGGCAGGCGCTGAAGCGGCTGCGCACGCTGGGCCGGCGCAGAGAGTCCTACGTCGGGCCGTGGCTGCCCGAGCCGCTGCTGACCGCGCCCGACGTGGCCGACGACGTCGAACTGGCCGACAGCGTCTCGATGGCCATGCTGCTGGTGCTGGAGACGCTCGGGCCGACCGAGCGGGCGGTGTTCGTGCTGCGGGAGGTGTTCGTCCTGGACTACGACGAGATCGCCGGGGCGGTCGGCAAGAGCCCGGCCACCGTGCGCCAGATCGCCCACCGGGCGCGCGCGCACGTCGCCGCGCGCCGGCCGCGCGGCACCGCGTCCCCGGCCGAGACGCGGGCCGCGCTGGAGGCCTTCCAGCGGGCGGTCGAGACCGGCGAGTTGCAGGGCCTGCTCGACATCCTCGCGCCGGACGTCGTCGCCCTGAGCGACGGCGGCGGTGTCCGGCACGCCCTGCTGCGGCCGCTCGTGGGGGCCGGCAACGTCGCCCGCCTGCTGGCCGTCGGCTGGTGGAGGCGCGAGGGGGCGCGAGGGGGCAGGTCGGTGGAGATGGTGCAGATCAACGGCGGGCCGGGGCTGCTCGTCCGGATCGGCGGCGAGGTCGACGGAGTGGTGGCGGTACGCATGGAGAACGGCTACGTGACCGGCGCCTACCACGTGCGTAATCCGGAGAAGCTCTCGCGGATAGAGCAGGAGACCGCCGTGAGCCGCTGACCGACGGGCGCTCCGACGTGCTCCGAGGCGCTTCGAGGTCAGGAAGGCTCGGTCCGGCGGATCAGGCGTCTGCCCAGCCGTTGCGCGGGCATCTCCACCCATCGCCAGGTCAGCGCGCACAGGCCGAGCAGCGCCGCGCACACCGCGGCCAGGAGCGCCAGGCGCGCCGGCAGCGGCACGTCCGACGGCTCGGGCAGGAAGAACTCGACGCTCTCCAGCAGCAGCGGGTGCAGCAGGTAGATCGAGTACGACACCAGGCCCAGCCAGGTGAGCCACGAGGGCATCGTCCGGTGGCGCAGGGCCGTCCCGGCGGCGAAGGTCAGCCAGGCCGCCACGATCGCCACCTGCACGCCGGGTTCGTCACGCGCCGGCCACAACCCCGCCAGCGGTATCAGCGCCACCCACACGAGGTGCCCGCGACCGAGTTCCCCGGCCTCCACCCGGTGGAGCGCGGTGCCGGCGAACATGGTCGCCAGGATGAACAGTCCCTGCCACGGCCCGGGATAGCTCTGGTTGACCGCCAGCAGCAGCAGGATCGTGCCCGCGACGGCCACGGCGCCCGCCTGCCGTACGCGCCTGCCGCCGCGCAGCATCGCGGCCAGCCCGGCGGCCACCACGGCGGTCACCACGACCACCACCGTGAGCATCCGGCTCGCGCCGCCGGCCGACAGGAGCGTCACCGGCAGCAGCCCCGCGCCGAGCACGGCGGCCGCCGTGAACGCCAGCGCGGTCGCGGTGCCGCGCCGGTGCACCCCGAGGGTGAACATCGCCGTCAGCAGCAGGTAGAAGGCCATCTCGTACGACAGCGTCCACAGCACGTTGGCCACGTTCGGCACGTACAGCAGGTTCTGGAGCATGCCGGCGTGGGCCAGGGCCATGGCCGCCGGGCGGGTGTCCCACCAGATGTGCAGGTCGTCCCAGCCGAGCGCCGCCAGCAGCAGCATCCCGGCCACGCACACGGTGAACAGCGGCCACAGCCGGAAGAACCGCGAGATCCAGAAGGCCCGCACGCTGCCCCGGCGCTCCAGGGACGCGGGCACGATGTAGCCGCTGACCAGGAAGAACACCAGCACGCCGTACCAGCCGGGATCGAAGACGGCCTTGATCGACGTTCGCGCCTCCGGCCACAGCGGTTCGAGCGCGTGCTCGAAGACCACCACCATCGCGGCCAGTCCGCGTAACGCGTCCAGCCAGGCCAACCGCCCGGCACGCGGCGAGACCGGCTCCACGACCGAGGGGGAAGCAGGAAGCATCCGGACATCGTAGTGAGAAATATCGTTTACGGCCTTCCAGGCTGCGGTTCCCGCGATGCCGGCGGCCGTGTCCCAGGATCAGGCGCTCATGAGCCACCTGCCCACGCTTGCGACGTCGGGCCTCGGCGACTACGTCGTCGCCGACCACGCGACGGACCGGCTCATCGGGACGTTGATGCTCGCCCGCCGCTCCACCGAGGACGGAGGGGAACTGGAGCTGGGCCACGTCCTGCGGCGCGGCGCATGGGGAGCGGGGTTCGCCTTCGAGGCCGCGACGGCCGTGCTGCGCGCCGCGGCCTGACCAGGTGTCACAAGCCCGACATGGACGCCGCCAGGTACTGCCCGAGCTGCGGGATACGCGCGTCGGACAGGCGGCTGGACGGGCCGGAGATGCCGGCCGCGCCGATCAGGGAGCCGCGGATCCGCACCGGCACCGCGACGCACCTGACGCCGTCGAAGGTCTCGTCCCTGTCGACCGCGTAGCGGACCTCGCGCGACTCCTCCACCCGGCGCCGCAACTCGATGGGCCCCTTGGCGGCGTTCTCCGTGCCGCCCGCGTAGGACAGGCGGGCCAGGTGCGTGTCGAGGGCCTCGGGATCGAGGGCCGACAGGTAGGCCTTCCCCAGCGCCGAGCAGTGCATCGGCCGGATCGTCCCTAACTGCTCGGAGACGGCCACGACGTGCCGGGTGGGGAAGAACGCAAGGTAGACCATCGTGTCCTTGGCCGGCACCGCGAGGATCGTGGCGTCGCCGCACTCGTCGCGGATCGAGGCGAGCACGGGGTCGATGATCTGGCTCCAGTCGGTCTCCGGCGCCTGGATGAGGCCGTAGAACTTGGCCGGGACGATCGTGTAGCGCTTCGTCGCCTCGTTGCGGGCCACGTAGCCCGTGGCGACCAGCTCCGCGAGCAGCCGCAGGGCGGTGCTGCGGTTGACGTCCAGCTCGCGGGCGAGCTCGGCGGCGGTGAGCGGTTCGGTGGAGAGAAGCTCCAGCGCGCGCAGCGCGCGCTGGATGGGAGAGGCGGTGCGGCCGTCGGAGGGTTCGTTCGCACCGGGGCTCTGGTTCGTGGTCATGACAAGGATTGTCCGCCGTTCAGGCCGAAGAGGTGATCAACTGCTTCGCGGTTCGTCCTGAAGGACTTCTCGGCCTGGTCCTCCCAGCCGAAGACCTGCACGGTGAGGATGCCGTCGAACCCGACCGCCTCCAGTGCCGTGCGCACCTCGGCCCAGTCGATCTCGCCGCGGCCGAGGTCGAAGTGCTGGTGGATGCGGCACGAGACGCCGGGCGGGTTGACGATGGTGCGACCGGGCCGGAAGGTGTCGGCGACGTGGACGTGGTCGAACCAGCCGCGGGCGTACTCGACCTGCTCGGTGACGCCGCCCTGGAGGTGGTAGGCGTGGGGCACGCAGTGCAGGTAGCGCAGCCGCGGGCTGTCGATCTCCTTGATCAGGTCGACGGCCCCGGTGGTCGTCTCGATGAAGTCCCAGGGATGCGGCTCGACGACGAGCTCGACGTCCTCGCGTTCGAGCACGGGCAGGAGGTCGTCGATCGAGCGCAGGAACGCCTCCCGGCAGGCGTCTGGCTGGTCGGGGTGGCCGGACAGCTCGGTGTTGACGCGCCGGCAGCCGAGCTCCACGGCGGCGGCGATGCCGTCCCGCCACCACGCGACGGCCTGCTTGCGGACGTCCTCGTCGGGGCTGGACCACGCCTGGATCACGGCGACCGAGGCGATCTCGACGCCTGAGCCGTCCGCCGCGTCGCGGAAGCCGCGCAGATCGGCCGGCGAGGCGTGCATGGGGCCGAACGCCGGGATGAAGTCGTCGCGGTTGCCCATCTCCAGGTAGCGGTAGCCGGCCTCGGCGGTGGCGCGGGCGGCGTGCTCGACCGGTTTCCCCTGGAGCATCGCCGGGTCCAGAGCGATCTTCATGCCACTTCATCCTTCCAAACGCTGTCAGGGACGATGACCGCCTTGCCGGGGACCCGCTGGGCGCGAAGCGCGTCGAGCGCGTCGTTCACCGCGGAGAGCCGCCAGCGGGCGGTCGGGGGAAGTCGGAGTTTCCCGTCGGCGGCCAGCGCGAGGATCGACTCCAGGTCCTCGCGACGGCCCGATCGGATGCCGCGGATGTCGGCCTCCTTGCGCGCGACGACCGCGAAGTCCACGTCCGGGACGCGAGCGTACCCGGCGAGCAGGTATGTGCCGTGCGGGTCGAGCGCGTCCAGGCCCGGCGCCAGGACGGCGGGCGCCCCCGTGCAGTCGATGACGACGTCGACGGGCGTGGCGGCCGCCTCGACCGAGGCGACGACGTCGTGCCCGACGGCCCGCAGCGCGCGGCGGCGTACCGGGTTGGGCTCGACCGCCTGGACGGGCACGCCGTGCACGCGCAGCAACTCGGCGCACAGGTGACCGATGGGCCCCGCCCCGAGGACGAGCACGCGGCGCGGACGGCGTTCCAGGGCGACCCGGACGCTGTTGGCGGCGGTCGCCCCGCCGTCGACCAGCGAGGCGGCGTCCTCCCACGACAGCGGCGGCGGCACCTCGACGAGCTGACCCGCCCGTACGCGCAGGTAGTCGGCGTAGCCGCCCCAGGCGCCGAGCACGCCGGTGATCGACACCAGCTCCGGGCACAGCCGCTCGTCGCCGGCCCGGCACGCCGCGCACGAGCCCTCGCCGGTGAACAGGGTGATGACGGCCCGGCGGCCCATCCACTGCCGCGCTCCGGCTCCGGCGTCCACGACGACCCCGGCCGGCTCGTGGCCGAGCACGAAGGGCGTCTCGGGCCGGTAGGAGTGCCCGGCCAGGACGTGCAGGTCGGTGCCGCAGATGCCGCAGGCGTGCACACGCAGGACGACGTGGTCGTCGGCCTCGGGCACCGGACGCGGCACGCGGGTGACGTCGAGCCGTTCGCTCGGGATCGAGGGGGCCACGGCGGCCTGCATGGTGTCCGTGGCTGACGTTGCTCCCACTGGTCGCCTTCTTCCGGGGGGCAGGTTCGGTGTGCACACAGCATCCACAAGTGTTGCGGCAGATGCAACCCCTTGACGCCACACGCAACACATGACTTTCCGGGAGAGGGTGGAGATTTCACAGGAAACACCCCGATCACAGGGGTTGACATGCCCTGATTGTCCGCCATAGCGTCGGGCACCACTAACGTCCCTTGGTGCAACACAGTTCGTCTGACGCAACACCTCGCTACTGATCACAGCGAGAGGTCGAGCCCCCCACGGCCGCCCGCAAGTGCTCTTCGTCGCCGACCTTGTGGATGAGACTTCAGGACGCGAGGAGTCACCGCCATCGAAATCCCTCCGACATCCCCCTTTTGCGGAGGCTTCATGGCTCATTTCAAGGAGGACAGGATGCTCCGACACCATCGCTCCGCACGAGCTCTGACCGCTGTCGCCACCGCCGCCGCCATCGGCGCCACAGGTTGCGCGGGCTCCTCGATCACCACGAAGCCGGCCGCCGCGCCGACCGACGTGGGCACGTCGTGCGCCAAGTACGGCACCGTCAAGCTGACCGTCGGCATGTCCGAGGCGGGCGAGGCCATCGCCAACGGATTCAAGGAGCAGGTGAAGTCCTTCCAGGCGGCCAACAAGAACGTCACCGTCGACCTGCAGATCAAGGACTGGGCCTCCTCGGCCAGCACCATCAAGCTGGTGATGTCCGGCAACAACCCGCCCGACGTCATGCAGGGCAACTCCGGCTGGGCCATCAACGGCGCCCTGTGGAAGGCGGGCCTGCTGCTGAACCTGGACCCGTACGCCAAGGCGTTCGGGTGGACCGAGAAGTTCCCCGAGTCCGCGCTGACGGTCAACCGGTTCACCGCCGACGGCAAGGCGCTGGGCGAGGGCAACCTGGTCGCCGTGCCGCCGGCCATCCAGTACGTCGGCGTGTTCTACAACAAGGCCGTCCTGAGCAAACTGGGCGTCGACCCCGCCACCCTCGACGACAAGGCAGCCTTCGTCCAGGCGCTGGACAAGGCCAAGGCGGCCGGCGTCACCCCCGTCATGCTCGGCGACTCGGAGAAGTGGCCGGCGCTGCACAACCTGTCGCTGTTCAACGGCTGGTACGTGGCCCCGGACACGATCAACAACTGGGTCTACAACAAGCCCGGCAGCACCTACGACGACGACGGCCACCTGAAGGGCTCGACCGACTTCCGCTCCTGGATGGAGAAGGGCTACTTCAACTCCGACGCGCTGGCGACCAGCTTCACCGACGCCACCAACCGCTTCGGCAAGGGACAGTCCGCCTTCTTCGTCACCGGCTCCTGGGCCCTCGGCGACGTCGGCAAGGCCCTGGGCGACGACGCCGGCTTCATGCTCTTCCCCGCCGGCGACAGCGGCAAGCACGCGGCCGTCGGCGGCTACAGCCTCCCCTTCAGCATCTCCGCCAAGACCAAGTACCCCGACTGCGCGGCGGCGTTCATCGACTACGTGACCGCCGGCGACGAGGCCGTCGCGGCGCAGATCGCGGCCGGCCGCCCCTCCGCGACCAAGGCGGGCGTCAACGCCAAGATCGACGACCCGCTGCTCAAGCAGATGGTCACCGCCTACGAGCGGCTGTCGTCGGAGAACGGCCTGTTCACGTGGGAGGACTGGCCCACCCCGACGATGCTGACGTTCCAGGGCGCCGAGGCGCAGCGGCTGCTGTCCGGCGAGGTCACACCCAAGCAGTTCAACGAGTCGGTCCAGAAGAACTGGGCCGACTACATGAAGACCCGTTCCTGATCCGCGGGGCGGCGCACGAGGCGCCTGCCCCGACCCCCATGCGAGAAAGGCCATTCGTGGACAAGGTAGTCATCACCGTAACCGTCGACTGTTCCATGTCGTATCCCGGCTTCAAGGGCATGCCGCGGATCGACGACGTGCCCGCCGTCGCCGCCGAGTACGTACGGGCGATCGACTCCGGCGCGTCGCTCGTCCACCACCACGGCGTGCACTACCTGGAGGACTCGATCCAGGAGGACGGCCGCCAGCTCTCCCGCACCGACTTCGACGGCTGGGCCGACCTCACCGACCGCATCCGCGCCGAGCGCGACTCGATCATCCAGTTCGGCATCGCCAGCGCCCGGCTGGAGGAGAAGGTCGCGCTGATGAAGCTGCGCCCGGACATGATGTCCTACGCCTTCAACGTGCACGACGAGTACTTCCGGCCCGACCCCGCCTACCCGGCCAACGAGCAGTACGCCATCCACACCCGCCCCGAGCTGGAGGCCTTCTGCAAGGCGGCCAAGGAGCACGGCGTCAAGCCCGAGGTCGAGTCCTTCTACACCGGCGCGTTCTGGAACCTGGAGTTCATCCGCGACCAGGGCCTGCTCGACGACCCGGTCTGGACGACCCTGTTCCTGGGCTGGCCCGGCGGCGCGTGGACGCCTCCCACCGAGGACTCCCTGCTGTACCTGGTCAGGCACCTGCCGCCCCGGGTCAACTGGAACGTCAGCGTGATGAACCCGAAGATGCAGTGGCGCCTGCTGGCCATGGCCATGAGCCTGGGCGGCCACGTGCGGGTCGGCTGGGAGGACAACCCGTACCTGCCGGACGGGTCGCCGTCGCGCTCCAACGCCGAGCTCGTGGACGAGATCGTCAAGATCGCGCACCTCATGGGCCGCGAGGTCGCGAGCCCCGAGGAGGCCCGCAAGATCATCGGCCTGCCCGCCGCGCCGGGCGGGGCCCGGCCGGAGGCCGCGGCCGCCGGCCAGAGCGCCTAGGAATCCGTCAGGACACGCCGGCGGGTGCGGTGCGGGGGACCGCACCGCACCGGTCGCGCCACGTAGGGAAGTTGATCGCACCATGGCCGTCACGGTCACCACAGACGCCGGCCCGGCGACGCCGGCCGGCAGGCGCCCCCGCCGGGGAGTCCGGCGGGGCGAGGTCCGCGGGATGCCGTACCTGCTCATCCTGCCCGGATTCATCTTCTACGCGCTGTTCGTCCTCGTCCCCATCGCCGACACGGTCCGCCTGTCGTTCCTCGAATGGGACGGGCTCTCCCCGCAGACGTGGGTCGGGCTCGACAACTACCTCCAGGTGCTGACCGATCCGAACACCTGGACCTCGTTGCGGGTCTCGCTCGTCTTCGTCGTCTTCGGCTGCGTGCTGCCGGTGACGCTCGCCCTGCTGCTCGTGGGCATCATCGCGCGCACCAGGATCCGCGGGCTGAGCTTCTTCCGGTTCGTGTTCTTCCTGCCGTACACGATCGCCCTGGCGGTCGTCGCGATCGCCTGGCGCTGGCTCTACTCGCTGGACGGCTCGCTCAACGCGATCATCGAGGCCGTCCTCGGCTCCGACCTGGTGCGGCCGTTCCTCGGCGACGCCGGTCTGGCGCTGCCCGCCCTGGGCGTCGTGGCACTGTGGGCGACGTTCGGCTTCGTCGTGGTCATGCTGCTGTCCGGCACCCAGCACATCCCCAAGGAGCTGTACGAGGCCGCGCGCATCGACGGCGCCGGACCGGTGCGCGAGTTCTTCACCGTGACCCTGCCGGGCATCCGCCACGAGCTGCGCGTGTCGCTGGTGATGACCCTCACCCTGTCCCTGCGCATCTTCGACCTGCCCCTGATGGCGACGCAGGGCGGCCCCGGCTACGCCACCACCACGCCGTCGCTGATGATGTACCGCGACGTCTTCGTCAACGGGCAGATCGGGCCGGGAGCGGCCATCGCCGTGCTCCTCACCCTGGTCATCTTCATCGGCGTCGGCCTGGTCAACCGGCTCGTCAGATCGGAATAACACGATGATCTCACGCCGCAGCAACACCATGTCGTACGTGGTCCTGCTCCTGTTCGCGGCCTTCGCGATCTATCCCTTCATCTCCACGACGCTCGTCGCCTTCAACCCGCCGGACGCGTCCGTGAGCGGGCTGGCCTGGCCGAGCCAGTGGTCGCTGGACAGCTTCGTCAGCGCCTGGGAGAACCCGGACGCGGGCATCGGACGCTCGCTGCTCAACAGCGTCCTGCTGTCCGGGGTGGTGGTGAGCGTGTCGGTCTTCTTCTCGATCCTGACCGGCTACGCGTTCGGGACGATGCGGTTCCGCGGCTCGTCGCTGCTGTTCCCGCTGTTCGTCCTCGGGCTGATCGTGCCGTACGAGGCGACCGTCATCCCGCTCTACTACCAGTTCCGGGCCTTCGACCTCATCGACACCTACTGGTCGATGATGCTGCCGTGCATCGGCGGCTCGATGGCCTTCGGCACGTACTGGATGACGTCGTTCTTCAAGTCCTTCCCCCGCGAGCTGCTGGAGGCGGCGCGGACGGACGGGTCGAACCGGTGGCAGACGCTGTGGCGGGTGGTCGTGCCCACGGCCAGTTCGCCGATCTTCGCCCTGGCCACCATCCTGTTCATCTGGACCTGGAACAACCTGCTGCTCGCGGTCGTGATGATCTCTCAGCCGGAGCTGCGGATGGTGCCCGCCGCGCTCAACTTCTTCGTCGGGCTGCAGTACGGCAGCAACTACCAGATCACCTGCGCGGCCGCGATCATGGTCGCGCTGCCGGTGATGATCGTCTACTACCTCCTCCAGCGCCGGTACGGCGCCGACGTGCTCGCCGGTTCGCTCAAGGGCTGAGGCCCGGCGCCCACCAACCATCCATTCGTCACATCCTGTACAGGAGAATCACATGTCAGTGTCGAAGCCGGGGATCGGCATCGCGGGTCTCGGGCTGATCTCGAAGACGCACGCGGCGGCCTACAAGCGCATGTCCGACGTGGTCGACCTCGTGGCCGGCTGCGACGTCGACCCCGAGGCGGCGGCGGCCTTCACCGGCGAGTTCGGCGCCCAGACCTATGCGAACCTCCAGGACCTGATCGACGACCCGCGGGTCGACGTGGTGGACCTGATCCTGCCGCACCACCTGCACTACGACGCCGCGATGGCGGTGCTGGACGCCGGCAAGCACCTGATCCTGGAGAAGCCGGTCGCGCCGACGTACGAGCAGTCGGTGGCCATCCAGCGCCGGGCGGCCGAGGCCGGCGTGCACTTCATGGTCGCCGAGAACAGCCGCTACATCGCCGCCTACCAGGCCGTGCACCGGCTGGTGCGCGAGGGCGCCATCGGCGAGGTCATCCACGCCAGGACGTACCTGCGCTCCAACGAGAAGGCCCACCTGTCGATGCCGGGCTACTGGCGGACCCAGTACAAGCTCGGCGGCGGCCTGGTCATGGACACCGGCGCCCACTCCTTCTACCTGCTCAAGTGGCTGCTCGGCGAGTTCGAGGAGCTGACCGGCGTCTCCAGGAAGGTGTTCCCGCTCGACAACGAGATCGAGGACACCGCCGAGGTGTACGGCCGCATGCGCAGCGGCGCCCACTTCTCCTGCGGCTTCACCTCCGTGTCGGAGGTCCCCCACAGCGAGCGCCTTGAGCTGTACGGCACCGAGGGCGGCATCCTGGTGGACCAGATGTCCGACCCGGTGGTCAAGATCTTCCGCGGCCAGCACGACTACCGCGGCGAGGCCGTCGCCGACGTCCCCTTCGGCCCCGACGCCTGGCATCCCGGGGGCTGGCACTACGAGTCCGTGATCACCGAGGTCACCGACTACGTGCGCTCCCTGGTGGAGGGACGCCCTCCGCTGATCGACTCCGGCGACACCGTGTACGCCATGCGCGTCGTCGAGGCCGCCTACGAATCGATCCAGTCCGGGAAGACCGTCACCGTCCCGGCCGGCGCGCAGCTCTGATCCACCCCGACACCGGAAGCTGGACTTCTCCATGAGACTCATGCGGATCGGCGCCGCGGGCGCCGAACGTCCGATCGTCGCGATCGACGACGAGACCTACGTCGACGTCTCCGACGTGGTCACCGACTTCGACGGCTCCTTCTTCGCCGGCGGCCTGGACGCGCTGGCCGCGACCGTCGCCGACCGGGTGGCCGCGGGCGCGGTCGCCCGCTTCGCCGGTGAGCGCGTCGGCGCGCCGATCGCCCGTCCCCACCAGATCCTGTGCGTCGGCCTCAACTACGCCGACCACGCCGCCGAGTCGGGCGCGGAACCGCCGGCCGAGCCGATCATCTTCACCAAGGCGCCGAACACGCTGGTCGGCCCCGACGACGACGTGCACATCCCGCGCGGGTCCTCGGCCACCGACTGGGAGGTGGAGCTCGGCGTCGTGATCGGCGCCCGGGCCCACTACCTGCAGAGCGACGACGAGGCGCGCGCCGCGATCGCGGGGTACGTGCTCGTCAACGACGTCAGCGAGCGCGACTTCCAGCTGCGCCACGGCGGCCAGTGGGTCAAGGGCAAGTCGGCCCCGACGTTCAACCCGTGCGGGCCCTGGCTGGTCACCCCGGACGAGCTGGGCGAGGTGAACGGCCTGGGCATGTGGCTCGACGTCAACGGGCAGCGCCGCCAGACCGGCTCGACCGCCGACATGCTGTTCGACCCGGTCTTCGTCGTCCGCTACCTGAGCCGGTTCATGGCACTCGAACCCGGCGACCTGATCAACACCGGCACGCCCGCGGGCGTCGGCATGGGCTTCGACCCGCCGGTCTACCTGCGGCCGGGCGACCGGATGGAGCTCGGCATCGACGGCCTGGGCCGCCAGACCCAGTCCGTCGTCGCCGCCCCCTGACCGGACGGCCACAGACGGCCGCCCGAGCCCAGGGCGCTCGGGCCCGGGCGGCGGCCCGCTACCTGAGCAGCACCGGGAGCCGGCGCGGCCGGTAGGCCAGGTCTTCCCCCGTCCAGGGCAGCCACCGCACCAGCTCGGTGAAGGCCGCCATGCGCGCCTCCGCGCCGGCCGCCGACGCCCCCAGGAACGCCTCGGACCACTGCTTGAAACGTTCGTGGTCGGTGCCGGGCAGGCCGATCACCGTGCAGCTGAGGCGGGCCGACAGCGGTGAGGCGTAGTCGGCGACCAGGTCGGGCGGGGCCGTCCGGGCTCGGCCAGTCCGGTGCGGCTGCTGTGCGGGCAGGACAGGACGGCCCGCACGTCGTCGTACCGGACGGCCATCGGCACGATGTCGCCGCTGGGCAGGACCACCGTCCCGACCGGGTCGGACGCCAGGCGGCGGGCCAGGTCGGGAGAAGGGGTGCCGTGCGGGCCCAGGGAGAAGTCCTTCCACATGACGTCGGCGCTCATGAGCCTCCTGCCGCGGCGGGTCGGGCGAGCCGCGTCGCCGGTCTCGCCCGATCACCCTGTCCGCCGCGTTTCCGCGGGGTCAAGAGGCCGGCCGATCTAGGAACGCCAGTCCGGCAGCCGGTCGGACTCGCAACCGGCGTCCTCGATCGCCGCCACGATGAAGCTCTCCTCGACCGGCCCCTCGGTGAGCACGCTCACCCGGCCGGACTCCAGGCTCACGTCCACGCCCACCACCCCCGGGATCAGGGCCAGCTCCCGCTTCACCGCCTCCACGCACTTGACGCAGCTTCCGCTGTTCAGGTCGGGGATGCCGTACGTGACGAGACTGTGGACAAGCGTGATCATAAGGTCCTCCGAAGTGCGGTACAGGGGTTGGGTATGGGGTCTGTTTCACCACGCCGTACCCTTTTCTGAGCTTGCCGTACGGCGGGCCACGACGACAGCGGATACGGCTTCCGCTTCCCGCCATGGCGGAAAGCGGACAGGAGAGGGATGTGAGCGAGGAGGCCACCGCCAGGCGGGTGTACACACGCATGCGCCGGCACCGGGAGTCGTTCGGCGAGGCCGCCACCGGGCTGGGGCTGCGCGGCACCGAGCTCCAGCGCGCACGGGAGCGGCTGACCAGGCTGGGCCTGCTCAACCCCGGCGCCGAGATCGCCGTCGACGCGATGGCCGCGCTCAGCCGCATGCTGGTGGGCGGCGAGGAGCTGCTCGGGATGCTCGCCGAGCAGCGGGCGGCGTCCAAGGAGCTCACCGAGCACTACCTGCGGCTGGACGGCGACCCCCAGGACGCCCATGTCGAGTTCTTCCCCCGGTCGCAGGTGGAGCTCCTGCGCGAGAGGCTGCGGGCGGCGACGGCGCGGGCGCGCGAGGAGATCATGGGCATGCACATGCCGCACGCCTGGGAGCCGGACCGGCTGAGGGCCTCCCGCGCCGAGGACGTGGGCGCGGTGGCGCGCGGGGTGCGGGTGCGCATCATGCACGCCCAGAGCCAGCTGGCCCAGCCTGCCCTGCGTGACCACGTCCAGGGCATGCTGGAGGGCGGCGTCGAGGTGCGGACCATGCCGTTCGTCCCGGTACGGCTGATCATGCTGGACCGGGAGCTGGCCGTGGTCGAGGTGACGCCCGGCGACCTCATGGCGGGCGCGATGATCATCGAGGGCCGCGGACTGGTCGCCTCCTACGCCGCGCTGTTCGACTACTGCTGGATGACGGCCTCCGAACCGGGCGAGGTGCCCAGGGCGGCCGACGGCGAGGACCTGGGCGAGCAGCAGCGCGCCGTGCTGCGCCTGCTGGCCACGGGCGCCAAGGACGACGCCATCGCCCGCGCCCTGGGCGTCTCGAACCGTACGGTGACCAGGGTCGTGGGGGAACTGACCGCCCAGCTCGGCGCCGACAGCCGCTTCCAGGCGGGCGTCCGCGCCGCCAAGCTCGGCTGGATCTGAGCCCGGCCCCCTCACCACGACGGGCCCGGCACCTCGGTGACATTGGTGCTGAATGATCACGCTGATCACACTGATCACTTGACACCCAGCGGGCGGCGGCACGCCTTGTATGCTGCCGCTGTTCCTGGTTTTGTGGCGCCGAGCCGCTGAGGCCGTGCGACACCGTTCTCCTGGCGGGGCGCACCTGCGCCGCCTGCGTGTACACCCGATTCACGGATGGCATGGGGCAGGTGGGATGACGACGGTTGGGGAACCGGATCAGGTGGTGCCCGACGAGGCGCGGCCGTGGCCGCGCGGCGCGGCGCGGCACTACCGGCGTGACCCGCTGGGGTTCGTGGAACAGGCGGCTCGCGCGCGCGGACCGGTGTTCCGCCTGCCCGACGACGGGTCGCTGTGCGTGGCCGACCCCGTGGAGGCCCTGCGGATTCTGCACGACGAGGCGGGCGACTACGACGAGGTGTCCGGGTTCTTCCATGTCGGCGGCGGGCTGCTGGGGCCGCGGGCGACGCAGGCGGCGATCGGCCGGGCGGCCCGTACGACGTTGCGCGCCCATGTGGCCGCCCATCGCGAGCGGCTGCCCGCCGTCGTGGCGGAGCTGGGCGAGGTCAGCCAGTGGCCCTCGGCCGGACGGGACGCCGTGCACCGGTTCCTGGCCGGCGCCCTGCTGCGGCCGGACAGCCCGCCCGCCCTGCGGGAGCTGATGGCGCACGTCGTGCGGCGCGAGGTGCTGATCCGCCCCAGCGGCCGGCTGGCGCGGGTGTCGCGGCGCGCCCTGTGGGCCCGCGTGGTACGGACGATCGCCGCCGAGGTCCGCCACCGGCGACCCCGACCACGACCCGGCGCCCTCCCGGACGCCTCCCCGCCCGGCCCCGGCGACCTGCTGGACGCCGTCATCGGCGCCACCCCGCCCGAGACGCCCGCCGAGCACGTCGCGCAGGTGTACCTGCTGCTGTTCCGCACCTCGATCGCGCCGGTGGGCCACGTGGTGGCCTGGGCGCTGCTGTCGGCGGCGGCCGACGACGTCGACCTGGCCGCCGTGCCCGCCGGGTCGGCCGTACGCGAGTCGCTGCGGCTCTGGCCGGTGGCCTGGCTGCTCGGCCGCCCGGTACGCCGGGCCCACCAGGTCGGCGGCGTGCCGCTGGAGCCGGGCGAGAGCGTGTCCGTCTGCCCCTACCTGCTGCACCGCGACGAACGGCACTGGCCCCAGGCCGCCGCGTTCCGGCCGGAGCGCTGGGACGGCTCCGAGCCGCGCGGCCCCTACCTGCCCTTCGGCGGCGGCCCGTTCACCTGCGCCGGGGCGGCCGTCGCCCAGACGCTGGCCACCGACCTGCTCGCCGCCCTCACCGACGGCGCCCGCCTGGAGGTGCGTGCCGGCCCCGGGCGTCCCCACGTCGAGGGCATCATCACGCCTCCGCCCTTCCTGGTGCGCCGCACGGCACGCCGGACCTGACCACCACCGGTTCATCGGTTCGTCGGTTCGTCGAGGAGGGAGGTGATTCACCATGAGGAAGCTGCTGCGCCGCGTCACCGGCCGCCGGGTCAACCGGCAGGCCTGGTTCATCTGGTAACCCGCTCGACCGGCCGCGCCGGGCCCCGGGGCCCGCGCGGCGCCCGGAGGCATCGCATGTCGCACGTCCAGGAGACGCTGGCCGCCTACGAAGGCGTCGCCGCCCGCTACGACGAGCTGAACGCGCAGACGGACACCGCGGCCCTGGTGGGCCGGTTCGCCGAGGCGGCGCAGCGGCACGGGAGCCGGGGGAAGCGGCTGCTGGACGCCGGTTGCGGCACGGGCGGCAGCAGCGCGGCCTTCAAGGCGCTGGGCTACGAGGTGACCGGCTACGACCTGTCGCCCGCGATGGTGGCGGCCGCGCGGCGGCGGACGTCCGCCGAGGGCATCCCGTTCCTGGTGGGCTCACTTCTGCGGCCCCCGTCCGGGCTGGCCGGTTTCGACGTGGTCGCCTGCGTGGATGTGCCGCTGACGTACCTGACGACGGCCGACGAGCTGCGCCAGGCGCTGTCGGCCGCGCGCGCCCAGCTCGCCGCCGGCGGGGTGCTGCTCTTCGACCTGAACACCATCGGTTACTACCGGCGCACGTTCGGCGTCCCGGTCGTCGCCGACCGCGGTGACCGGTACGTGGCCTGGTTCGCCCACTCGCCGCGGATCGAGGCGGACGAGGTGGTGATCACGCAGTTCGACCTGTTCGAGCGCGCGGGCGCGGGCTGGGAGCGGCTGTCGATGCGGCACGTGCAGCGCCATCACTCCGACCGTACGGTGCGCCTGGCCGCCGAGCAGGCCGGGCTGCGCGTGGTGGCCGCTCACGGGCTGGTGGGGACGTCGGTGCACGACGTGGCCGACGAGGACGCCCACGACCGCATCCTGTACGTCACTCGTACGCCCTGATGTTCGCTATATTCAGAATATGGTGAATCTACCGTCGGTCCTGTCCCTCCACGGTTGCGACCTGCGTTACGCCGACAGCGGTGGTGACGGCGTGCCGGTGGTGTTCTCGCACGGCGCGGGGGCCGACCACGTGATGTTCGACGCCCAGTCCCGGTACCTGCGGGCCCGGGGGTACCGGGTCGTCACCTGGGACCTGCGCGGCCACGGCCTCTCGCGCCCGTCCGGCGTCCGCTTCACCGCCGAGCGCGCGATCGCCGACCTGTGCGCGCTGATCGAGCACCTGGCGCTGGAACGGCCGGTGCTCGTGGGCCAGTCCCTCGGCGGCAACCTCGGCCAGGCCGTCGTCCGGCGGCATCCCGGCCTGGCCCGCGCGCTGGTCGTCATCGGCGCCACGCCGAACACGGCGCCGCTGTCCTGGCGGGACCGCCTGCTGCTGCGGGCGGCCGCGCCGATGCTGCGGACGATCCCGGCCAGAAGGCTTCCGCGCCTGATGGCCGACGCCTCCGCGACCACCGAGGCCGCCAGGGACGACGCCCGGCGGGCCTTCGGCCAGGTGCCGAAGAAGGAGTTCGTGCAGGTGTGGCGGGCGACCGTCGGGTTCCTCTCCCCCGACCCCGGCTACCGCACGCCGGTCCCCCTGCTCCTGATCCGCGGCGAGCGGGACACCACCGGCAACATCGCCTCGGCCATGCCCGGCTGGGCCCGGCTCGAAGGCGTCGATGAGATCGTCGTCCCCGGCGCGGGCCACATCGCCAACCAGGACGCCCCGCAGGCGGTCAGCGAGGCGATCGACACGTTCCTGCGGACGATCCCGGCGCCGAGGCAGGCACGGCGATGAGCGAGCGGCACGCGTTCGTCACCTCCGTGGGTGACCTGCTGGCATCCTGGAACCTCCCGCACGCGACCGGGCGCACCTACGGGCTGCTGCTCCTCACCGAGGAGCCGATCTCGCTCGACACCATCGCCGCCGAGCTCGAACTGAGCAAGGGCGCGGTGAGCACCGCGGTACGGCAGCTCGATTCATGGGGACTGGCCAGGGTGATCCCGCAGCCCGGCAGCCGGCGGCTGCTGGTCGAGGCCACCGGGGGGATCGAGTCGCTGCTGGAGGCGAGCCAGGCGCGGGCCAGAACCCTGATCGCCGCCCTGCGCGAGGGCGAGACCCTGGTGAACCCCGGCCCGGCGCAGGAGCGGCTCCAGGAGGTGATCGGGTTGTTCGCCGGCTATGTCGACGTCGGAGGCCGGATGCTGGCCGGCTACCGGGAGCGACGCCCCGAAACCGACGCCCCGGAACCGACGCGGCGGGGTAGCGTCTGACCCACGAAGTCGATCAAGGGGGCCCGGTGGCGGAACGGTCGGACATGTCCAGGAACGCGCGGGCCGGCAGGTACGGCGACGTCGCGACCGCGCTGGCGTTGCACAGCGACAGGCGGCTCGGCCAGGCGCTGGAGCAGGCCCGGGTGCTGGGCTCCGGCATCGGCGGCACCTCGGCGCTGCTGGACGTCGACGGCGTGCCGGTCTTCGCCAAGCGCATCCCGCTGACCGATCTGGAACGCGGCCCGGCCAACGTGCTGTCCACCGCGAACCTGTTCGAGCTGCCGCCGTTCTGCCAGTACGGGATCGCCGCCATCGGCGCCCCCGGCTTCGGCGCGTGGCGCGAGCTCGCGGCCGCCGTCATGACGACCAACTGGGTGCTGGCCGGGCACAGCGCGGCCTTCCCGCTGCTCTACCACTGGCGGGTGCTGCCGGGCGCGCCGCCGCCCGCCGACGAGCACGCCGACGTCGAGGCGGCCGTGGAGTACTGGGAGGGCTCCCCGGCGGTGGGCGAGCGGCTGCGCGCCCTGGCCCGCGCCTCGGTCTCCGTCGTGCTGTTCCAGGAGTACATCCCGCACGACCTCGACCACTGGCTGGCCGCCCAGGTCGCCGCCGGTCAGGACGCCGCGACGGCGGCGGCCGTCCTGCTCGAATCGCGCCTGCTCCCCGCCGTGGCCTTCATGAACAGCCGCCACCTGACGCACTTCGACGGGCACTTCGGCAACATGCTCACCGACGGCGAACGCCTGTACATCGCCGACCTCGGGCTGGCGACCTCCTCCCGGTTCGACCTGTCCGGGCCGGAGATCGAGTTCCTGGAGCACAACCGGACCCACGACACCGCGTACGCGATGGCACGGCTGGTCAACTGGCTCGTCACCGACATCTGCGGGGTGAAGGTGCCGCCGGACGGCGTGCCGGAGGAGCGCAACGCGTACATCCGCGCGTGCGCGGAGGGCGCCGACCCCACCGGTGCGCCGCCGGCGGTGGCCACGATGATCCGCCGGTACGCCCCCGTGGCGACGGCCATGAACGACTTCCACTGGGACTTCTACGGCACCAGCCGGACGACGGCGTACCCGGGCGAGAAGATCGAACGCGCCCTGAAGGCGATGCCCTGACCCCGGCGCGCCGGGCTGGGCCAGGGTCCCTGGTGACGGCCCGGCCGCGGGTGTCATACCGTCACATCATGGACGAGCACCGCCAGAGCATCCCCGACGTTCTCCGGCCCGTCAGGGACGCCGCCGCGGCCCTGGGAGCGGACTTCCCCGACCTGGGCGCCGCGCTGCGCGCGTTGCGGCAGGTCGAGGTGGAGGTGGAGCTGGCGACCGATCTGCTGATGCGGCAGTCCAACGCGCAGGCGAACCAGGACGCGAGGCCACTGGGCGACCCGGCCTCCTGACCGCCACGGCGAAGTCGAGGTTCGTGCCCCCGGTACCCCAGGGACGCATGTCCACCTGCAGGCGATCGCGCGCCTCCCGGCCTGTGCGGTCCGGCCGGCATGTGACGCAGCTACCACTTTCCCGCGAGGAAAACAGATGGTACTTTCCTTACAGGAAAGCAGTAATCGACCTCCGGGAAGACCCCATGAACCAGCACGACGCCCAGTTCTCACTCGACGACATCCACCGCCTCCAGGACAGGACCCGGAAGCAGATCGTCCAGCAGAGCTTCGCGCCTCCGCGCGTGGCCGTCTCCGCGCTCGGCCTCTTCGGCACCCTGGCGGCCATCGATCTCCCCAGCCCCTGGCACTTCGTCGTCGCGGCGCTCGGGATGCTCGTGTACGTGGGCGTGGGCATCGTCTACGAGCACCGGGCCTCGGTCCGCCGGAAGGCCACCAGCATGGAGGTCCTGTTCCACGGCGGGCTGCTGGCCTACGTCATGGTGGCCTTCACCATCGGCCGGATCGTCGCGTTCACACTGTTCGACCTGCCGTCTCACGGGCTGCTGTCACAGTCCGTCGTGGGCGCGGTCGTGGCGGCCGTGGCGTACGTCGCGGCCACGCCCGTGAACCGCTCCGTCCTGACGTCGATCGTCCGGCGGAGCGGCGGGGCCGCCTGATGGATCCGCTCTTCGACGAGTTCCTGCACGTCCCGGCGCGGCTGTCGATCGTGGCGCTGCTGGCTCCGGCCGAATGGGTGGACTTCGGCTTTCTCAGGGACTCGGTCGGCACCAGCGACTCGGCGCTGTCCAAGCAGGTCTCGGCGCTGGCCGCCGCCGGGTACGTCACCGTCCGCAAGGACCAGGACAAGCGGGCGCGGCGGACGTACGTGCAGCTCACCCCGCAGGGACGGCTGGCCTTCCAGCGGCACGCGGCGGCCCTGGAGCGGATCGTCGCCCTCGCCCGCGAGTCCGCCGACCGTCCAGCCGCCGGCTGACCACGCGTCCGCCGCCGGCGGGTCAGTGCGTGAGCACGTCCGGGTATCCGAACGTCGTGACCAGGGCGGGATCGTGGAACTTGATCACGCGGGAGACGCCGGTGGCGGTGGAGGCCAGCACCACGACGCCGTCGGCCCGCAGCGCGCCGTCCGCGTCCCGGTGGTAGACGACGGCGGAGGGCTGGCCGTTGGCGGTGGTCGCGATCATCCGCCAGTCGCCCGGCGAGCCCAGCACGTACGCGTCGAGCAGGTGGAGGCACCTCCTCCGGCCCGACCGCCAGTCGCGGAACGGCGTCGCCTCCAGCGTGGCGTCCGCGCGCAGCACCTGTTCCAGCAGGCCGACGTCGGAGCGTTCGAAGGCCGCGATGTAGCCGTCGAGCAGCGCGCGGGCCCGCCGGTCGGTCGGTTCGAGCAGTTCCGCAGGCTCGGGTTCCAGCTCGTCGAGCCGGGCGCGGGCGCGCTGGAGTCCGCTCTTGACCGCCGCGGTGGTGGTGTCGAGGATCTCCGCGGTCTCGGCCGCCGAGAACGCCAGCACCTCGCGCAGGATGAGGATCGCGCGCTGGCGGGCGGGCAGGTGCTGGAGGCTGGCGATGAGCGCCAGCCGCAGCGACTCGCGTTCGACCGCCACCGCGGCCGGATCGTCGGCGGGCGGGGCTATCCAGGCGTCCGGCAGCGGTTCCAGCCACGAGACCTCGCCCGGCGCGAGGGGGCTCGGCGGGCGGTCGGCTCCGTCGTACGGACCCGTCAGACCTGAGGGCAGCACCCTGATCGGGCGCGACTTCAACGCGGTCAGGCAGACGTTGGTGGCGATCGTGTACAGCCACGACCGGATCGACGCCCGGCCCTGGAATCCGGAGTAGGACCGCCACGCCCGCAGGTACGTCTCCTGCACCAGGTCCTCGGCGTCGTGCGCCGAGCCGGCCATGCGGTAGCAGTGTGCCAGCAGCTCCCGGCGGAACCGCCCGGTCTCGGCGGTGAACCGGTCCTGATCCGGCGCGGCCCGCGGATGCGCCGTCACGCCGCGAGCCTACGGGTGTCATGGCCCACGTTCCAGGGGCGGCGCGGGCACGCTCCCATGATCACACCTCGTCCAGTCGCAGGATCATGCCGATTCAGGGCAGCAGGGCCAGTTTGCCGACGGTGGCCCTGGCCTCCAGTTCCGTGAGCGCCTTGGGGCCGTCGGCCAGTTCGTACGCGGTGGGCAGGCCGGGGACGAGCACGCCGGCCGCGATCAGCGCGGACAGCTCCCCCATGATCTCGCCGAAGATCTGCGGTGCCGCCTGGATCAGCACCCCGACATTGAGGCCGACGACGTGGACCTGGTGCCTGTACACCAGGTCCCAGTTCGTGATCGGAGCCTCGCCGCCCGCGACGCCGTAGACGACGACCCGGCCGGTGACCCGCTTGGCCGCGGCCAGGCCGTCCTCGAAGGCGGCGCCGCCGGCCGACTCCAGCACGAGGTCGGCGCCGGAACCACTGGTCAGCCGCAGCACCTCGGCGGCGAGGTTCCCGCCGCGGGAGTCCAGGACGTGGTCGGCTCCCAGTGCCAGCACCGTCTCGTGCTTGCCCGGCGATGCGGTGGCGATGACCGTCGCGCCGTAGTGCTTGGCCATCCTCACCGCGGCCTGGCCGGTCGCACCCGCCGCGGCCTGGATCAGCACGACGTGCCCGACGGCTACGCCACCCAGAGGCCTGAGCGCGGCCAGCGCGGTGGGCCAGTTCACGACCAGCCCCAGCGCCTGCCGCTCCGTCCAGCCCGAAGGCACCGGCGCCGCGGCAGCGGCAGGCAGCACCATGTACTCGGCGAAAGCGCCGTCCCCGATGCCGACGACCCGGTCTCCCGGCCGGCGGTCGGTCACCCCCTCGCCCACCGCGACGACCTCACCGGCGGCCTCGAAACCCGCCAGGTACGGCGGTCGGGGGCCGCCCGCGAACGTGCCGTGCGCCTTGGAGACGTCGGCGAAGTTGACCCCGGCGGCGGCGACACGGACCAGGACCTCGCCCTGGCCAGGGCTCGGCACCGGCGCGTCGGTGATCAGGCGCATGTCCTGCGGTCCGTTGAGTGAGGTCTGCTGCAGCGCGCGCATGGTCGCGGGGATGCTCATTGGCGATCGGCTCTTCTTCGTCGGCGTACATGAGAGACCGGCCCGGCGTACGGGCCGATCTCTCATGTAGACCCCGGCCACCGCGCAAAGGAATCGGGCCGCTCCCGAACGGCCGTGGTTCAGACGCGGTCGAAGGTCTGGACGGTGAGCAGGCAGACGAACGCCGCGAGCGCGAGCCCGGTCCGGACCAGGTGCAGGTTCTGCCATCGACCACGGATCTCCTGCCAGTCGGCGGGCAGGAGGTCGGGATCCCAGGCGTCCGCCATCCGGTTGAGGGGCCCCAGGCCCGCCAGCGTGAGGACGACGGTGAGGATCACCAGGATCAGGGCGACCGCGCCGGCGCCGAAGGCGAACCAGCCGCGGCGCCACGACAGGGCGGTCACGACGATCAGAGCCGCGATCCCGGCCGGCAGCAGCGGAGGCATGGCGCGGCCGTGGTCGACGTTGAGCGCCCGCCAGTAGCGGACGTACGCGGGGCCCGGCAGGCGAGCCACGGACGGGGCGAGCACCACGAAGGCGACGCCACCGGCGTACAGGCCGATCAGCAGCGTCGCGACCATCCTGGAGGCGCCGAGGACACCGCACCTCCTCCGGCGAGCAGCATCTGGCGCCGCCCCTACTCCAGCGTTCTCCGCCAGGAGCAGGCCGAGGCGGCCGGCGACGCCCGGCCCGTGCACCGCGTCCTGCGCGCGGCCGCCGCCTCTCCGACCGACGCGGGGCTCCAGGAGGTTCTGGCCGACATCGAACGTGAAAGGCCGAAGGGCAGCCACGGGCCGGCCCACCGCCTGCACGCGCTCAGGGCCCTGCGTCCGGACCTCACTCCGGCCAGAGCGGCCGACCAGATCTACGTCCTCACCTCGACGGAGAACTTCGAGAAGCTGACCGAGGTCTGTGAGTGGACCGAGACCGAATACGAAGAATGGCTCGCCTCCACCCTCACCGCCCCCCTCCTCCACTCGTGACGATCACAGCCACACGATGAAGCCGCCCTCCTCGCACAGAGGGGGCGGCTTTCTGCTTGGTCTACAGGTCCTTGCACCACATCCACTTGCCTTCGATGTAGCACTTGTACCAGCCGTCGTTCGCAGGATTCCACGCGTAGGCGGGAGTGCTCGTCATGCTGATCGTGAACACGGTGGAGACGGACAGCAGGACCAGGGCCATCGCCCGGCGCATGCCCCGGGCCGCGAAAAGGTTTCTCATGCCGCTGATGAAACAGGCCACCACTTGGGCCGCTCTTAACACCCACTCGCGCCCGACTTGGCGACCGCTGGTGAACGGGCGGCGGCTCAGCGTCCCGACCAGGCCGCAGGTCCGTAGATCCAAGCCGAACGTGTCCCGCGCTGCTCCGGCACGCCGTGAGCCGGTTGCTCGACGGCGCGGACGGGACGCCCGGGTCCGTACCCTGCGGCGTCCCTCGGACGGAGCGGCCCCGGTCCTGGACGAGCCGGGTCCGGCAGACGCGCTCGGGCACGTCGCGGCCGACCGCCTTGAGGGTTCCGGCCGAAGGGCCTTCTCGTGAACGGCCTGTTCCCGGAGCGAGCCGCTCGACGACGGTGCGTCGCGTACGTGAGGCTCAACCTCGCCGGCCCTCGGGCTGAGTCGCGGTGGCCCGGCATGATGCGATGAACAGGATGCCCGCGGCGGCCGCGGCGGTGAGCAGGCCGGACGCCGTCGAGACGACGGGGTCGTCGTAGTCGGGGACGTAGGCGGCGGTGACATTGACCATCGCGTGCGCCAGGATCGCCGCCGACACACCTCCGGAGGCGTTGCGCAGGCCGAGGATGACCACGCGGCCCGCGACCGTACCGAGGAACCAGCCTCCGATCCAAGCCGCACCATGACCGGCCTGCACAAGCGGGATCACGTGCCACGCACCGCAGAAGAGCCCGAGGAGCAGCCCGGCTCCGGCCGTGCCGAACCGGCGTTGCAGCGGGTCGGAGGCGTAACCGGTCCAGCCCAGCTCCTCGCACGCGGCCGCCGCCAGCGCCGCGGCGAGCAGCAGCGGCAAGGCCGCCGGCGACGTAGGAAGGGTCGAGCCCGCTTGGCCGCCGAGCCACCCGAAGATCCACGAGAGGGCGCCGATCGCGGCGGGCAGCGATGCCGCGGCGGCATACCAGCGGGTTCGTCCCGCGGGCCGGTCGACGACGCGGGCCAGCAGCGCCGTGACGGCGCCCCGGCCGCCGTCACGGCGGGCCAGGATCGCGGCGGCCAGCACCGGCAGCACGAACATGGTCGCGCTCGCGGGCAGGTCGAGGGCTCCGATGCGGACGGCGGGCGACACCGCCCCCAGGACGTAGAACGGCACCGACAACACGGTGACGAGGACGAAGAACCGCACCGGGTGTCCGGTCCGGTCGCGCGGTGGACTGCTGGTCGCCGACATTCTCATGGATTCACCATCACAAGTTGAGACACGATATCCCAAGTACCATAGACTACGATGGTGACACGAGAGACCCCGGAGAGCGGCCTGGTGCGACGCCGCAAGCGACTGTCCGACGAAGAGACCGCACGGCGGATGCTCGACGCCGCGACCGCCACGGTCGAAGAGGCCGGGCTGACGGTGAGCCTGGAGCACATCAGCTTCGAAGAGATCATCCGGGACGCCGGCGTCGCCCGCAGCGCCGTCTACCGCCGCTGGCCGTACAAGGATCTGTTCTTCAGCGACCTGCTGCGCGAGCTGGCCAAAGGCGCCAGCCCGGCCATCACCGAGGCCAACCCCGGCGCGTCGCAGGCGGCGGCCCGCACCGCGCTCGCCCATCTCGGCTGGGCCCGCACGCCGGGTCTGCGCCGCGCGCTGGCCGCGGAGGTGCTGCGGGAGGGCGCGCTCGGCGAGTTCGGGATCTTCCACCGGTCATCGGCCTGGCGTACCTATCTCGCGTTGCAGGCCACCTTCCGCAGCCTGCCGGACGGTGACCTGCGCGCCGAGGTCCAGCAGGCCCTCACCGAGTCGGAACGCTCGATGGTCGCAGGCGTAGCGACCGCCTACTCCTGGGGGGCGAGACTGATCGGCCTGCGTCCGTGTGCCGGCGTCACGTTCGAGACGGTGGCCCGCCTGGCCGTCGCCACATTGCGCGGGCTGATCCTGATGGCCCCCGGCAATCCGGAGATCGTCACCCGGCGGTTCCAGGCCAATCCGTTCGGGGCGCCCGAGCCCGCCGAATGGTCGGAGCCCGCGCTGGCGATCACGTCCGTGGTGCTCGGCCTGCTGGAAGCCGACCCCGAGGTGGAATGGACCGACGAACATGAGCGCTCGGTCGCGGCCGCTCTGCGAAGCGGGCGGTGGGCGGCGAGCTGACAGCCGCCGCGCGGGGGCCCGGCCGGGACGGGCGTGTGATCAGAGGTCGTCGCCGGTCAGGCTGCCGGGCACCACGGCGCCCTGACCGGCTCGGCTTGACGGCGGGGTCAGCCGAAGCGGCGCTTCTCGTACTCGTCGATGGCCTTGCCCAGCTTCGCCAGGCGCTCAGTGAACCAGACGTTCTCCGCGCCTGTCGCGGGACGGTTCGGGTCGACGTACTGGTAGCCGAGGTTGGAGAACAGGGCGACGACGTACGTGCGGCCGCCCTTGCCGGGCAGGGCCTTGACGATCCCCGCGTCGGCGCCGGAGTTGTTCACCCAGCCGTTCTTGTGGGCGTAGGTCACCTCGGCCTTCTGGTCGCACGGTCGCACGTCGCGGCCGTAGGAGATGCCCTGGCCGGGAATCGTCACGGTGCCGTCGGCGCCGAGCCACCGCGAGGGCGTGAGCTGCGGGATGCCGGGGGCGGGATAGTCCGCGCCGCACCAGTTCGTGGTGGAGAGGGTGACGTTCATGCCCTGCTCGGCCAGCCTGCTCCTGAAGAACGTGCGGGAGGCGTCGCTCAGGACGTCGGCCGTGACCGCGGTGCCGCCCGGGGTCTTCCACAAGGTGCCCGCCCCGCCGTTGACCAGCGTCAGCAGCTTCGCCGTGTCGAGCGACGTCATGGTGACGGGGTTGCCCCATCGCGCGCCGTTGTCGGGGTTGGTGTTCTTGAGCTGGAGCGTCTCCAGGCCGAGGTCCTGGAAGGTCTGGTTGAGGCCGTTCACCGCGCCCTTGTCGTGCAGCAGCTTGACCATGGCGCAGGCGGAGGCGTTGGACGACCAGGTGAGCGCGGCGTCCAGGAAGTTACGGACCGTGTCGCTGCGGGCGGGGCCGCACAACGAGCTGACCGTGACCGGCTGGTAGGCGTAGGTGTCGTCGAGCGAGATCTGGCCCGCGTCCACCAGTCGCAGCACCCCGAAGCCCACCATCAGCTTCAGGACGGAGGCTGGGTAGGGGCTCATGAAGTCGATGGCGGCGTTCTCGCGGCCCGGCACGATGTCGATGCTGCCTTGGCCGCGGTTGGTGTACCAGCCGGCGTCGTCCCACTGCCTCCAGCGGACCGCCGAAGTACGCAACTTGTCGTCCATCGGGACGATCTTGCCGTCCGGGTACTGCGGGCTCATCAGCACGGTGCCGGAGGACAGGGGGCGGCCGAGCCTGTCCAGCTCGATGACGGTCAGGTCGATCTGCGGCTGCTGCGTGATCGGCGCGGCGGCCGCGGCGGCCGCGCGCAGGTCCGCCTTCTGCGGGACCTGCTTCGCCTCCTTGGCGGCACCCTCCCGCCGCAGCGTGTTCAGGTCCGTCGCACTCGTCGGCGGGCTGGTATCCAGGACCTGCTCGAACTGCTGACGGCCGAGCGCCTGTTGCAGGAAGTGCGCCAGCACGCTTCCTGAGCTGTTGTCCTCCTCCGCATTCGCAGGGTTCGACACGACAAGGCCGCCCAGGAGCACGGCTGTGGCGGCGAGCCCGGACAGGACTCGCCTCGGACGACTTGTTGATCTAGTCAGAATCACAAGATCACCCTAGTCAGAAATGATCTCTGTTATGCGGTAGTTATGAAAGATCTCACAATAAGTCACGACTCGTGATCATCCGACCGCCGGCGGCGATGCCATCGGATTCGCCGACCTGCACCACGTCACATGCGTAAACAATTCATTACTCTCCGTGACAATCGTGCAGTCTGCGCCATACGGTATGGATCAGCCGATCGGGCCACTTTCGCTGGACGGTGCTTCGCGAAGCGCCGTCCGCCGAGCCATCCCAGCCCTTGAGCGATTCGCCATGTTCAAGTCTTTGCGGTCGACGCTGCCGCACCCTTCCTGGCCTTTGACGTGCAGCAGGCGCCAGGAGGCGAACAGTTCACGGAGGACACCATGAGACGCGCAGCCCTTCTACGAGGTGCCGCCATACCGATGCTGGCCACGGCACTGCTGATGGGAGCCGCTTCGGCGGCCCAGGCGGCGACCGGCGGTGACGGCGACGGCGGCGGAAAGGGCCCCTGCCCGCACGCCTGCCCACCGGGACGCCCCGGCCCTCCCGGACCGCCCGGACCTCCCGGACCGACCGAGCCGACCCAGATCATCCGGACCCCGCACACGCTGACGTCCGGCCTCAACACCGGCACCTCGACCTGCCCGGCGGGAACCGTCATCACAGGCGGCGGACTGGTGACGCCCCTCGGCGGCAACAACCTCACCGTCCAGGTGTACGAGTCCTTCCCCTCCGCCGAGAACACGTGGACGGTGTCCTTCAACAACTCGGCGAGCACCGCGGGCACCTACACGGTGTACGCCGTATGCATCCCCGTGACCCCGACGACCTGAAGCCTCCTGGCACACGGACACGGCCAGGACGGTCATGAGCGGATCACACACCGCCGCTCGACATCACATCAGGCCGTCCAAGGCACGCCGGACCCAGGGCGCTGATCGTAGGCTCTCAGGACGCCATCGCAGCGCCCTCCAGGCCGATCTCAGTGTGGTCGGACGTCCCAGGCCGGCCGTTGGATCTGATCGTTGTACACGATGATGTCGGCGTGGTCGGTCGGGCGGGCTGTGGCGAAGTAGAGCTGCTGGGAGGGGATGTACCGGTTGTGCCAGGACCGTTCGATCTCGGCGGTGTCGGCGGAGGAGCCGGTCAGCGCCGCGGCTCGGTCCCGGGCACGATCCACCGTCTGCTCGAAGGGGACGGACACGAAGATGCGCAGGTCCCACCGGTCGACGAGTTCCGGACGCAGGAGGAAGACGCCGTCGAAGAGCAGTACGGCGTCCGCGGCGGCGGTCATGGCCGGCGGTAGCGACTGAGTGTCGCTGTCCCTGTCGTAGACCGCGTGCCGGAACCTCCGGTCTCCGCCCGGGCCCAGCGGATCGAGCAGGACCCGGCACAGCGCGGCGTTGTCATGGGCGTCGAAGTAGCAGGCTTCGGCCGAGTACCGGCCGCGCCGGTAACGCTGTGCACTGGGGAAGAGGAAGTCGTCGATGCACGCGCGGACGACGTCGCGGTCCTGCGCACGCAGGACGACGGCGAGCTCGTCGGCCAGGGTGGTCTTGCCGGCGGCCGGCGGCCCGTCGATGGCGACCCGCAGCGGGTGCGCGATCGTGACGGACCTGACCGCCTCGGCCAGCCGGCTGATGAGCTCGCCACGGGTGCCTTGTTCCATTGCTGCCTCTCTCGTCCACCGTCTGCGGAGAGCCGACCGCGTGAACACCTACGCCACGGGCGAACCCCCTTCCAAGCAGGATGAAGGAAACAACCCCGCGAGGAACGATCCTCAGCCCGTCCCGCCGCCCCGGTGCACCGCTCGCCACGCACGCTCGCCATACTGCAGGAGGCGCGCGGTGAAGAGATGAAGATTCACCCGGCACCCGCGCCGGCCTGATGCTCCGGCACCGCCATCGGCCCGGAGCACCAGCGCCACGACATCCACGACGTCGGAAGGCCCTGATGACAGCCGACCAGCCCATCTGCTGCCCCACCTGCAAGGGGGTCCTCCCCGGACGGCAGCGCAGCGACTACACGGCCGCCCGCGGCCGCCTCGTCGTCGTCAACGGCTACTGCCAGGGCCGCTGCCCCGCCCCCGCACCGCCGCCCCGCATCCAGGTTCCCGCCGAACAGGCCGGGGGCGTACGGCAGCCCGAGAGCGTACCGGCACTCTGACCCCGGAGCGCCGAGGCCGCGTCGAGGTCGGACGGCCGGTCGTTCAGCCGAGGATCTCCACGTACCCGTCGGTCCCGTGAACGCGGATCCGCTGCCCGTCCCGGATCAGCCGGGTGGCCCCCTCCACCCCCACCACCGCCGGCAGCCCGTACTCACGCGCGATCACCGCTCCGTGCGTCATCAGGCCGCCCACCTCCGTCACCAGTCCGGCGATGCCCACGAACAAGGGGGTCCAGCTCGGGTCCGTGTAAGCCGTGACCAGGACGTCTCCCGCCTCCAGGTCGGCCCGCGCCATGTCCGTCACCACCCGGGCACGGCCCTCGACCGTCCCGGCCGAGACCGCCAGACCGGCCAGCGCGCCGGGCGGCGCGTCCGCGTTCCGGTACTGGCCGGCGAGCACCTCGCCGTCCGACGTCAGCACCCGCGGCGGCGTGAGCGTCTCATAAGTCCGGAAAGCCTCCCGTCTTCGTAGAACGAGCTCGCCGTCCGCCTCGCCCGTGCGCACGACCTCCCGCAGCTCCTCGAACCGCAGGAAGAAGACGTCCTCCCTGTCCCGCAACGTGCCCGACCTGACGAGCCGGTCGGCCTCCCGCAACAACGCCTGCTTGTACGCGAAATAGCGGCAGACCATGCCGTACTTGGGATACTCCCGATATCCCGCGAAAGTCCGCACCCGCTCGATCATCCGCCGGGTCTCCTCGGCCTTGCTCTCCCCGTCGGGCAGGGCACGCAGGCGCGTCAGCAGCTCCCGCTCCTTGCGCAGCGACTCCTGACGCCCCTGCTCGAAGCGCCGCTCACCGGCCCCCGGCTCGAAGTTTCTGACATTTCCGAGAATGGCGGGCACGAGCATGGCGGGCCGCTCGCTCCACCGCGTCCTGGTGATGTCGATCTCCCCCGCGCAACGCATGCCGTACCGATCGAGGTAGCCCCGGACGGCCTCGCCCGCCTCCCGCCCGCCGGGCAGCTCGCCCAGCTCCTCCAGGAAGCCGTCGCCCTCGCGGCCCTCCTCCGCCACCCGGCGCAGGAACGCCACCACCTCCGCGTGCGGACGGATCGCGTCGGCCACGTCCAGGAGCGCCAGCCCCATCTCCGACGTGACATTGTCCGGGACGGACTGCGTGAGCACGTCGGCCGCGTTCTTCTCCCCCAGCCACGTCTCCAGGTGATCGTTCAGCCACCAGGCCGCCTCCATCCCCGCCATGATCGCCTGGAAGCTGCGCGGACCGAACAGCAGCCGCCTCAGCTCCTCGATGTCGGCGAGAATGAACTCGAACAACGCGGGCCCGGACAAACCCTCGATCGTGCGCCGCAGAGTGGCCACGGACGCCTGACCGTCCCGGACGAGCTCGGCGACCACCTCCGGATCGGTCTCGATCGGCACCCGCGCGGCGCCGGCGGGCGCGACACCGGACTCCTCCTCCGGAACTAGGCGCAGGAAGTCACCGCGGTCCACCACCGTCTGCAGCGCGTCCCGGATGAGCGGATCGGACTTCCCCAGGGTCCCGATGAGGTTCGCCCGGCCGGCCGACGTCGCCAGGACCGGAGCCACGTCCACGAACAACCGCCCGCCCGCCTCCGCCATCGGCCGCGGCGTCGTCAACTGCCACATGGACAGTCCCAGCGGCTTCATCGCGTCCGTCATCATCTGCTGATGGCCGACGGAGACGTAGACGTGGTTCTCCTCGTCGCCGGCCACCGGAACCGGGAACAGCGTGGTGATCGGCCGGCTCTGGACGATGTGGAAGTCCTCGCCCGTCAGACACCACTCGATGTCCTGCGGCCGGCCGAAATGCGCCTCGATCCGGCGGCCCAACCGCACCAGCCGAACCACCTGGGCATCCGTCAGAGCCCGCCGCGCCCGCCGCTCGACCTCGACCGGCCCCTCCTCCGTGCCGCCGCCGGGCGACGCCCGTACCCACCGCGCCTTGGACCCCACCGACACGCTCACGACCTGGTCGTCACGGACCGTGTAGACGTCCCCCGACACCACGCCCGAGACCAGCGCCTCCCCCAGCCCCCAGCCCGCCTCCACGGCGGCGAGCTTCCGGTTCGACGTCACCGGATCGGCCGTGAACAGGATCCCCGCCGCGTCCGGGAACACCATCCGCTGCACGACCACGGCCATGCGCACCCTGCGGTGATCGAACCCGTTACGGCGCCGGTAGACCACCGCCCGCTCGGTGAACAGCGAGGCCCAGCACCGCCGCACATGCCTGACCACCTCCGCCAGGCCCACGACGTTCAGGTACGAGTCCTGCTGACCGGCGAAGGACGCGGTCGGCAGGTCCTCGGCCGTCGCGCTGGACCGCACCGCGCAGGCAGCCTGCTCCCCGAGCCGGCCCAGCGCCTCCCCGATCGCCGCCACCAGTTCGTCGGGCACCGCCGCGCCCTCGATGACGGCACGGATGTCCGCGCTCAGCGCACGGACCGCCGCGTGGTCGTCCGGGTCCACCCGGGACAGCAGGTCGAGTTCGGCGTCGAACGACGGCGCCGCGGACACGACCCGCTGGAAGGCGTCCGTCGTGACGCAGAAGCCGTCCGGGACGCGGACGCCGTCGATCCGCGCGAGCTCGCCCAGAGCCACCCCCTTGCCGCCGACGTCCGCGAGATTCGTCGAGTCGATCTGCCCGAAGCCCATGACGTAGCCCAATTTCCGTCGCTCCATCCTTCGTCGGAGTTGGTTCGCACCGGGCAGTATGAAGGACTTTCCGAGGTCTCATGAGGCGCGCGGATCAGATATAAAGTGAAACTGAGGGGGTCCCCCGGCGAACGTTCTCTTCAGGGGTCGGCCCCTCCTTCACGCGGGCCGCGAGGCACGGGACGGCCTTGAGGGGCGTGCGGTGCGCCTCGATCCGGCGACCCAACCGCACCAGCCGTACCACCTGGGCATCCGTCAGAGCCCGCCGCGCCCGTCGCTCGGCCTCGACCGGCCCCTCCTCGGTGCCGCCGCCGGGCGACGCCCGTAGAAGATGTCGGCCGCGCCGGACCCGCTGTTCTCGTCGTCCTGCCAGGTCGAGATGGACCACTGGTCCGCGGGCCGCGTCGTGCTGGTCGGCGACGCCGGCCACTGCGCCGCGCCGACGCCGGCATGGGCACCTCCCAGGCCCTCATCGGCGCCCGCACGCTCGCCCCGCGGCTGGCCGAGTCGGACGGCGACCACGCCGCCGCCTTCGCCGCCTACGAGCGCCAGGTCCGTCCGTACGTCACCGCCAACCAGCGGCACGGGCGGGAGGCGGCCAAGCTGTTCGGAGCCGGCTGAGGCGGCACGTCGCCGCCCGTCCCGTCGAGGCGCCGGGCGGCCTGCGCACCGCGGACTTCGTCCTGGACCACGTGCGAGGCCACCGCGGAGGCCCGGGACGAGCCGTCGGGCCCCGCTCGGCGAGAAGCGGTCGCTCGACGATGTCCGCTGAGCGGGAACGTGCCAACCCCTCGACGCGACGCTGACGACGACGTCCCGGCGCCTGACGATCACAAAGGCGCAAAGGTTACCCCCAATCGGGACGCTCCTCCCCCCGCCATCACGCCAAGCAATGAAAAAGTAGCCGCCGAGATAGGAAAAGCTGGCGCCCCCGAATCGGGAGTCACAAATCCCCACATAACCGGAAATATCCCCAACTTACCGACACTCTTCGAGGGCGACGGGCGTAGAAATCACCTGACTTCTCCGCCTTTGTCGCCCAACGAGGCTTTCCGGCGACTTATTCCAGATGATGGTTTTTGCGTTTCTCTGGTCGCCCAGGACCTGGTCACTCGCCGGTCAGGTTCCGTTATAGAGTCTGCACCCGTACCCCCGGAAGAAAGGTGACAGGCATGCAAGACGCGGCCCTCGACCGAGTAAAACTGATCTTCACCCTGTTCGACGCCGACGGCACCGGTTACCTTGAGGTCGAAGACTTCGATCGTATGGCCAACCGCGTATTGGCGGCTTCCCCACGTTCCACCGAAGCCGCCAAAAGCGCAATCAGTGATGCTTTCCGCCGTTACTGGACGACCCTTGTCGAGGAGCTGGACCAGGACAAGGACGGGCGCATCAGTTTCGAGGAGTACTGCGCGTGCGTGCTGTCCCCCGAGCGTTTCGACGACGCGCTGACCGACTTCGCCGACGCGCTGGCCGAGCTGGGTGACCCCGACGGCGACGGCCTCATCCACCGCACCGACTTCATGGCGCTCATGACCGCCATCGGCTTCAAGCGGCGCAACGTCGACACCCTCTTCGACGCGTTCGGCCCGTCACAGGACGACCAGGTCAAGGTCCCGGTCTGGGCCGAGGGCATCAAGGAGTACTACAGCCCCGAGAAGGCGGACATCGCGGGCGACCTCCTGCTCGGCGAGTCGAGCTGACGACCGACACGAGCCGATGCGTCCGGCCTTCGACGACGAAAAGGGAGCAGTAGTGGAACCAGTCATCGGACTTGCCATCGGCCTGGGAACGGGCCCCGAGCTCGCAGACGTCTTCGAGCGGGTGCTGGGCGGCATCGCCGACGTCTGCGGGGCGAAGGTCGCCCTCACGCGCTCGGAGCGGATCTATCACTCCTACGTGTCCCTGAAGGCCGGTGCCGAGGCCGAGAGGATCCGCGAGAGCACGCGCGAGGACGCCGACCACTACACGCAGTTCTGCCGCACAATGGCGGCCTCCGGCGTCCGCGCCGTCTTCCGCACGGCGATCAACGCCCAGTCGCTCTACCTGGTCCGCCAGCGCCTCCAGGCCGTGAAGATCGACGCCATCACCGCGCCCGGGGCGTCGCTGCTGATGGTCAGGGACCAGGCCCAGGGCTTCTACACGGGCGAGAACGTGCATCTTCCCGGCGCGCTCGTCCGTACGATGACCTTCAGCAAGGAGATCACCGAGAAGGTCATCGCCCTGGCCGTGCGGCGGGCGCGGCAGGAGTGGCCCGACGGCCACATCGACGAGATCGTCATGGCCTACAAGTTCCACCTGCTCGACGGGGCGCTCGACGAGTGGGTGGCCGAGAGCGCCGCGCGGCACGGCGTGCAGATCGGCCTGTTCCAGCCGGACACGGTCAACCGCAACCTCATCGAACGCGGCCCCCGCCCCCGCACGGTGATCATCGCGGGCAACGAGTGGGCCGACATCATGCACGTGGTGCTGCTCGACCGCTTCGGCTCCGAGCGGCAGGAGAACCGCTGCACCGAGAACGTCTACCTGCATCCCGACGCGTGCGGCCTGGTCGAGTACCAGACCGTGCACGGCTCCGCCGACGACCTGGCGGGCACCGGCAGGGTCAACCCGACGGCCACCATCCGTGCCGCGGCGGCCATCGCCGAGCGGCACGCGGGGTGCGCCGGAGCGGTCCGGATGGTCGAACGCGGCCTGACGACGCTCGACCACCACGGCATCGCCACCCCCGACGCCGGTGGACGACACTCCACCACCGCCGTGGTCGACGCCCTGCTCGACGCGCTGGAGCCGGTGGCCCGGCCGGTCCTGATGGCGGACTCATGACCGTCGGGCAGCACCGGCCCACCCCGGTGGCCGACGAGCATCTACCCGCCCCGGTGGCCGACGAGCACCGCGGCGCCCCCGAGCGCGCGGCCCTGGTCGTCGTCGACCTGCAGAACGACTTCTGCACCGGCCCGACCGCCCGCGCCCGGTACGCCGGTGACCTGGCGACCCTGGAAGCCGCCGTGACGAACACCGCCAAAGCCCTCGAATCGGCCCGAGCCTGCGGCATGGACGTGGTCTTCGTCCGGTTCGTCGGTGACGTCGAGCATCAGGGGCCGAGCTGGCGGCGGCGCGACCTTGAGCAGGGCAAGGCCCTCAAATGCCTGGAGGGCACCTGGGGCGCGCAGTTCCACAAGGTCGCGCCCGCGCCCGGGGAGCCGGTCTTCACCAAGTGGGCCTGCTTCGACGCCTTCCTCAGCGAGGGCTTCGAACGGCACCTGCGCGGGCGCGGCATCGCCCGCCTGGTGTTCGCCGGTCTCTACACCGACGTCTGCGTGGACACCACCGCCCGCACCGCCTTCCAGAAGGGCTTCCACATCACGGTGCTGACCGACTGCACCACCGGCCGCTACCTACCCGACGCGGAGATCCTGCGCTTCATGGCGGCCCTCTACGGCGCCCACCTCACCTCCCACGACGCCCCCGGCTCGTGGATCCCGGAACAGGAGACCGCCGCGGTGCCAGCCGCCGGTCGAACGGCCCGAGAGGAGAGCACGTGCCGGACAACCGACAGCTCGAAATCGAGCACGGCGTCGGCCTGACCGCTCTCATGGTCGCCGCCGCGCGCGCGATCGAGACCCATCGTCCCGACTCCCTGGCCGCCGATCCCTACGCCGAGCACTTCGTACGCGCCGCCGCGTCGTCGGCCGCCTGGCCGACCCGTCCGCAGGACGTGCCCGATGGTGACGCCAACCCCCTTTGGGGAAGGCTGGGGCGCTACTTCGGTCTGCGTACCCGGGTGCTCGACGACTTCCTGTCGCGCGCGGCCAAGGCGGGCATCCGGCAGGTGGTCCTGCTCGGCGCGGGGCTCGACACGCGGGCCTTCCGGCTCGGGTGGCCGCCGGGACAGGTCGTGCACGAGATCGACCGGGCGGGCGTCCTGGCGTTCAAGGAGGACGTGCTCACCTGCCTCGCCATGGAGCCGTCTCCCCCGGTTCCGGTCGTCCCGGCGGCCCGGCGCCGGGTGGTCGCGGCCGACGTGGGCGACGACTGGGCCAGGTCGCTGGTGGCCGCGGGCTTCGACCCGACCGTCCCGGCCGCCTGGCTGGCCGAGGGGCTTCTGCTCTACCTGCACCCGGAGGTCGAACGGCGGCTCCTGCGGACCATCGACGTCCTGAGCGCCGAAGGCAGCGTCCTGGCCTTCGAGGCCAAGCTCGGGCTGGGGACACCGGCGGTGCGCGTCGGCCCGATCTATGCGGCGGCCAAGGCGCAGATCGGCGTGGATCTGCTCGCGTTGTTCGACGGGAATCCGCGGCCTGACTCCATCGGGCTGCTGAGGGCACGGGGGTGGTCCGCCACCGTGCACACTCCCTACGACTTCGCCCGCCGGCACGGCCGAGGCCCCCTCCCCGAACCGGACGACGCCTTGGCCACCAACCGGTGGGTGTTCGCCGACAAACCACGACAGAGCCACGTCTTGGGGGTGTCGGTACCGACGTTCCGGGACTGCTGATACCTGGAGCCGATGGTGGAGGGAAGCGGTCGTGGCGGTGCTGGCGGATTCGTGCCGAGTGGCCGCCTCGACTGGCCCAGGGGTCTGCTGGGTGGCGCCCTGAACCCGGCCGGGCGGCTGTCGGGAGGCGGCCTGAACCCGCTGGCGGCTGTTTGGATGGCGGCCTGAACCCGCTGGGGTATCTGTCGGGATGGCAGCTTGAACCCGCTGGGGGCGGTTGTCGGGATGGCGGTTTGATTCTGCTGGGGAGGCTGCTCGGACGGCTGTCCGGGAAGCCGGCTGCGGCGGCCGTCCGGGAGGCTGGCTGATCCTGCTCCGGTGGCCTGACCTGCTCGGGGGGCTAGGTGATGGCGGTGGTGGAGATGCGGGTGGGGTGCGGGCGCTCCTCGGCGTGGGTGACACACCACCGCCTCTCCCGCCGTCCGTCCTCGCGGCTTGTGTAGGGGCGGCGGCGCGGAGCCGCTGCGGCGGTGACGTACGCCGCGCCGACGTCGCCTCGGCTGGCCGCGCAGCTCCCAGCCGGTGGCGTTACCTCGGCTGTCGCATCGCCTTGAGCCGGATGGCCTTGCTACAGCCACCGCACCCGTTCTCAGCCGGGGGTGTGGCCTTGGCTGTCGCGTCGCTCTGGGGCGGGGCTGTTGGGCGGGGGTCAGTTGGTGGTGGTGTGTTCGCGCGCGGAGACCAGGATTTCCAGGATTGCCAGGGTTTGGGCCCATGGCACTGGGTTGGGGCCGCCGTGCACCATGTTGAGGAATGCCTCGATCGTGCCGGTGTACCCGAGGGTCTGGGCCGGGTCGGGGCCGCCTTGGATCACCACTGACTCGCTGCCGTGCCGCCTGTGCAGCGTCACCGTGTACGCGTCGTCCTCCGACACTCCCAGGATCTCGACCGTGCCGACGATCCCGTTCGCCCACTGCAGCGCCAGCACGCCGGTGTCCTCCGAGCGCAACGTCCGGTAGTGCCTTCTGGTTCCGGCGGCACCCACCAGGCGGACGTCCGGGCCCAGCAGGGCGACCAGCAACTCCACGCCGTGGATGCCTATGGTCACCATCGTGCCGCCGCCCTCGCCGGGCGTGTCCTGCCAGGCGTTGTAGCCGTCGGCCCACTGGCCCACGTCGTGCCGGATCGTCGCGCGTACCGACAGCACGTCCTGCGTGTCGGGGCGGAGCGCGGCGAAGGCGGGTGCGAAGCGCAGTACGGAACCCGACATCACCCGCTCGTGCACCGGCAATCGGCGCAGGGCGTCGAGCTGCTCCCTCGTCGCGGCGGCGGGCTTGTTGACGAAACAGGGCGCGCCGGTCTCCAGCACGCGTTCGAGGACGGCGGGCACCTGCGGGTTGGGCACTGTCAGCACGACTCCGTCGGGCTCGGCCGCCAGGAGCTCGTCGAGGTCGTTCGCCACCTTCGCGTCGGGGTGCTCGTCGGTGAAGCGGCGCAACCGATCGGGGTCCGGCTCCCAGACGGCCAGCTCGGCGTGGCGGGTCAGGGTGCGGGCGTCGGTGTACGGATGGCTGGTGGCGAGCCCGGCGAGCGCGATACGCACAGCTTTTGTCTCCGAGTGGGTGATATTTCGGGAAATGATCCCCATGATGTCAGTGTCCCCATGCGCGTCCCTCGCGAAGGTCCGCCGCGAACGCGGCACCTGGCGCGACACGACGAACCGCGGGTGGAGGAAGTGTCCCTGCCGGCGCGGCGCCCCTCCATGGCTACGCGGTCTTTTCGAAGGGGGCTGGTGCCGCCCCCTTCGAGAAGACCGCGCGTTGCTCGACGGTGAGCGTCCTTGTCGGGTGAGGATCTCGGTCGCCCGCCGCTGGTCGCTCGGCGGCGCCCTTGCCACGGGTAAACGTCACGGGCAGACAGGCATCGGCGCGGCCGGCGGCTGCGAGTCCGCCGGGTCGTCCCAGGTCGAGGAAGGAGGCCGGCGGCGGGCGGAGTCAGTCTCCGCGGCGGTATCGGGAATCGTCGAAGAAGGCACGAAGCCGCGGATCGTGCTTCTCCACGGCACCCGGATCGACGATCCAGAACGCGTACGCCTCCGCGAACAGCTCCCCGTACGACGTCCGCGAGTACGGGGTGAGGTCCGTGCCCACGTTCTCCTTGCTCACGAACGTGACGAAGTTCCGCAGGCACGGCGTGATGTCGCGCCCCTGCGGCGTCTTGTACTTCGCCCGCCAGCGGACCTCCAGGATCTGCGCGTCGCACCACCGGACGACCTCCTCCCGGAAGCTCCGCCAGGTCGCCTGGGTCACCTTGCTCGTCACGTCGTTCTTGAACCGGACGAGCGCGTCCTCCTGCTGGTACGTCCCCTTCTCACCGTCCACGATCCACTCCTGGACCTTCTCGATCGCATCGCACAGGGCGTTGTACTCGGCCGTGGCGGCGGAGTTCGGGAGCTGGGTGCCGAGCCGGTTCAGCGCGTCGTTGTCCGTGCGGAGCTGGACGGCCTCCGTCACCAAATCCTGCGGGACGCGTTCGGGCGAGCGGTACCGCTGCCCGCCGGTGCTCTCGACGGCCCAGGCCGCGTTGTTCCGGGAGTCGGTCCGGCACGGGGCGCTCTCCACGGCGTGACCGACCTCGTGCAGGATGTCGCGCACGCTCGGCGGGCAGGCGCGCGAGGTGACACCGCCGTAGAAGCCGATCTCGTCCTCCTGGAAGATCGCGTCCGCCAGCTTGAGCGTGCCGAGCGACCCGGTCCACGGGCCTCTTTCGTAGGAGAACCTGCCCTTGTTGTGACCGTCCGGGCCCGTGAGCGTCCCCACTCGCTGGATCTCGACGCCCTGCAGCGCCGGACGGTCGGCGACGGGGACGAGCCGCAGCGCGTCGTGCAGCCTGACCAGCTGTTCGGCGGTCCAGACGCCGGTGATCGCGGCGAGGCCGTAGGTGTCCTTGAGCGACTGCTTCAACTGGGCCGGATCGCGGCTCGGCGGCTCGACACCGGCCGGCATGCCGCGCCCGGCCAGGGTCGCGGTCGCGTGGCCGTTGTCGCCGTAGGTGAGGATCACCTGTCCGACGGTGGTGGCCGTGAGGGGCATGATCTGGTGATTGGTCTGCTTGCTGTACGGCTGTGGGGCGTACGCGGCGAGCAGCCACGTCAGGGCGTGCCGTTCCGGTTCGGTCAGGGCGCCGTCCGGGAAGGTGACGTCCGTCGAGGCGAGGCCGCTCGTCTTGACCATGGACGCGGCGACGTCGGCGTTCAGGGGCTGCGGCAGTCGCAGTCCCTGCAGTCTCACGAACGTGTAGTCGATCGGCATGGGGCTTCTCCTCCTGGTGCCCGCACCCTGCTCGGGTGCCCTGCCCTGTCCTGGAGACGCGCCGGACGGTGCTTGATACGACCCGACGCCTTTACAGTGTAGATTCATTCATTCGGACGAGATCGAGGGCGACCCTGGTGCCCGCCAGGCGGTCGCGCAGGGTGCGGGCGGCCGGATCGCACACCGCCCACAGACCGTCCACCAGCAGGACGATCAGCCCGAACTCCGGCAGACAGACGAGCACGGGGAACACGAGTGCCCGGACGGCGGCCCCGCGGCCGCCCGGCCAGTGCCCCGTGACGTCGGAGACGACGCGGAGGCGCATCAACTGCTTACCGAACGTCCGCCCGGGCAGGACGTACAGGAACATGACCACGACGGCGAGCAGGGGTGTCGGCTCGTCGAGGCGGAGCCAGTTCAGCAGCCCGAAGTCCAGGCGGCTCAGCCCGGGCTCGAAGGCGGCCAGGAAGGTCACGAGGAACAGGTAGTCGATCGCGAAGGCCGCCGCCCGGCGACCGGTGAACCCGCCGGGAGCGGGATGCCCACCGGTCCTGGTGGCCAGCAGGACCAGCAGCGCGGAGAGCGGAAGGGCCGATTCGTACGGTCCGTAGGCGTTCAGCACGCTCGCGAACCATCTGTTGCTGAGGACGGGGATCATCGAGCATCCGTCGTCGGACATGTACAACGGGGTGAGCGGCCCCGCGACCGCGAGCAGGGTGAGCAGCCCGGCCACGCGGCGGCCGATCACGCCCCCGTTGCCGGTCCCGACCGACGCGAGCAGCCCGGTGAGGACGATGATCGCGGGCACCCCCCATTGGAGGGCCGAACGGGTGGGAGCGGAGGCGAGACCAGGTCGATGAGCTCGAAGCGGAACCAGAGGGGCATGCCGATACAGCCGAGAACGGCGGAGGCCCCGCCCTCGGCCTGGTGCATGTCCCAGGTGGGATACGCGGCGGCGGTGAGCGAGGCCAGCCAGGCGAACAGGCTTAATCGTGACACGAATTCTTCGCCACACCCTGGCGCCGGCCTCACGGTCCGACGAGGCAGATGGTTCTGGCCGCCGCGGACGTCGAGGCGATCGGATCACGAATTCGGCCGGAGTCTCGCGATCAGGTCACGATGCCCGCCGGGCGGCTTTGCGTTGGCTAGCCTCACCGCCATGCCCCTCGCCTCGATTCCCAGCCCTTCCCAAGGAGTCTGGTATCTCGGATTCGTCCCGATCCGGGCCTACGCGTTGTGCTTCATCGTCGCCATCGGGTTCGGCATCTGGCTGAGCGAGCGCCGCTGGCGCGCCCGGGGCGGCGAGCGGGGCGCGATCGGCGACATCGCGATGCCCGCGGTGATCTTCGGGCTGATCGGCGGCCGCCTTTACCACGTCGCCGTCGACTGGCAGACCTACTTCGGCCCGCGTGCGATCAAGGAGCCGTACCAGGCGTTGTTCGTCTGGGAGGGCGGGCTCGGCATTTGGGGCGCGGTCGCCCTGGGCGGCGTCGGCGTGTGGCTGGCCTGCCGCCGGCGGGGGCTGCCCCTCGGCGCCGTGGCCGACACGATCGCGCCTGGCATCGCGTTCGGGCAGGCCATCGCCCGCTGGGGCAACTGGTTCAACCAGGAGCTGTACGGCAGCCCGACCACCCTGCCGTGGGGCCTGGAGATCGACCAGGCGCACGGCGGGCAGCCCGGCATGCTCTACCACCCGACGTTCCTGTACGAATCCCTGTGGGACGTGGCTCTGGGCTTCGCCCTGATCCTGGCCGGCCGGCGGCTGAAGCTGACCCACGGACGGCTGTTCGCCCTCTACGTCGCCGGTTACACCACGGGACGGTTCTGGATCGAGGGCCTGCGGATCGACCCGGTCGGCGGGGTGGACCACGCGGTGACCCTGCTCGGCCTGCGGATCAACCAGTGGACCTCGATCGTGCTGTTCGCCGGCGCGCTGGTCTTCCTCTGGGCGAATCGCCACAAGGAGAACGAACCGGCCATGGAACCCAGTCGCTGAGGGCAGGGACGGCGTCAGCCGGTCGAGTCGAGCAGTCGTCGCAGGTCGGCGACCGGCTGGACCCCGGAGACCGGCGGGCGCCCGTCGATCACCAGGCTGGGCACGCCGGTGACGCCGTGCTCGGCCCCGCGGCGGCGGTCGGCGCGCACCTGGTCGGCGTACACGTCACCGGCCAGGACGGCGGACACCTCGTCGTCGTCCAGGCCGGCCGCGCCGCCCAGGCGTCGCAGGACCTGCTCGTCGGCCACGTTGAGCCCTTCGGTGTGGTAGGCGTACAGCAGAGCCTCCATCACCTCGTCGGCCCGGCCGTGGTCGGCGGCCAGCTTGACCAGCCGGTGGGCGTCGAAGGTGTTCACCGGGCGGGCCAGGTGCAGGTTCAGCTCCAGGCCCTCCGCCGCGCCCAGCGCCCGGATGTGGGCGACGCGGGCGGGGGCCTGCTCGCCCCACCAGCCCGCCATGGCCTCGGCGGCGGTCGGGCCCGGGGTCCGGCCTTCCTCGGGCGCGAGTTCGTGGCCGCGCCAGATCACCTCGACGCCGTCGCGGGCGGGGTGCCCGGCCAGCGCGCGGGACAGGCGTCTTTTGCCGATGTAGCACCAGGGACACAGCACATCGGCGTAGATCTCAAGCTTCATGAACGTCCTGCCCAGGTCGGGAAATCATGGGGGTCCAGGACATCGTGCATTCTCAACCGCGGTTGAGGTCAACCGGGCGGGGGGGGGGGGGGGGGGCGCGGGGGGGGGGGGGGGGGGGGGTGTGGGGGGGGGGGGTGGGGGGGGGTTTTAGGGTTTGTTCTCTGCCCAAATTGTTGTGCTTTATTTTTGGGGGGTTTTTGGTTTACAA
>NZ_JBEYTJ010000058.1:0-51611 GCF_040642995.1 Nonomuraea sp. NPDC047529 | reverse complement strand
CGGCTCGCGCCGGCGCGTCGCCGCCCTGATCGCCGCGGCGGCGCTCTGCCCGCCGCTCGTCATGTCCCTCAGCCGCGGCACCGGGGTCGCGGTCGGCTGCGCCGTGGCGGTGATGCTCGTGCTGCGCGGCGCACGGCCGGCCGTCGGGGCCGCCGTCGCCGCCACGGCCGGGGCCGTGCTCCTGACGCTCCTGGGCGGGCCCGCCGGCGGGATCGTCGCCGAGCGCGTCGCCTCCATCTCCTCCTCGGTGGCCCAGCCCGACAGATCGGTGTCGGACCGGTACCAGCTGTGGCAGGCGGCGGCCCGCATGTGGCAGGACCACCCGGTCACCGGCGTCGGCCCCAAGGGGTTCGCCGCCTGGCGTGACACCTACGCGCCGCTGGCCCTGTCCTCGGGCAGCGACATCGAGGACGCGACCGGCGGCTACCGCCGCCAGCCGCTGCTGTCCCCGCACAACATGTACCTGCTGGTGCTCAGCGAGCAGGGGCTCGTCGGCCTGTCGGCGTTCGCGCTGCTCGTGGGCGGGGTGCTCGTGCGCACGCTCACCCGCCCCGGACGGTCCGGCCCGGCGGGGCTGGCCGCCGCCGGCTTCATGACGTGGCTGGCGGTGGACTTCGCCTACGCCGACATCGGCGGCGCGACCAGCCTGGTCATGTCGGTCATGCTGGGCCTGGCGATGGGACGCGCCGACGCCGCGCTCCCGTCGCGGCGGCCCGCGTGCTGAGCCGGGGCGCGGCCGACCTGCGCGCCGCGGCCCTCACCACGATGCTCGTCGGCGCGGGCTCGGCCCTCGGATACGTACGCGACCTGCTGATGGCCGCGCTGTTCGGCGCCAACGCCGACACCGACGCCTTCCTGGTCGCCTGGACCGTCCCCGAGACCGCCGCGCCGCTGCTCATCGAAGGGGCGATGGCCCTGTGGCTGATCCCGCTGTTCAGCACGGCGACCGGGGACGGACAGCGGGCGGCGCTGGTGGAGCGGACGCTGCCCGCCCTGGCCGCCGCGCTCGCCGCCGTCGCCGTGTGCGCCGCGGCGTTCGCGCCCTGGCTGGTGACGGCGCTGGCCCCCGGCCTTCCGCAGGCCGGCCTGGCCGTGCAGTGCTGGCGGATCTGCTGCGGCTGCGTCCTGCCGTTCGCGCTGGCGGGATACGCCAGCGCGGCCCTTCGGGCCCATCACGTCTTCGGCCCGCCCGCGGCCACCGGCCTGGCCTACAACGTGGCCCTCGTCGGCTGCCTGGTCGTCTGGCACGACACGCTCGGCGTGCGGGCCGCCGCGTGGGGGGTCGCGGTGGGCGCCGTCCTCATGGTCGGCATGCAGGCGCCGGCGTACCTGCGGCGCGTCGGCCTGCCCCGCCGGATGCCCCGCCGCCTGGTGCTGCCGGTCGCCGCGCTGCTGCCCATCGTCGCCTTCACGCTGCTGCGGCAGGGGCAGGTGCTGGTCGAACGCGTGCTCGCCGCCGACCTGCCCGCCGGCGCGATCTCCCATCTCAACTACGCCCAGAAGATCGCCCAGGTGCCGATGGTGGTCTCGCTGATGCTGGCCACCGTCACCTATCCCCACCTGGCCCGCAGCATCGCCGCGGGGGACACCGTACGGGCCTGGCGGCTGCTGGCCCGCGACCTGGCGACGGCGGCGGCCGTCACGGTCGGCGCCGCCGCGCTGCTGGTCGCCTTCGCACCGATGGTCGTGGGCCTGCTGCTGCACCGCGGCGCCTTCGACGACCAGGACGCCGCCGCCACCGAGCACGTCCTGCGGCTGTACACGATCGGCCTGCTGGGCCACACCGTCGTGAGCGTGGTCTGCAGGGCCTACTTCTGCGCCGGGGGCGGGCGCGAGCTGTGGTACCCGGCCCTGGCGATGGCCGCCGGCCTCACCCTGACCGCGACGCTGTCCGTGGCGCTCGTCCCCGGCATGGCGCAGGGCGGCATCGCCCTGGCCAACGCCGTCGGAATCACCGTGACCGCCGCGCTCATGCTGGCCGGTCTCCATCGCCTCGGCCTGTCGCCGTTCCGGAGGGCCGTCACGACCTTCAGGGAAGGAGAGCGCGTATGAGCACGCGCATCGGCGCGCTGCCGCTCATCTGGATGTACCACTCCGTCGCCGAACGCGACGAGGACCCCTTCGACATCGTCGTCACCCCCGAGCGCTTCGCCGCGCACATCCGCTGGCTCGCCCGGCGCGGGCTGCGCGGCGTTTCGGTGCACGAGCTGCTGAACCATCCGGGCGACCGGCGCGGGCTCGTCGGGCTCACCTTCGACGACGGCTACGCCGACTTCGCCACCGACGTCGTCCCGGTGCTGGCCGGTTACGGCTTCACCGCGACCGTCTACGTCGTCGCCGGCCGGATCGGCGGCCACAACGCCTGGGACCGCGACGTCACCCCCCGCCCCCTGATGGACGCCGACACGCTGCGCCGGGTGGCCGCCGCCGGCATGGAGGTCGGCTCCCACACCCACAGCCACCCCCACCTGCCGGCCGCCGCCCCAGGCGAGCTCGCCGACGAGCTGACCACGAGCAAGCTCATGCTCCAGGACGTGCTCGGCGCCCCCGTCACCGGTTTCGCCTATCCCTACGGCGAGCTGACCTCCCGCGAGGTCGCCGCCGTCCGACGGGCCGGGTACGAGCACGCCTGCGCCGTCCGTCCGGGCAGGCTCGCCGGGGCGCACGCCCTGCCGCGCCGCTACGTCGGCGACCGCGACACCGCCGCCCGGCTGCTCGCCAAGAACGCCTGCCACCGGCTGCGCTGGGGGCTGGCCCGATGAAGGTGCTGCACGTCATCACCGGGCTGGCCGCGGGCGGGGCCGAGCAGCAACTGCGGACCCTGCTGCCCCACATGGACTGCGCCAGCGAGGTCGCCGTCCTGACCCGGCCCGGCGCCCTGGCCGACGCCATCCGCGCCGGCGGGACGCCCGTACGCGCCGTGGGCATGGGCGGCAACCGGGACCTGCGCGCGCTGCCCCGGCTCACCGCCCTCATGCGCGCCGGCCGCTACCAGGTCGTGCACGCGCACCTGTACCGGGCCTGCGTCTACGCGCCGCTCGCCGCCCGGCTGGCCCGCGTGCCGGTCGTCGTCACCACCGAGCACTCGGCCGGGGCCCGGCACATCGAGGGACGGCCCGTCACCGCGCCGATCCGCACGCTCTACCGCACGACGTCCCGCCTGACCCACGCCGTCGTCGCGGTCTCCCCGGCCGTGGCCGACCGGCTGCACGGCTGGGGCCTGCCGCCCGCACGCGTGGTCACCATCCCCAACGGTGTCGACCTGTCCGCCTTCCGCCACGATCCGCGGGCCGCCGGACCGGCCAGGCTGAGCCTGGGGATCCCGCCGGAGGCGTTCGTCGTCGGCGGGGTCGGCCGCCTGGTCGCGGGCAAGAACTTCCACCTGCTCGTCGAGGCGCTGCCGCGGCTGGACGGCGCGGTGCTCCTGCTCGTCGGCACCGGCCCTGAACAGCCCCGGCTGCGCGGGCTGGCCGCGCGGCTCGGCGTCGAGCGGCGCGTCGTGTTCGCCGGGGAGACCGCGCACGTGCCGGCCCTGCTGTCGGCCATGGACGTGCTGGCCGCCCCCTCGCAGGAGGAGACGTTCGGGCTGGCCGTCGTCGAGGCGCTCGCCGCGGGCCTGCCCGTGCTGTACGGCTCGTGCCCGGCGATCGACGACCTGCCGCCCGGAGCCGTGCCCGGAGCCCGCCGGGTGCCGTCACACCGGCTGGCCGACGAGCTGGCCGCGCTCCTCGCCGCGCCCCGCACGCGCCTGCCGCCACCCCCCGCCCTGGACCGCTACGACGTGCGCCGGCAAGCCCGGCGCCTGCACGACCTCTACGACCGCCTGCTCGCCAGGCGCCACCAGGAAAGGCTGTCATGACTCACCCGGTCCAGCGCGCCGCCGGCGCGCTCCGCACCTGGTCCCTGCTCGCGCTCCCGCTGATCGGCATGGGGGCGGGGCTGACGTACTCGCTGGTCCAGGAGCCCGTCTACACCGCCGACGCCTACGCGGTGGTCAGCTCGGCGCGGCAGGGCGTCCCCACGCAGGACGCCGACTTCGCCCAGGCCTACGCCAGGGTGGCCGTCCACCCCGGCCTGCTCGCCGGGAACGGCGACGCCTACCTGGCCGACGGCGAGCTGCTGCGGACCACTCTGCAGGCGTCGGCCTCGCCCGACGCGCCGCTGATCCGGCTGGCCGCCATCGCCGGCACCCCGGAGGAGGCCGCCAGGCGGGCCAACAGCGTGGCGAGCGCGCTCACCGCCTACGCCAACCGGCACAGCGCCGACACCGGCGTCCGCCTGTCCAGCTTCGCCCCGGCCGTGCCGCCCGCCTCGCCCAGCTCACCCCAGCCCCTGATCGCCACCGCCGTGGCCACGGCCGCCGGGCTCCTGCTGGCCGCCCTGATCTGGATGGCGGTCCCCGCCCGGGGGCGCCGGGACGATCAGGAGGCCGCGCCCGCACGCCGGCCGGTCGACACGGTGTCCGCATGACGACCACGACCCGGCAGACCCCTGACCTGGCCACCGAGGTCGTGACCGGCTCCAGCCGCCTGCGCGCCCTGGCGGGGGAGTGGGCCGACCTGCACGACCGCTCCCCGGCCGCGACGCCGTTCCAGTCGCACGTCTGGCTGTCGTCGTGGTGGGAGACCTACGGCCGGAACGCGAACCTGAGCGCCGTCCTGCTGCGACGCAGGGGACGGCTGGTGGCCGCAGCCCCCGTCATGACCGTGCGCCGGGCGGGGCTGCGCGTCCTGCGGCCGCTCGGCGGCGACCAGTCCGACTTCACCGACGTCCTGATCGAGGACGGGGACCCCGACCTCCCGGCGGCACTCGGCCGGGCCCTCGCCGAGCTGCCCGGATGGGATGTGCTCGACCTGCCCGAGGTGCGGCCGGGCGCGGACGCCGAACGGCTCGCGGCGGCCTGGCCGGGCCGTTCCTGGCGGCTGCCCGCCTCGACGTGCGTCGAACTGCCCGGCGTCCCTCTCGGCCGGCTGCTCGCCGGGCTGCCCGGCAAGAACGGGAACAAGCTGCGCCGCGAGCTCAGACGCGTGGACGAGGCCCCCATCCAGGTCAGGGACGTCCCGGCCGCCGAGGCCGAGCACGCCGTCGCCCGCCTGCTCGACCTGCACGCCCTGCAGTGGCAGGGCCGGGGCATCAACGTCGAGCACACCAAGCCGCGCTTCCGCGCCCACCTGGCCCGCGCCGCCCGGCGGCTGGTGGCCGAGCAGCAGGCGCGGCTGATCGAGTACCACCTCGACGGCCAGGTCGTCGCGGTGGACCTGGTGATCGTCGGCAAGGACTTCGTCGGCGGCTACCTCTACGGCACCCACCCCGACCTGCGCGCCCAGGTGGACGTCGTGACCCTGCTGCTCCGCACGGACCTCGGGCTCGCGCACGAGCTGGGCCGTCCGACGATGTCGCTGCTGCGCGGAGCCGAGTCCCACAAGACCAAATGGGGCGGACAGTGCGCGGTCAGCCACCGGCTCCTGCTGGCCAGGACGCCCGCCGCGACGGCCTACGCCCTCGCGGCCCGCGCCCGCGTGGGCGGCCGGACGCTCCGCGGGCGGTGGGCGAGGCTCGACCGGGTGCGCGGCCGCGCGCTCGGCCGACGGTGGGAAGCGCTCGACCGGGTTCTGCGCAGGGCGCGATGACGTCCTTCGTCCCGCGCGGCCCACGGGCGCCGCGCGTGCTCCACGTCACCCAGCCCACCGAGGGCGGCGTCGCCGCCTACGTCGAGAGCGCCTGCGCCGACCAGAGCCGGCGCGGATGGACGGTCGCCGTCGCCGCACCCCCGCGAGGGCGGCTCGGCGAGCGGCTGGCCGCGATCGGGCTGCCGCACCTGCCGTGGCTCGCCGCACGGGCGCCGCACCCGGCCGACCTGGCCGCCGCCGTCGCCCTGAGGCGCATCGTGCGCCGGTTCCGTCCCGACGTGGTGCATCTGCACTCCTCCAAGGCCGGGCTGGTCGGCCGGGCGGTGCTGCGTGGCCGCGTGCCGACGCTGTTCCAGCCGCACGGCTGGTCCTGGCTGGCCTGCGGGGGGACGCTCGCCACCGCCTCCACCCTCTGGGAACGCGTCGCCACCCGGTGGACGCAGCTCGGGCTCTGCGTCGGCCAGGGCGAGTACCGGCAGGCCCGGGACGCGGGCGTGGGCGGCCCGCTGACCGTCGTCCGCAACGGCGTGGACCTGGCCCGCTTCCCGCCCGCCACGCCCGACGAGCGCCTCGCCGCCCGCCGTGACCTGGGCCTTTCCCGGCGAGCGCCGCTGGTCGTCTGCGTCGGCCGGATCACCCGGCAGAAGGGCCAGGACCTGCTGGTCGAGTCCTGGCCGCAGATCGCCGACCACGTCCCGGACGCCTGCCTCGCCCTCGTCGGCGACGGGGACGACTACGGCCGGCTGCGCCGCGACGCTCCGCCCGGCGTCCTCATGCCGGGGGCGAGCGGCGATCCGCGGCCCTGGTACGCCGCCGCCGACCTGGTGGCGCTGCCGTCCCGGTGGGAGGGGTTGCCGCTGACCGTGCTGGAGGCCATGGCCACCGGGCGGTCGGTGGTGGCCGCCGCCGTCCCCGGTCTCACGGAGGTGGTCACCCCGGAGACCGGCGCGCTCGTCGAGCCGCAGGACCCGGCGGCGCTGGCCGTGGCGATCGTGGCCCGGCTGACCGACCCGGCCATGCGGCACGAGGAGGAGCGGGCGGCGCCGTCGCGGGCGGCCGAGTTCGACCTCGGCGTCACCCTCGACCGGCTGGCCGCGCACACGCTGCGGCTGGCGCGGCCGGGTCAGCCCGAAGCCGGCGCGGCCGCCGGGGCGGGGACGTCCGCAGCCGAGGAGACGGCCACGGAGGAGACGGCCGGGCTGGGCTGAGGGGGCGTCGGCAGCTCAAAGGTCGGTGGGAACGTCGGCGGCGCGGACGGCCCCGGCTGGAAGCCCGGGTCGCGCATGAGCTGACGGAAGACCCGCGACGACTTCGGGTTGGCCGGGCAACGCCAGACGCCGTGCGGGCAGTAGTCCACGATCGAGTGGTAGGCCACGTCGTGCCGGGCGATCCAGTCGAGCATGGCGCGCACGAACTCCGGCCGGTCGCCGTACCGGAACAGCCCCCACTCGGGGAAGGAGATCTTCTTGCCGTGCGAGGACGCGAACTCGGCCTGCGCCTCCAGCCCGTACGGCTGGTCGACGTAGTCGGAGAACTGCTGGCCCGGGCCCTGGTCGTAGCTGTCCATGCCGATGATGTCCACCACGTCGTCGCCGGGGTAGCACTCGGTCCAGCCGATGGCGTCCGGGCCCCGGTTGGGGCTGAAGTCGAAGCGGAAGCGCTGCCCCGGCACCGCCCGCATCACGGTGACGATCCGCCTCCAGTACGCCATCCACGCCTGCGGATCGGCCGAGCAGCGGCTGGAGTAGGTCAGGCCGTTCATCTCCCAGCCCGGGACGATCACCGTGTCCGGCGCGTGCCCGGCGACCAGCGTCCGGGCCAGCCGGTCGAAGTACGGGTCGAACGCGCCGTCCGCGCCTGCGTTCAGCAGCACCGACACCGTGTCGTCCGGGAGGTCGCCCTCGTTCGGCATGACCATCGGCACGTTGAGCACGAGCATGCGCGACGGCTCGGCGGCCCGCCACCGCATCCAGGGTTGCAGGACGAAGTCGGGCCCGCCCAGCGCGTTCCACGCCTCGCCCGGCACGTACGTCCGCCCCACCCGGACCTCCGCTCCCAGCCACGCCTCGAACGCGCTCATCAGGTGCGGCCCGCGCCAGTCTGAGGCGAGGAACACCCCGAACGGGACGCCGGACACGTCAGGGCGGGCGGCGGACGGCTGCTTGCGCGGCTTCGCCTTCAGCGCCGTCGGGACCACCACGGCGATCACGACCAACAGCGCGCAGACCCAGGCTATCCTCACGGTCATCGCTCCCCCTTACTGGGTGTATCAGCTCACGTACCCAAAGAGAGAACTCCGGTGATCAAGTCACAGCAAAAGTGATCGTGAAGGTGGCCGCACGTGGGAGTCACCCCGGGCCGTAAAGCGTTGGCCGGGTGCGACCCGCCGCCGGTAGTGTGCCGATCATGGCTAGCCGCATCTCCGAACTGATCGTCCCCTGCCGTGATCCGCACCGGCTCGCGGCCTTCTGGTGCGAGGTGCTGGACTTCGTCGTGCTCGACACCGAGGACGACGGCGCGGTGGAGATCGGGCCGCGGGAAGGGTTCGGCGGGCTGCAGCCGACACTCGTCTTCAGCCCCACCACCGAGCCCAAGACGGGCAGGCTGCGACTGCACTTCGACGTCAACGCCACCGACCGCGACCAGGCCGCCGAACTCGAACGCCTGCTGAAGCTCGGAGCACGCCCGGCCGACGTCGGCCAGACCGGCGAAGAACCGTGGCACGTCCTGGCCGATCCCGAGGACAACGAGTTCTGCCTGCTGCGCACCCGCCTGAGCTGAGCCCCCGCCCCCACCGGCCCCCATCCCTTCGTGAGGACTTCGCGCGCATGACGCCGCCTGCTCTCTAGACCTGACACCTTCCTGCGCATCGGTCGCCGACGGACGCCGTCGGCTCTGTTTTCCGTGCTCTTCGTCAGGTCTTCAGAGAGATCATGTCTTCACATCCTCATATCGTGCTGCCCTGGGTGGTGCGGCGCACCCGCCTGCCCCTGCTCGTCCTGCGGTGCGTGGCCTGCCCGTCCGACCGCGCCACCGTCGGTGACGGCAGGTTCCGGGTCAACGCCAACGGCAAGCTCCTCGACGTCTGGCTCCTGGTCAACTGCGTTTCCTGTGACCGGACCGGCAAGCTCACCGTCCACGACAGGGTTCCGGTCCGGTCGCTGGCCCCCCGCCTGCTGGCCGGTTACTCGGCCAACTCGCCGTCCCTCGCCGCGCAGGTCCTTCTCGACCCGTTGATCGCCCGCCGCAACCGGTACGCGCTCGACTGGGACGGGTGCTGGGAACTCCACGCGCCCGCCGTCCCCGAGAGTCCGTGGCCGCTTCGGGTCATGGTCACCTTCGACGATCCCGTGCCGGTGCGTCCCGATCGGCTCATCGGCCTCGGGCTGGGCGTCAGCCGGGACGAGATCGTCCGCCGGGTCAAGATCGACATCCCGCCGAACCGCAGGACGAAACAGGACTTCTCCTTCCTCCTGATCAGTCCCTAGGTTCAGCGGCGGGTCCATCGGGCCGGCAGGAGGGGGATCGGCAGCTCGCCACCGGGTCCGGCGCGGGCGGGGAGCGTGGTGCGCGCCCTCTCCAGGCGTGCGACGTCGGCGGCGGTCACCGATCCGGTCCCGGACCGGGCCAGTTCCCTCATCCGGCCGGCCCACCACGACAGCTCCGCCTCGGCCTCGCCCGTGGCGAACGTCCCGGCGGCGCGCTGGCAGCCGATCAAGGCGTCCAGGCGTCGCCGGTCGTGCGTGGCGTCCGACCTCCAGAGGCGGGCGAGGCACACGTTCGCCGCCGCCACCAGGACGGGCGCGTACGGGTCGATCCAGGCCGACTCGTCCACAGCGGCGAGCAGGCCGTCGGCGGCGGCCTCCAGGTCGTTCCGGTCGCCGGTCCTTCGGTGCCGGACAAGAAGCAGTGTCGCGTGGAAGCCGCGGAGCAGCGGCGCGTACGGCGCCGGATCCGGCGTCGCCTCCCGAGCCCACCGCGCAAGCTCGACAGCCGCATCCAGAGAGGCGCCGTCGAGAGGGGCCGCGTCCCGTTCGGGCAGCGCGTGCGCCAGGGCGGCGGCGCCCTGGAGCAGGGCGCGCACCACCGGGGGAAGCACCTCCTCCATCGGCGCCGGGGCCACGACCGGAGGCGGGGGCACGGGGGAAGGCGGGGCCGCGGCTGGAGGTGGGGGCGGGGTGGCTGCCACGTAGGCGGTCATCGCGTGCAGTGCGTCGGTGAGGCCGGGGATGCTTCGCCGGGCGAGGGTCGCGGGTACGCCGATCGCCCGGCACTCGCGCAGCAGCTCCCACCGCGCGTGGTAGCGCACTGCGTTGACCTCGTCCTGGCGGGCCAGCGCGTCGGCGACGAGCACCTGCGCGAAGGAGTCGAACTCCTCCTGCGCCGTCATCGAGAACTCGACCACCGCCGCAGCGGCCGCCGCGAGACCGCCGGCGTCGACCAGCGCGTCCCAGCCGTCCAGGACCCTGTCGGGCACATGCTCGCCGAACGAGTGCTCGATCCCCAGAGCGGCCATCGCCGACCGGCGCCGGTCGATCAACCGTACGACCATCGCCGCCGCCCCGGCGTCGGGCCCGGCGCCCTGGAGCAGGTCGTGCAGCCGCCGGGCGAACGCGGTCGTCTCCGCCAGCGGCTCTCCGGCGAGCCGCGAGACCAGCTCCCCGGAGTCCCCGGCCACGTCCAGACAACGCCGTAAGGCGGCCTGTACCTCCTCCTCACGCGGCACATCGGCCCGTACGTCCTCCTCACGCGTCACGGCAGTCCTCCTCCCGTGGCGGGTTCGGAGCCGGAGAGCCGGTGGCGGACCGCGTCCAGGCGGGCGGCCAGCGCCGGGTCCCTCTCGCGCAGTTCCGACAGGTCCGAGCGGGTGGCGAGCAGGTGCGACCACAGGACGCTGCACCCCTGGTCGAGGAAGGCGACCGCGAGGCCGGCGTCACCGGCGTCGAGCGCGGCGCCCGCCGCGTCCCCGGCCAGGAGCATCGTCGGCCGCAACATCCGCTCCTGGTCGTCACGAGGCAGGCCCGGCCAGGTCAGCACGGGCAGCAGCTCGATCGCGGTGCCGAACGCCTCGATCGTGCCGGGCGACCCCGGTGACAGCCGGGCCGACATCCGGGCCCAGGCGATCGCGCAGGTCATCCGTACCGACGTGGCCGCCGTGGCGGACAGGGCGGCGCGCCGCCAGCAGTCCAGGGCCCGGTCGGCGGACGCGGACGCCCCCGACTGGCCGAACAGGTCGGCGTGGGCGCTGCCCAGGTTCAGCAGGAGTTGCGCGTGGAAGGGCGATTCGGGCGGGGTGTGGGCCAGCCCGGCCTCCGAGACCTCCACCGCCCGGCGCAGGTCGGCCGGGTCGCCCGCCTCGGAAAACCTGTCGCGCAGGAATCTGCCCAGGTTGGACAGGAGGAACGAGCGCATCGGGTCGTCGTCGGGCAGGCCGTCCACCGCCCGTTCCAGCAGGCCGATCGCCCGGCGCAGGTCAGGGCCCGAGGCGCGGGCGGCCAGGGCCAGGGCCTGGCCGGCCAGGGCCGCCGGGACCCGGGGATGGCCGTCGGGCAGCAGGCCGGCGGCCCGTTCGGTGAGGGCGACGGCGGCGGCCAGGTCTTCGTCCGAACGGCGCGCCGCGTGCCGGTCGAGCAGCGCCTGCGCCAGGTTCAGCAGGCAGGTGACCTGCTGGTCGGTGCCGGGCAGGGGGCCGGTCAGTGATCGCCGGTAGAGGTCCACCGCACGTTCCAGGTCGGCCGAGTCGCCGAAGTGCTGGTACCGGGTCTGCAGCGCGGTGGCCAGGTTGACGAGGTGGTCGACGCGCTCGACGGAGTCCCCAGGGGTGGCCTCGACCGCGTCGCCCGCGACCTTGATCGCCTCGTCGAGGCTCTGCCGGTCGCCGCTGAGCTCGAACTCGTTGCGCAGCGCGAAGGCCAGGTTGGACGAGGACGACGCCCGGTGCTCGTCCTGGGGCGCCATGGCCATCGCCGTGCGGTGGGCCGCGATGGCCTCGCGCAGCGCCTCGGGGCTGCCGGTGCGTTCGTGCAGCTTGCGCAGGACGACGGCCAATTGCCCGTGGTCGGCCGAGGTGCTGTGGGCCACGCCGGTGGCCTCGCGCATCAGGCGGACGGCCTCCAGCAGGCTGTCCAGCTCCCCGGTGTGCTCGAAGCGGAAGGCCAGGACGCGCGCCATGAGGGTGCGTGCCTCGCGGGCGTCTTCGCCGCCGGGTGGGGCCTCGGCCATCAGCCGGTGCGCCAGCCGGGTGGCCTCGTCGAGATCGGCGGACGCCCGGCCGTCGCGGTACCGGTCGGCGAGCAGTGTGGCCAGCGCGCGCAGGAGCCCCTGGACGTCCAGGCCGGGGGCGGGCGGCATGCGGCCGGCCGCGCGCAGGAGCTCCACGGCCTCGTCGAGGTGTGCCCGGTCGCCGGTCGACTCGAACCGGTCCTGGAGCAGGCCCGCCGTGGCGCCGTAGGCCGCGGGCCGGAGCTCCGGCCGGTGCTCGGAGAGGCCGATCGCCTCCCTGCCGGCCGCGATGGCCCGTTCGAGGTCCTCGACCCGGCCGGTGCGCTCGGCGGCCCTGCCCAGCGAGGTGGCCAGGTAGATCAGTCTCTCCGGGCGTTCGGGGGCGTCGGGAGCGGTGCTGTCCACCAGCCGCTGGGCGGTGTCGGCGAGCGCGTACCGGGTCGTCCCGCCGTTCAGCCGGACCGACCGGAGCTGGGCGTGGAACAGGTTGGTCAGGACCGACGGCAGGTCGGCGTCGTCACGCGCCGCGACCCGCTCCAGGACGGCGATCGCCTCCCGCAGGTCACCGGGGTGCCCGCGCCTGTGGTGGCGCAGGCTCAGCGCGGCGCCCAGGTTCGCCAGGTCGCCGGCGTACGTGGGGTCGTCGTGGTCCGGGGCGTAGGCGATGGCCAGCCGCAGCAGCTCGACCGCCTCGTCCAGCGCCGGTCCGTCGGGCTCGGCCGTCCCGGTCAGCGTCGCGTGGGCGCGGTCTCCCCACAGGTTCGCCGCGTGCCCGGCTCCCGCGGCGAACCCCGACCTCAGGGGCTCGGGAAGCCGGGTGCCCCCGAGCCGGACCGCGGTCTCGAAGTACACCAGCGCGAGCTGCAGGTACGGCAGCCGCTCGACCGGCGCGACACGATACAGACACCAGCACGCCCAGCCCAGCGTCTCGACCAGCCGGTGCTGCCGGGCCGCGTCACCGAGCTCGCCGGGCGCCGTGACCGCCATGAGCGCGGCCGTCTCGGCCAGGGCGGACGGGCCGGCGAAGGCGTCGCGGTCCCCGCGGTCGACGCACCGGGAGATCCGCCGCCACACGGCCCGGACGAGCCGGTCGGCGTCCTTCCTGTCACGGTCACGCACACGCCTCGACCGCCTCGATCGCCGTGGCCGCGGCGAGGTCGGCGGTGACCTCCCCGCCCCTGGTCCGCAGGACGGCGCGTCCCGCTGCGACGCGTACGACGGCCCCGCAGGTCGTGCCCGCCGGGGTGGTCACCGACAGGGACGGCCTGCCGGCCTCGGGGCCGTACCAGGTGGCGCCGATCGCAGCGACGAGGAGCGCGGCGCACAGCAGCGTCAGCGCGATGCCGCGGCGCAGGGCGGCGGCCGAGTCGAGCGCTTCGAGGTGGTCGGCGGCGCGGCGCGGCGGCAGCGTCCTGGCCGGGGCGACCGCGGGCCGTCCGTGCGCCGCGCGGATGAGCAGCAGCGCGGCCACGGCGCCGACGACCAGCGCGATCAGCAGCAGCACGCCGACCACGACGGCCCATCCCCGGTCGAGCTGCCCGACGTCCGTCCGGCCCTTGATCAGGCTGAAGCCGACGAGCGCGGCCAGCAGCCCGCCGAGACCGTTGCGCCAGGCGACCGCGGCCTCGCGGACCCTGGGCAGCTCGGTACGGAGCAGGTGCTCCCGGTCCTGGGCGGCCAGCAGGTGGGCCGGACCGGCGGGGCCCGGACCGGGGGAGAGGACGTGGCTCACCGCGGGCCCGCCGAGACGGTGAGCGTCCAGTAGGCGCCGCACCCGTAGCGGCCCTCCGGCCGGTTGGGGTGGTCGTCCTCGCAGGTGCACATCATCGGCTCCACCGTCTCCTGCTGCGGTCGCGGCCTGCGGCGCAGCCGTTCGCCGACGGCGCGCGGCGACCGGACGATGCCGCTGACGAGCGGGATCTCGATGGGCGCCCGGCAGCGGGGGCAGGGCCCGCGCAGGATCAGCGTGCCCGGACGCGGCTCCTCCACCGTGAAGCTGCCGGCGGCGAGCCGGGCGTATGCCTCGTCGGTGACCTCCTTGTAGGGCAGGGGCTCGCCGTCCTCCGGCGAAGGGACGCTGGCCGTCATGGACCCTCCTTCAGGGACCGAGGTGCACGAAAGGCGTCCACGCGCTCGGCGGGAGCCCCCGCGCGTCGCGGAGACCGTGGACCGCCCGGTGCAGGGCGTGGGCGGCGCGGCCCGGCTCGAACCGGCCGGACGCGGTCAGGTCGGCGTACACGGCTTCGGCGACGTCGGCCGCCAGGTCGTCGTACACCGACCAGAGGGTGCCGATGACCTGCCGGTAGCCGGTGTGGTGCAGGGCGGCGGCCAGCGTGATCGCCTCGTCGGGGAGGTCCACCCCGCCGGTGGCCGTCATGCAGGCCGACAGGAACGCGAACTCGCCCCGGTACGGCTCGGCGCTGAGGTCGGCGCTGATGTCGGCGATGGTGAGGACGCGGTCGTGCAGCAGCAGGCCGCCCTGCGAGGGCGCGGCGAGGTCCTGGCCGCCATGGCAGCAGAAGTGCGCCCACCTGTGGCGGGGCAGCTCGGCGCGCACCGCGCCGGTGGTGGCGGCCTCGCCCTCCAGCAGCGTCGCCCGGGAGGAGAAGAGGGAGGTGAGCAGGTCGCGCTCGCGTGCCACGTCGGTGAGCGGGGTCGTGCCGGTCGTCCGCTCAAGGGCGACGACCAGCATGCGCTCGTCGCCGGGGTTCGGGTCGAGGGGCCGGCGGGCCGCGCGTAAGGCGCGCAGGGAGGGCGTGTAGGAGGAGATCGCCCGGTCGATCACCGCGCGGCCCGTGCCGTCGTGATGACCGGCGGCGTGCATGGGGAGGAGGGTCAGCAGCCCCGTCGGGCACCACCACAGACGCGGCCAGGGCGCGCCTTCCGCCACGGGGGCGGTGAGGCGCAGGTCGGCGAGCACCGGCGCGGCGATCTCGTCCCAGAGCCAGGCCAGCAGCTCGGTGAGCGTGGCCTCGCGGGTTTCGGCGGCCCGGTTGAGCGCGAGCTTGGCGCCGGTGTAGCGCCTGATCGCCTCCGGGGTGTGGTCGCCGTCGTCGTAGCGCTCCCTGGCGGCGTACAGGTCGTGGACGGCCTGGTCGACGGCGCGCAGGACGCGGAGGTAGCCGCCGGTCCGCTCGGCGACCGCCGTCAGCGTCACCCCGGGCAGCGGGACGGCCCGTACGCCGTCGGCGGTCACGATCAGCGCGTCACAGCGCCACTGGCTGAGGTTGACCATGACGACCGGGCCGTGCGCGGCGGCCGGCAGCAGACTGCTCGGCTGCGGCGGCCGCAGGAAGTCGCCGAACCCGTCGAGCTCGCGGACCTGCCGGACCAGCGCGTCCCACTCCCGGGCCAGGGCCACGCGCCGGTCGACCGCGCGGGACACCTCCGCCCGTCCGTCGGGCATCACATCGCATCACGCCCTCACGAGACCTGTGTCGGCCCTCGTACTGTAACCGGGGTGCTGCTGTCGGTGAAGCCCGGTTCGCCGGGCCCGCCGCGCGGGCGCCGGGAGCGGGACAGCAGGCCCCCGGCCAGGGCGGCGGCGAGGCCGGCCAGCCCGGCGGCCGCGAAGCCGCCACCTGGCATGGACGCGTCCACCGCCAGCCCGGCGAGCGGCGCTCCGAGCGCGAAGCCCGCGCTGGCCGCCGACGCCTGCAGACCCGTCGCCTCCCCCCGTACACCGGCCGGCGCCAGCCTGCTCACCGCGTCGGCCACCGTGGCCTGGGTCGGCGCGGTGAGCAGCCCGGCGCCGACGACGGCCAGGCACAGCCAGCGCCAGTCGTGGGCCAGCCCGGCGGGGATCGTCACCAGCCCGAGCAGACCGAGCAGCGCCCACGTGGGCAGCGACCGGCGCAGCACGCCGTGGATCAGCCCGCCCGCGACGGAGGTGACGCCGAACACGGCCACGACCACGGCGGCCCAGGACACCTGACCCGCCTCCTTGAGCGTGGCGACGATGGCGAGGTCGATGCCGCTGAGCAGCGCCGTGGCGCCGAACCCCATCGTCAGGACGGCGATCATCCGGCCGCCCAGCCACTCCCGGCGCCGCGTACGCCCGGGCGCACCGGCCTCCGGCTCGCCCTCGGCCCGCAGCGGCGGATTGAGCAGCGCGACCCCGATCCCGCCGGTCGCGATCACCGCGCCGAGCCCCCACGCCACCACCTCGGGGGACAACTGCGCCGCGCACAGGACGACCACCGCCGGCCCCACCAGGTACGACAGCTCGCCCTGCACCGACTCCAGCGCGAACGCGGGCCGCCGCTGCCCCGGCGTCGTCATCGCGGCGATCGCCTGCCGGGTCACCGCCTGGACCGGCACCATCAGCAGCCCCGCCACGACGGCCGCGCCCAGCAGCGCCCCGTACGGCAGGACCGGTACGCTCGCCCAGAACACGACCTGCGCGGCGACGGTCGCCAGCAGCACGGTGCGCAGCCCCCGCCGGTCCATCAGGCGGCCGAGCAGCGGCCCGCCCAGCGCCACCCCGGCGGTCAGGGCCGCCACGACGCCGCCCGCCGCCACGTAGCCCAGGTCCAGGCCCAGCACGACGTACATGGTCAGCGCCGTCACGTCGGCGGTGATCGCGGCACGGGCGAGCAGCGAGACGCCCAGCAGCGCGGCCATTCCGGGAACGGCGAGAACCTGTCTGTATCCGGTCACCCGGGCGACGCTAGGTCATCCTCCAGGCCATAGGAAGTCGTTGTTTCGTTGGAGGGGCCATAATGAATGCTTATGGCCAGAGATCTGGAGACCGGGTTGCTGCGGTCCTTCGTCACCGCCGTGCGGGCCGGCAGCATCAGCCGCGCCGCGACCGCGCTCGGGCACACGCAGCCCGCGCTCAGCCAGCAGTTGCGCAAGCTGGAGAGCGCCGTCGGCCGCCCGCTGCTCCACCGGTCGCCGTCCGGCGTCTCGCTGACGCGGGCGGGTGAGGAGCTGCTGCCGTACGCCGAGCGCATCCTCGCGCTCTCCGCGCAGGCGCTCACCGCGACCGGGCGGGCGCTCACCGGCCGCTGCGGCGTCGGGCTGCTGGAGGACCTGGCCGCGGCGCACCTCCCGCAGGCCCTCGCCGACCTGGCCCGGCTGCACCCCGGCGCGACGCTGGAGGTGCTCAGCCTCTCCGGCCCCGCGATCCGGGAAGCCTACGACGCGGGCCGCGTCCAGCTCGTGCTCGACGAGGTGCCGGACCTGCCCGGCCCGCCGCGCTGGACCGTGCGCCGCCCGCTGGTCTGGGCGATCGGCCAGGGCGTCGATCCGACCGCCGACCCGCTGCCGGTGGTGCTGTTCACCGGCACGTGCGCGTGGCGCAGGTCGGTGGTCGAGACGCTGGACGGCACCGGGCGGCGCTGGCGGGCGGTGTTCGAGAGCAACAGCCTGGCCGGCGTGCTGGCCGCGCTGCGGGCCGGGCTCGGCGTCGCGGCGCTCATGCCCGGCAACCTCGAACCGGTCATGGCCTGCCACGATCCCGGCGCCCTGCCCGCCCTGCCGGACGTCGAGCTCGGCCTCGCCCGGCATCCGCGGACCGAGGGTGATCCGCTGATCGACGCCGTGGAGACCGCGCTGCGACGCATGATCTGAGCGCCGTGGCCTCAGAGTAAGAGGGCGATCTTGCCGGTCAGCCGGCCGCGCCGGAAGTGCTCGTGCGCCGCCCGTACGTCCTGGAGGCCGTACTGGGCCTCGACCCGGGCCTGGACCTGGCCCGCGTCGACCGCCTTGGCCAGTTCGGCGAGCCCCGGGCCGTCCTCGCGCACCTGGTTGACGGTGGTGCGGACCGACCGGCCGGACAGGTCCGGCACCGGCCCGGCCTGGGTGGCGACGGAGGCGTAGCGGCCCCCGTCGGCCACGGCCCCGGTGATGAAGGCGCCGAAGGTGTCGAAGACGGCGTCGTAGGCGGCGGACGGAAGATCCGCGGGGTCGGTCGTGGCCCACTCCGCCCCCAGCTCCTGGGCCGCCTCGACCTGGGCCGGCCTGGAGACCAGGGCGTCCACCCGTACGCCGCGCGCCCGCGCCAGCTGCACGGCCAGCCCGCCCACCGCGCCGGCCGCGCCCGCCACCAGCAGCCGTTCGCCCGCCCGCAGGTCCAGCCAGTCGAGCGTCTGCAGGGCGGTGAGCCCTGGCAACGGCAGCGTCGCCGCCTCCACCAGGCTGACCGCCGACGGCGCGACGGCCAGCGAGCCGACCGGCACGGCGACGAGGTCGGCCCAGGTCCCCCGGGCGGTGTCAAGCTGGTGGGACATGCCGAAGACCCGCTCACCCACGGGCAACGACTCCTCCCGGCTGTCCACGACAATGCCCGCAAGCTCCCAGCCCAAGGTCATCGGCAGCGGAGGGGCGCCCTCGCCGATGGCCCCTTCACGGGTCTTGTCGTCAACCGGGTTGAGGGCGGAGGCGACGACGCGTACCAGCACCTCGCCCTCCTGTGCCCTGGGCGCGGGCGCCTCGGCGATCGTCAGAACGTCCGGGCCGCCGAAGCGGGTGATCCGAACGGTGCGCATGTTCAACTCCTCGATATCGGGTGGCAGGCCGGTTCTGCCGGGGCCGAGGGTCAAGTCATCCGTCCAGCAGGCCCAGGGCCGACAGCGCCGGGACGAGCCGCGGGTCCGCCTGTCCGGCCTCCTCCAGGACGTTCCTGAGCGTCGCCTCGTACGTGGCGTTCGCCTCGGCGTAGCGCGTCCGGCCCGACTCGGTGATGACGGTGTAGACCCCGCGCTTGTCGTCCGGGCACACATCCCGGTACGTGAACTCCGCCGTGTTCAGCCGGGTCACCAGCCGGGTCACCGAGCTCTGGTTGAGCCCGATCTTGTCGGCCAGTTCCTGCATGCGCAGCTCGCCGGCCGCCGAGGTGGCGAGATGCCCGAGCGCCCGGTACTCCGACAGGCCGATGCCGTGCCGCCGCTGGAGGACGACGGCAAGGGCGTTCTCCACGCGGGCGTGCAGCAGCAGGACGTCGTTCCAAGCCTCGGAGAGCGCCGAGGGCGCCGGAGCCGGGGGTGGGGTGGAAGCCGTCGGAGCCATGGAAGCCTCCTCCTTCTTTGAGGACCCGGCCGCTCGGACGGGATTGACAAAAGCATACATGCACATGCAAGCTTCTCCCTGTCGCCCAGAAGTTTGCACATACATACATATAAGGAGAGGTCCGAGATGGCTTGGATCTATCTGCTCGTCGCCGCCGTCTTCGAGGTCGTCTTCGCCCTGGCCACCAACGCCACCGAAGGCTTCACGCAGCTGTGGCCGTCCCTGCTGACCGCCGCCGCGGCGTCCGGGGGGATCTTCTTCCTGAGCCTGGCGCTGAAGACCCTGGACGTCGGCGTCGGCTACACCGTCTGGACCGGCATCGGCTCGGTCGGCACCGTGCTGCTCGGTTCGGTGATCTTCGGGGAGGAGCTCACCGTCTGGAAGGCGCTGGCCTTCGTCCTGATCATCGGCGGCGTCCTCGGGCTCAAGCTCGCCGACCGCCTGTCCGCGTCGAAGCCCGCCACCGTCTGACCACCCACCACTTCCTAAGGAACGTCACCATGGCCTGGATCTACCTCTCCATCGCGATCGTCTTCGAGATCGGATTCGCGCTCGGCACCAACGCCACCCATGGCTTCACCCGGCTGTGGCCCTCCGTCTTCACCCTGCTGGCGGCCGCCGGCGGCATCTTCACCCTGAGCCTGGCGCTGAAGACCCTCGACGTCGGCGTCGGCTACACCATCTGGACCGGCATCGGCTCGATCGGCACGGTCGTCCTCGGTGCCCTCATCTACAAGGAGAAGATCACTCCGGCCAAGCTCGCGTCGTTCGCCGCGATCATCGGCGGCGTGGTGCTCCTGAAGATCTCGGCGGGGATCTGACCCGCGACAACGGGCTCCAGGTCAGGGGGAACGTTCGGCGCCGGCCGCACCCGCCCGGTCGGCGCCTTCGTGTGGCGCCGGCACGGCGGGCGGGCCCTGGCGGTGCGGCCCGTCCAGCTGCCGCCATTCGGGCCGCAGCCCCGTCAGGCTCGTGGTGAGCGCGTAGGCCGCGCCGCCGGCGAGCAGCACCGGCGTCAGCCCCGCGGCCACCACCGCCGCCCCGCCCACCAGCCCCCCGAGCGGGATACCGGCCCAGGCCAGGGAGTCCCGCAGCGCGTTGACCCGGCCCAGCAGGTGCCGGGGCACCCGCTCGTAGGAGATCGCCCCGAGGATCGGGTTCAGGAATCCGGCGGCGAACCCGCCCACCGCGAACACCGCCAGCATGACCCACAGCGGCGCGTCCACCGCCAGGATGAGGAACCGCGTCGGCCCGGCGAGCAGGAACGCCACGAAGAACACCGGCCTGCGCGGCATCCGGTGCGCCACGGCGGCCGCGACCAGGCTGCCGCCGACGGCCGCGAACCCCGCCACGCTGCTGTTCAGTCCGACCACGGCGGCCCCCTGGCCGGACTCGCTCGCCCAGACGAACACCAGCACCTGACTGAAGGCCGCGTCGAGCAGATTCGTGATGCCGACCATGACGACCACGGAGAGCAGCAGCGGTTCGCCGCGCAGGAACGTGAACCCCTGGCCGAACCGCCGCCAGTATCCTTCCCGCGCCTCCTGGGCCGGCGCGCTGTGGCCCATGTCGCGCGGCAGCGCCCATGCCACGATCACCGAACCGAGCGCGAAGCAGACGACGCTCACGACCAGGCCGGTCAGCGGGCCGAGCAGTGCCACCATCGCGCCCCCGGCCGCGGGGCCCACCGTCTGGGCCAGCCGCTCGGTCACGCCCAACAGCCCGGTGGCCCGCTCCAGCGGCACCCGTCCGCGCTCGGCCGCCTCGGGGACCATGACCTCCTTGGCCAGGTCCCCGGGGCCGCGGGCCGCGCCGACCGCCGCGACGAGGGCGAGCAGCGCGCCCAGCGGCAGCAGGTCCAGCGCGTGCAGCAGGACGACCGTCCCGGCCGCCGTGGCGCTCACCACGTCCCCGGCCCACGAGATCCGGCGCGGCCCGACCCGATCCACCAGCGGCCCGGCCAGCGCCTTGACCAGCACGTACGGGGCCATCTCCGCGAACGCCACGACCCCCGTCTGGGCCGCGCTGCCCGTCGTGGTCAGGACGAACCACGGCAGGGCGAGGGCCGACACCCGCGTGCCGGTCAGCGAGACCGTCATGGCCGCGAGCAGGCCGGCCATCGGGCGTAACGACCCGCGCGGCCCCATCACGCGTCCTCGGGCAGCTCAGGCAGAAGCTGGGTGATCAGCGAGACCCGCGCGGCGTCCTCGGGCGCGTCCTGGCCGGGCAGGTCGGGGCGGTAGCGGGAGACGACCTCCGCCAGTTCCCCGCGCAGCCGCTGTGCCTCCTCCGGGGTGAGGCGCAGCGCGACGGAGCTGAGGTCCAGCACGCGCCGCCACTCCGCCGGCATGGTCTGCAGCTCGCTCAGCGTCCGCTGGGTGCGCAGGTTGTACAGGGCGGCGATGGACTGCATGTAGGCCAGCACCGCCTCGGGCTCCCGCTCCGACAGTTCGTCGTCGGTGAGCCGGGTGACCTGGTGGACCGAACGCCACCAGCGCTCGCGGGCGTTGCCGCGCTCGGTGTCCTCCTGCACGAACCCGGCGGCCCCGAGCCTGCGCAGGTGGTAGCTGGCCGTGCCCGAGTTCACCCCCAGGCGCTCGGCCAGGCGGGTGGCGGTGGACGGGCCGTGTTTGCGCAGCAGGTCCACGAGTTGCACCCGTACGGGGTGGGCCAGCGCCCGCAGGCCCTTGGCATCGAGGACGACCACGCTCTCGGGAGGTTCGGTCATGCCTTGCAGCCTAGACCGCAAACACTTCTTCGCAAAGAGTCGTTCGCGAAGAAGTGTTTGCAATCGCGCCCCCGAGCCCGACCGGCGTCAGGTCCGCACTCAGGCTTCGGCCGACGGGCGCCATCCGTCGCACGACACCACGTCGAAGCCCCGGCTCGGGAAGATGGCGTCCATGAAGAAGTCGTGCATGGCCGGGTCGGCGTCGCCGCAGCCGTCCCGCAGCACGGACACCCGGTAGCCGCGGTCGGCGGCGTCGTAGCACGTCGCGGCCACCATCGCACTGGTCGCGACCCCGGCCACGGCCACCGTGGTGACGCCGCGCGCGCGGAGCACCAGGTCGAGGTCGGTGCCCGCGAACGCGCTGGCGCGGCGCTTCAGCACGACGACGTCCTGCTCGGTGACCGGCAGGTCGAGCTCGGTCCCGGCCGACCCTTCGTGGAAGGCGTCCCCGGCCTCGAAGAACGACTTCATCAGCGCGCTGTGGGGTGGCACGTCGGTCCCGTTGGCGCGGAAGGCGAAGTGCACGAACACCACGAGAGCACCGGCGGCTCGGGCGCGGGGGAGCAGTTCGGTGAGCGGTGGCACGACCTGCCGGGCGAACGGGAAACCGCCCGTGATGCCCCGCTGGATGTCGCCGATGATGAGTGCAGTGGTCACGACATACTCCGTCCAAGGTGTCCGGCGTTCGCGACGGAGGGATGTGGAATCCCGTCCGCGAACAACTGGGATCACAGTAGGAGGGCGCTGAGATATCAGCAACCCGACCTTGGGCGGGCAGGCCGGGTCAGTTGCCCCAGAGCTGGACGGGACGCAGGTAGGCGGTGTCGTACACCTGGTCGCGCATGTCTTCCCAACCCGCGCCCCACCTCGCGTCGTAGACCGCGCCGTGCGCCCCCATCCACGAGCCGTTGCCGGAGAAGTCGGGCGCGGTCCGGTTGAAGGTCGTGTTGTTGTAGCGGTACTCGTCGGTCACGTGGCGGCCGTAGGGCGAGTAGTGGTTCACCCACAGCCCCCACTCCTTGAGCTGGTAGCCGGCCATCGTCATGACGGCGGTCGTCGGGCCGCACGAGCCGCGGCCGTCGAACGGTCGTCGCGCGTGTCGGGGTAGGCGGCCACGAACGCCGCGCCCGCGTCGTCCGACAGGCCCAGCACCTCGACGCGGGAGCCGTCGCGGTCGGGGATGGTGGCGACACGCCCGGGGCCGGCGGCGGTCACGACGCCGTCCGACTTCTCCGGTTGTGCGAGGTGGACGCGTGCCTGGCCGCCGATCAGCACGTCGAACCCGTCACCGGTCCGTACGGTGCTGACGCTCTGGTCGGCGGCAGCGGCAGGGGTGGGGGCCTGGGCGGTGGCGGCGTGCGCGGTGACGGCGCCGGTCAGCGCCGTCACGCGGTCAGGGTGACCGCCGCCGACAGTAAGTTCCGGCATTTCCTGAGCTGGAATGACATGACCGTCCTTCGGTAGATCGCGGATTTCGCTTCCAAAGCGTGAACCGCGGCCCATGTCGAAGGCACGTCGTCAATATGTCTGACCGGGACCTGTGGTCGTGGGTGGGTTTGGGGGACAAGGCCCGTGTGGCGGAAACGCCCGTCATGCGCGATCGGCGTCCGGGGTGGATGGTGCGATCGTGAGAGGGAGGCCGGACAGCAGGCGGTCGCGGAGGGCGTCGCCGCGGACGCCGATCTCGGTGAGGTCGTCGGGGCCGGGGGCGCCGGTGATCAGCAGTTCGGGCACGAGAAGCTCGCCGAGCGGGGCCGGCGGTGACGGGTCGGCCAGAGCGCCGACAGGGACGTCGGACAGGTCGAGGTAGGCCGGCGCGAGGATCCTGCCGTGGAGGGTGCCGGCGACCAGGTCAGGGCAGAACTCGTTCCAGAAGATCGAGACGGTGGTGCGCAGGTCCCCATGGATCATCACCAGCTTGTCGGTCCAGTCGCCGACGAACGTCTCGGACGTCACGTGGCCCTGCACGATCAGCTTGGCGTCGCCGGCCAGGTAGATGTTCCTCGTCCGCAGGTTCCCCAGGACGATCAGCGCGGCGGAGCCGTCGTCCACGTCGGTGACGTTCCCGTCGACGACCAGGTCGCCGTCGATGATGTAGCCGGTCGCCGCCTCGGGGGTGTCCTCCCGCCACGGCGTGCGCCCGTGCTCGTCGAGGGGGAGTTCGCCGGTCACCGCGGCGGGGCCGGGCACGAGGATGTACTCCTCCTCGTACAGGTTCTGGTACGTCTCCTTCGGCAGGCCGCGCCGCTCGAACAGGTCAACGGCATCGTCCCAGGAGAGGTAGCTCGATCGCATGCGCGCGACCATAGCAACGAAACACCCCAATACCGGCCGTAACGCACGACCTACTGTCGGCAGGCCGTCGAGTTCCACGTCGCGGGCCGGGCATGCTGCAATGATCGTCGTGGACACGAATCCGTCGATCGATGAATCCGGGCTCATGCTCGCGATGGAGCAGAATCTCGCCGAGCACGCCTGCCACCTGCACCGGAACCTGGAAGGCGCGTCCGTCACCGAGACCGGCGACCTGCTGATCGCCGACAGCGGCCTGGGCGACGACACCTTCAACATCGTCGCGGCGGCCCGCTTCACCCCGGACACCGTCCAGGCCCGCATCGCGGAAACCGTCCGCGCCCTGGCCGCCACCGGCCGCCCGTTCTCCTGGTGGGTGGGCCCGGCCTCCACACCGGCCGGCCTCGCCGAGCGCCTCAGGGCGGCCGGGCTCGAAGCCTCGGAGACCGAGACGGGCATGTGGAAGGACCTGCGCGCGCCGCTCCCTGAAGCGCACGCCGACGGCCTGGACATCCGCCTGGCGACCACCCCCGCCCAGCTCGCCGACCACGCCACGGTTCTGGCTGCGAACTGGGACCCGCCCGCCGCCACCGTGCGCCGGTTCTTCGCCGACGCCGCGCCATGGTCGCTGACCGCCGACTGTCCCGCCCGGTACCTGGTCGGATACGTCGACGGGCGTCCCGTCTGCTCGGCCGAGGTCTTCCTGTACGCGGGCGTCGCCGGGATCTACAACATCGCCACTCTCGCCACCGCACGTCGCCGAGGCTACGGCGGCGCCATCACCCTGGCCGCCCTGCACACCGCCCGCGACGCGGGCTACGAGACCGCGGTGCTGCAGGCCTCCGCCGACGGCGAGCCCGTCTACCGCCGCCTCAGCTTCACCGCCTGCGGCCACTTCACCGAGTACGCCATCGGGTGAGGTTGTGCCGGAGCCTTGTGATGGCCCTGTTCTGGCAGCGCGGGGCCGAGGTCACCGGCACCGCCGAGGTCGTCCAGGCGACCGGACTCCGCCGCTCCAGCCTGTACGCGACCTTCGGCGGCAAGGCCCAGCTGCGAGCCGCCGCGCTGGGCCGCTACCTGGAGCGGCAGTCGCGGCCGGTGTTCGACGCCCTGGCCGCCGACGCCCTCGCCCTACGCGCCCGCGTGCCCGCCGAGCTGGTCGAGGCCCTGCGCGCGGGCCGGCCCATGACGCCACGGCGCGGTTCGTCCGGACGTCACCCGTGCAGGAGGATTCGCACCTGCGCCAGGAGGTCCACCTGTCTGCGCCAGTCGCCGCCCGAGATCCCGACGACCGCGTGGCTCGCCCCGGCCTCGCGGTAGTCGTTCAGTCGTCCGGCGGCCTCCTCGGGGTGGCCGGTGAGGGGGATCGGCAGGACGTCCTCAAGCGGACGGCCGTAGCCGGCGCTGATCCCGGACGCCACCTGCGCCCGGGACGGGACGTCGGGCCCGGCTCCCAGCGCGGCGGCGCAACCGATGACGACGACCGGAACGGGACGGCCTGCCTGCCCGGCCAGCCCGGCCAGCCGTGCCCTTCCCTCGGCGACCTCCCGCGGGGAGATCAGCGAGGGGAACCAGCCGTCGCCCAGCCGCGCAGCCCGCCGGATCGCCGCCTCCGACGCGTTGCCGACCCACACGGGCGGCATGGCCACGGCCGGGGTCAGCGTGACCGGCGGTTGTCCCGGCTCGTCCGGCAGCCGGGTCTCCTTCCCGGCCAGCAGGTCGGGGAGCAGTTCCAGCGCGGTGTCCGTACGGCGCCCGCGCCGCCCGTACGCCACCCCGGCGGCAGCCCACTGCCCCGGCCCGCCGCCCGAGCCGACGCCCAGCACCAGCCTGCCGCCGGACACGTGCTGCAGGCTGGCGACCTGCTTGGCCGCCCAGGCCAGCGGCCGGATCCCCGGGACGAACACGCTTGCGCCGATCCTGATCCTCGACGTGACGGCGGCGGCGGTGGCCAGCGCGATCGACGCGTCCAGGGTCGGCCCGCCGATGGCCAGGTGATCGCCGTGCCAGACGCCGTCCAACCCGGCGTCCTCCGCGTGCCGGGCGGCCTCCCGCAGGTCGAGGCCCCTTCTGCGCTGCTCGCCGACGCCGGGCAGGATCACACCGATCTCAAAGCTCTCCATGCGGCCGACTATGCAACCTCAGGCACGCTTGAGGTCAATCCCGCTCGCGAGCACGCCGTCCGGTGTCGGAGGCTCGTAGCATGTCGGGGTGCGGTCAGCCGAGCGGGTTCACGCCCATGTGCCTCGATGGGAGATCACCGTCCCGTCGCGGCCCGGCCGCCTGCCCGGGGTCATGATGGCGGGGTTCAGCGACCGGGACAACGAGTTCCGCGACCTCGCCCTCGTCCCGCACCCCGCGGTCACTCTGCTCCTCGACCTCGGCGACGAGCCGTTCGTCATCGAGGACGACCGCGGCTCGCGGCAGCTCGGACGCGTCGTCGCCGGTCTCGCGCCTCAGCAGGTACGGGGATGCGGCCTGACCAGCCGGATGGAATGCCTCCAGATCCGGTTGTCGCCGATGGTCGCGCACGCCGTCCTGGGCGCGTCCGCGGAGCTGGGCGGCACGGTGGTCTCGCTGGACGACCTCTGGGGGCGGGAGTCCGTACGCCTCCAGGAGCGGTTGCGGGCCGCCGGGTCGTGGGAGGACCGGTTCGCGATCGCGGAGGACGCGCTGGCCAGGCGCGCCGACGCGGGCCGCGCCGCCGATCCTGAGGTCGCCTTCTCCTGGCGGCGGATGGCGGCGAGCGGGGGCCGGGTGCCCGTCGAACGGCTCGCCGTCGAGGCCGGCTGGAGCCGCAAGCGCCTCTGGTCCCGGTTCCGCGCCCAGGTCGGCCTCACCCCGAAGCGGGTGGCCCGGCTGATCCGCTTCGACCGGGCGGCCCACCGGCTCGCCGCCGGTGAACGCGCCGCCGACGTGGCGGCCGAGAGCGGCTACGCCGACCAGTCGCACCTGCACAGGGACGTGATGACCTTCGCGGGGGTGACGCCGGCCTCGGTCGCGCTCTCGCCGTTCCTCGCCGTGGACGACGTCGCCTGGCCGCCTGGACCCTAGCGGATCACGGCCGGTCGCCGCCGCCGCACAGGCGCAGGGCGCTGGCCAGGCACAGGGCCGCCGCCTCCGGGGCGGTGAGGCGGCCGTCGGCGATCTCCTCGGCGGCGGCGTGCTGGAGCCCGATGACGGCGGCGGCCAGCCAGGCGGCGGGGGGCGACCCGTCGAAGTCGCCGGTGTGCTGGCCCCGCCGGATGAGCCGTTCGAGGCGCGGCGGCACGACGTCGTGGGGGTCGTCGTTCGCGGGACGGTGGACGCGGGACACGGTGAGGTCGAGCAGCAGGGGATGGCGGCGCAGGAACTGCCAGCCGGCGTCGAGGAACCCGGCCAGCGCGTCGGCGGGCGGGGCGGTGTCGAGGGCGGCGGCGTCGAGCAGGGCCGCGTACTCGGCGGCCGCGGTCTCGATGAGGGCGGCCAGCAGGGCGTCACGCGAGGGGAAGTGGGCGTAGACGGTCTGGCGGGTGACGTTCGCCGTGGTGGCGATCTCTTCCATGCTGGCGTCGGGCCGCTCGCCGAGGACGACGCGGGCCGCTTCGAGGATCGCGTCGATGCTGCGCCGGGCGTCGGATCGCCGGCGACGGCTGCGGGTGGCGGTGTTGAGTGCGTCGACCATCGCAGCGATGATATCCCGCCGCCGTAATCTTGACAGCGCGTAAGAGATAATCAAGTCTTACGGCATGTCAAAGAAAAGCGGCGATCCGGCGATCGAGGCGTACGGACTGGTCAAGAGCTACGGCCGGAACCGGGCGCTGGACGGGATCGACCTCACGGTCGGGCGCGGCCAGGTGTTCGGCTTCCTCGGGCCCAACGGCGCGGGGAAGACCACCACGATCCGCGTCCTGGCCACCCTGACCCGCCCCGACGGCGGCACCGCCCGCGTCCTCGGCCACGACCTGCTCGGCGAACGGGACGCCATCCGCGCCCGCGTGTCCGTCACCGGCCAGTACGCCGCCCTGGACGAGGACCTGACCGGCCACGAGAACCTGAACATCCTCGGCCGCCTCCACGGCCTGTCCCGCACAGCCGTCCGGCGACGCGCCGGCGAGCTGCTCGACGCCTTCGACCTGACCGGCGCGGCCGGCCGCCCGGTGGCCGGCTACTCGGGCGGGATGCGACGCAGGCTGGACATCGCGGCCGGCCTGATCGTCCCGCCCGACCTGCTGTTCCTCGACGAGCCGAGCACCGGGCTCGACCCGCGCAGCCGCGGCCACGTGTGGGACCTGATCCGCCGGATCGCCTCGGCCGGCACGACGGTGCTGCTCACCACCCAGTACCTGGAGGAGGCCGACCGGCTCGCCGAGCGGATCGCGGTCATCGACCACGGTCGGATCGTCGCCGAGGGCACCAGCGCCCAGCTCAAGTCCCGCGTCGGCGCCGGCACCCTGCGCCTGCGGCTCCTCGACGGCGGGCAGCGCCCGCAGGCCCGGCAGGTCCTGGCCGACGCGCTGGAGGGGACGGTCCACCTGGCCGACGACGACCCGCTCGCCCTGTCGGTGCTGCTCAGCGCCCCCGCCGACGCCGCGGACGCCGGGCGGCTGGTCGGGCACGCCATGACCCGGCTCGCCGACGCGCGGGTGGGCATCGCGGAGATCACCCTGGGCCGGCCCAGCCTGGACGAGGCCTTCCTCGCCCTGACCGGCGATCTCTCCACCCCCGACTTCACCTCGGACCATGAGGACGTGAACGCGTGAGCACCACGGCCGAGCCCTACCCGATCGACGTCCTGCTCGCCGCGGCCGGGTCACGCCGTCGCGCCGGGGCGCTCGCCGCCACCGCGACCTTCGCCCGGCGGGCCCTGCTCAAGATCCGGCACGACCCCAAGCAGCTCGTGGACTCGATCGCGATCCCGGTCCTGTTCACCGTGCTGTTCACGTACCTGTTCGGCGGCGCGGTCAGCGGCTCGCCCGGCGACTACCTCACGCTCCTCCTGCCGGGCACGCTCGCCATGAGCATCGCCATCGTCACCATGTACGGCGGCGCTCGCCTGGCCAAGGACGTGACGACCGGGGCCTTCGACCGGTTCCGTTCCCTGTCGGTGTGGCGGGGCGCGTTCGTGCTCGGCGGGCTGGTCAGCGACGCCGTCCGGTACGTGTTCGCGTCCGGCGTGGTGGTGGTGCTCGGGCTGGTCATGGGCTACCGGCCCGAAGGCGGCGTGACGGGGGTGGCGGCGGCGGTGGCGCTGGTCGTGGCGTTCGGGCTGTCCCTGTCACTGCTGTGGGCGGCGGTCGCCCTGCTCGTGCCCGACCAGGCGGTGGTCATCAGCATCGCGAACGTCGTGCTGATGCCGCTCTCGTTCGCCAGCAACATCTTCGTCCAGCCCGCCACCATGCCCGGCTGGCTGCGGGCCTTCGTCGAGGTCAACCCGCTCAGCCACGTCGCGGCCGCGGCCAGGGGGCTGATGAACCACACCGCGGGCGCCGCGGGGGCGGTCACCTGGTCGCTCGTCGCGACCGCCGTCGTCACCGCGGTGTGCGCGCCCCTGGTCCTCCATCTGTACGGCAGGCGTGGGTGATCTCGTGCACGGCGACCGGCCGGCCGTGCGCGGGGACGACCGTCTCGAACGCGAACCGCAGGCCCAGCTTGTCCATCACCCGGCGGGAGCGCTGGTTGTCCACGTGACGGATGCTGACGATCCGGTCGAGGCCGCATTCGGCGAACCCGAACCCCAGCAGCCGCCCGGCCGCCTCGGTGGCGTAGCCGTTCCCCCAGTGCTGCCGGCCGAGCCGCCAGCCGATCTCCACGGCGGGCAGGACCTCGGGGAGGAACGCGGGCACCGTCAGCGTGACCCAGCCGGCCGTCCGTCCGGTCTCGCGCACGACGACCGCGAGCAGGCCGTAGCCGCGTTCGTGCCATTCGCGGTGGGCGCGCGCGATCCCCGCCGCGGCTGAGTCCGGGGGCTGGACGGAACCGTCGCCGATGTATCGCATGACCTCGGGGTCGGCGTTCATGGCGGCGAAGGGGGCGAGGTCGTCGTCGTCCGGCAGGCGCAGGAGAAGCCGGTCGGTCGTCATGGGGATCACCCGGCGATGATGCCAGAGCCGGGCCGGGTGGTCCGTCCCGGCGCGGCCTCACCGGTCGCCGTGCCTCGCAGCGCCTGCCACGCCGCGAACGCCGCGTACCCGGCCAGGACGGCGAGCCCGGCCCACCCGGGCAGCGGGAAGTACCCCGCCGAGGGCGCGTAGTGGGCGGTCACCTGCGGATACTCCGCCCGCGTCTGGAGCACGGCGAAGCCCGCCGCCGGGGTCAGCCGGAGCAGCCAGCCGGAGACGGCGTCGGGCAGCAGCGGCACCGCCGTCACGCCGTACGGCAGCGCGACCAGCGCGAGCGCGACGACGATCGCCGCCCAGCCCCGCCGCAGCCGCACGCCCAGCCCGAACGCGAGTACGGCGCAGAGCGCGAGCACCAGCGCGACGCCGACGATCACCCGTGCGCCGGTGAGCCCGGGCAGTGGCTGTGCCGGCGTGCCGTTCCCGCTCAGGATCGCGACGCCCACCGGCAGGACGACTCCGGCGGCCACCAGGCCGGTCACGAAGGCCGTCGCCCCGACGACGGCCGCACGGGCGGCGACCGTCCGCCGCGCACCCGCCCCACCGGCCGTACGGGAGCCGTGGCGGACGGCCACCACGAGCACGACGACGAGCGCGATCACCAGCCCGGCCAGCAGGTTCTCTGCGACGCGCGGCGCCTCCTCGTTGAGCGGGCCGATGTCGCCGGTGCCGCTGACCGTGATGATCCCGCCCTTCTGCACGGCTCCGGAGGGATTGTGGTACTTCTCCCAGTCGGTGTGGTTCATCTCGCCCACAGGATCACTGGCCCAGGCGCCGTCGTGACCGCCCTCGACGGCGACCTGGTCGAAGACGCCGACGGCCTGGGTGAACCGGGACTCCTCGATCGCGCCGCCGAGGCCGGTCTCGCGGAGCGTGAGGTCTCCGGGCGAGGTGGCGAAGAGGCCGACCTGCACGGATTCCGGCAGTCCGGCCAGCGTCGCCGTGCCCACGGTGTGCCATTGCCGGCCGTCGGCGGACTCGGCGCCGGTGACGGTGTCGCCCGAGCGGGTCAGGCGCAGCCAGCGCGGGAGCCGGTCGGGGCTTCCCGCCAGGTCGTGCTTGTAGTCGTACTGGAAGCGCACGCCGTGGGCGCCGGTCATGGCGAGGGCCGCGTATCGGGAGCCCTGACGCAGGCCGTCCTTGACGATGATCCCGGCCTTCGCCCAGGGCACCAGCCCGGCCACGAGCTGGTCGTGGTTCGGCGGGGGATAGGTGATCGTCCCGGTCATGGACGTCATCCGGACCGTGATGCTGCCCTCGCGGCCCAGGCCGCGGTGCAGGAACCAGAACGTGTCGCTGACGGTGGAGCCGTCGGCGGCGACGGGGGCGGCGGGGCAGGGGCCGTCGCAGGAGGGACGTCCGGCGAACGCGGACATCAGGCCCAGCCCGATGACGGCCAGGGCGGCGACGGTCAGGGCTGTCAGGCGGCCGGGGCGGCGGAACGCGGCCCATTCCCGCCGGAGGAGGTCGATGATCGACATGCCAACGGTTATAGGGACCGGCGCCTAACACGCCCGGAACGACGCCTGTCACGCCGCTGTCACATGGCCCCTCAGGGGGGCCGGCCGGGCTTGGCGGGCGGTCAGGTGGTGGGGGAACGGCGGAGGGTGAGGGCGATGAGCGGGCCGACGGCGAGCAGGATCGCGAGGGCGGCGTAGCCGTAGGTGAGCGAGGCGAGGGTGGCGACGCCGGCCACGAGCAGCGGGCCGCCCGCGTCGCCCAGCTCCCGGCCGAGTTCGGCGGCGCCCATCGTCTGGCCCATGCGTTCGGCGGGGGTGCGGGCGGCGAGGGCGGCGAACCCGAGCGGGGTGATGAGCCCGGTCCCGGCCCCGATCAGTACGGCCGCCGACAGGATCCCGGTCAGACCGGGCAGCATCGCGCAGGCCAGCCCGGCCGCGGTGACCAGCAGCCCTGCCAGCAGGCCGGTACGGGTCCCCAGCCGCCCCGCGTCGAGGGCCCGCCCGGCCCTGGGCTGCACGACCGCCGCGCACGCCGCCAGGACGGACACCGCGGCGCCGGTCGCGACCGTGCCGAGACCGGCGACCCTGCCGGACACGGGCAGGAACCCCACGCCGACCGACAGCGCGGCGGTGGCCCCGGCCAGGGCCGCGGTCGGGACGAGGAACGCCGGGTCGGCCAGGCGCCGCGCCAGGTCCAGCACCGTCTGGCGGGCCTTGGGCAGCGGCGGCACGGCGGGCACGGCCAGCGCGGCCCACACGGCGACGGCCACGCCCAGCACCGTCAGGACGGCGAACAGCAGCCGCAGCCCGCCGGCCCACACCAGCACGCCGCCCAGCAGCGGGCCCAGGGTGTAGCCGATCGACTTCCAGAAGCCGTAGCCGCCGAAGGCCCGGCCGAGCTTGGCGGCGGGGTTGAGCCTGGCCACCAGCGCCGAGGCCGACGGTGAGAACGCCGAGGCCGCCGCGCCCTGGCCCAGGCGGGCGGCCCACAACCAGCCGGGGCTGTCGGCGACGACGTACAGGGCGGAGGCGATCGCGAAGGCCACCAGGCCGCCCAGCAGCACCGGACGGGCGCCGATCCGGTCGGCGAGGCTGCCGAACAGCGGCTTGAGCAGCACCTCGGCGCCGTCGTACAGGGCCAGCAGCGCGCCGAGGACGAGCAGCGAGGTGACCGCGTCGCCGGAGAACCCGCCGAGGTTGGCGGCGATGCCGTGCGCGCCGAACGCGGTGGTGAACCCGGCGGCGTACAACGGCCACATCCGCCGCCCCGACACGGCCGACACCGAAGGCGTCATCGCCCGCCCCCCAGCGCCTCACGCGGGGTCGCCCGGGACGTCTCGGGCGCCCCCGCGTCGTGGTCCGTCGCGGGTGGCGGTTCGTGGAGGGCGGTGAAGACGCGGTCGGCGTAGTCCTCGCAGACGGCGGCGCACTGCCGGAGTCTCGCGGACGCCTCGGCCGCCTCCGGGGCGCCGAAGACGTCCCGGGCCGCGTCGAACAGCGCCCGCAGGCGATCGTCGTCCTGCCGTGCGCGTCCGGCGGCGACCATCCTAGAGGCCGAACTTGGCGGCCACGGCGTCGAGGACCCAGGCCAGGCCGGTCGCGAAGGACTCATCGGCGTCCACCTCCGTGCCGTCGTGCACGAGCCTGGCCAGCGAGGGGAAGCGGCCCGTGGCCAGCATCCTGCTCACGTGCGGGCCGCGGGCGCGCTGCCAGTCGAGCTCGGACAGGCCCGTGGCGCGCTCGGCCCGCAGGCCCGCGACCTCGCGCCTGATCGCGCCGGTGGTGTACGCGCTGACCGTCTCCACGGCCCGCATGACGGTGTCGAGGTCGGCGACGCCGTCGAGGGCGGACAGCATGCCCTCTGTCGCGGCGAGGGCGTTGGGGCCCAGGCTCGGACGTCCGCCGAGCAGGTCGGCCAGCCATTCGTGCCGGAGGGCGGCCCGTCTGATGCGGTCGGCGTGGCCGCGCAGCGCCTCCCGCCAGTCGCCGGGCGGCTCCTCGGGGAGGATCTCGGCGTAGACCTCGTCCACCATGAGGTCGAACAGCTCCTCCTTGGTGGACAGGTAGCCGTACAGGCGCATCGGGCCGACGTCGAGCCGGGCGGCGACCTTGCGCAACGACACCGCCTCCAGCCCGCCCTCGTCGGCCAGCGCGACGGCGGCGGCGACGATGCGCTCCCGGTCGAGCGGCGCGGGGCGGGTCGGCGGCTCCGGACGGTCCCACACAGTCATGGATACATCGTAGTGTTGCGATACGGTGTATCGAGGAAATACAGTGTATCGACATGAGACATCGTATCGCTGTCGTGGGAGGCGGCCCCGCCGGCCTCACCTTCGCCCGCGTCCTGCACCGACATGGCCATCCCGTCACCGTCCTCGATCGCGATTCGTCCCCTGGCGCCCGTTCTCCGGGCGGCACGCTGGACCTGCACGAAGGGATGGGCCAGCGCGCGCTGGACAAGGCGGGGCTGCTGGCGGGGTTCCGGACGCTGTCCCGTCCGGAGGGACAGGCCATGCGCATCCTGGACACGGACGGGACCGTCCTGCGTGACTGGCGACCCCGTCCGGATGAGCGGGCCAATCCCGAGATCGACCGCGGGCAACTCCGTGACCTGCTGCTCGGCCCTCTGGACGTCCAATGGGGGCGGGGTGTCACCGAGGTGGTGCCCGGCACCCGGGACGGCGTGCTGGTCCGCTCCGCGGACGGGCGGCAGGAGGCGTTCGACCTCGTGGTGGGCGCGGACGGCGCCTGGTCCCGGGTCCGCGCGGCGCTCTCGTCCGCGACGCCGCGCTACACCGGCGTCACCTCCGTCGAGACCTCCCTGGACGACGTCGACGCCCGCCACCCCGACCTCGCCCGCCTGATCGGCGACGGTTCCTTGGCCGTGTACGGCGTGAACCGCGCCGTCGTCGCCCAGCGCAACAGCGGCGGCCACGTCAAGGTCTACGCCCAGTTCCGCGCACCACTGGACGCGGCGGACCCGGCCGATGCCGATGCCGAGGCCGTGCGGTCGAGCCTGCTGGCCCTGTTCGACGGGTGGGCCGCTGCCGTCCTCGATCTCCTCCGCCACGGCACCACGTTCACCCGCCGCCCCCTCTACGTCATGCCCGTGGCCCACACCTGGGACCACGTACCCGGGGTGACGCTGCTGGGCGACGCCGCCCACCTGATGCCCCCGCTGGGCCTGGGCGCGAACCTCGCGATGCTGGAAGGCGCCGAGCTCGCCGAGGCCGTCGCCGCAAACCCCGGCGACGGGGACGAGGCCGTCCGCGCCTTCGAGCAGCAGATGTGGGCACGGGCCGCCAAATACGCGAAGATCACCGCGGCCGGTCTGGAACGCCTGGTGAGCCCGGACCCCGCCGAAGCCCTCGCCCTCTTCGACGAGCTCCAGCCGTCCTGACCGCCGAACGGCTACCCGACCGGCTCTCCGGGCACCGGCTCCAGCAACCGGTCGTACGGGACGGCATGGCTGGTGCGGCCGCGCACGCCGGTCGTGGTCGTCGCGGCGAACAGGGAGTTGAGCAGCGCCTCCTCGACCGAGTCCATGACCGCGGCGAACACCGGGTTCAGCCTGGCGTCGGGCAGGGCCGGGACCTGCGGTGACGCGGTGCTGAAGGCGATGGCGTAGTCGCCGCTCCCGTGGGAGTACGACGCCCCCACGCGGCCCATCGCGAAGATCGCCCGCCGGGCCAGGCGGGCGAGCTGACGGGCGTCGAGCGGCGCGTCGGTGGCCACCACGATCATGCAGGAGTTGCCGACCGGCTCCTCGTTCGCCACCCCCGGGACGAGTTCCTCGACCGGCATCGGGACGCCCCGCACGGTCAGCACGCCACCGAAGTTGGACTGGACGAGCGCTCCGACCGTGACCGGAACGCCGTCCACCACCGGCCGCCGGGACGAGGTGCCGATGCCCGCCTTGAAACCCAGCGCCGTCGTCCCGGTGCCCGCCCCCACGCAGCCCTCCGCCGGCAGCCCGCCGGACGCCCCTTCCAGCGCGTCGAGCACGTGCCGTTCGGTGATCGGGCGGCGCCGGATGTCGGACAGGAAGCCGTCGTTGGTCTCGCCCACGACCGGGTTGAAGGAGATCCCCTCCGGGTTGCCGTCCATCAGATAGGTGACCAGCGCGTCCGCCGCCCGGAACGCCGACAGCGTGGCGGTCAGGACGACCGGCGACTCCAGCACGCCCAGTTCGTCGATCTGGGTCGAGCCGACCAGCTTGCCGTACCCGTTGCCGGCGTACACGGCCGCGGGCAGCCCGCGCCGTTCGGCGGTCAGCTGCCGGGGAACGATGGCGGTGACCCCGGTGTGCAGCTCGGCGCCGTCGTCGAGGGTGGTGTGACCCACCAGGACGCCTTCGACGTCGGTGATCGCGTTCAACGGCCCGGTCGGCATGTCGCCGACGACGACGCCCAGCTCGCGCGCCCGCGCGCGACCGCTCATGGATGAGGAGAGGAAATTGTCCATAATGTTCCCATTGTCGCGGCTGCGCCCGGCCGCCGCGCGAGGTGCCACCGTAAGGGGCGACGCGGGCGTATGACGGGCCGATGCACCCACGACCTGGAGTTCCACGACGACGTCGTGACCAAGCGGTACGCCTCGTGGGGACGAGGAGAACCGCACCGGGAGTGGACAGCCCTCACCCTGCTCGCCGAGCACGCCCCCGGCCTCGCGCCCACCCCTGTGGAGGCCGCGCTCGACGCCGATCCGCCGATGATCGTGATGACCCGGTTGCCCGGCCGCGTCCTGCGCGGCGAGGACATCACCGACGAGCAGATCCAGGCGATGGCGACCGCCCTCGACCGGCTGCACCGGGTCCCGCGCCGGGTGGTGGACGCGGTCGAGCCCGCCCCCTGGGGACCCGCCGCGGCCGTCACCAAGGCTCGCGCCTGGGCCGGCAGGCGGCGTGACCTGGGCGAAGAGCCCGTGGTGCGGGAGGCGTACCGTGCGGGTGTCGCCTGGCTGGCCTCCGCGGCCCCCGACAGGCTCCTGGCCGGGTCTCCGGCGCCCGTTCTAGGGGCGGCTGACGGCAACCTCGCGAACTACCTGTGGGACGAGCACGAGCGTCGCGTCCGGATCGTCGACTGGGAGGACTCCGGCCGCAACGACCGTGCCTTCGAGCTCGGTGAGCTGTGCGAGCACATCTCCCACCTCGACGGCGCCTTGGACGCGCGGCGGCTGCTGTCCCGGGTCGGCCTCGCCCCGCGGGAGGCCGAGCGGGTCAGGGACTTCCGCCGCCTGATCGCGCTGGGCTGGTTCCTCCAGCTCGGTCCCGGTGGCCCGGCGACGCCGCACAACCCGGCGGGTGCCCTGGAGACCCAGGCCGAGAGGGTTCTCCGGCTGCTCGGCTAGGGTGCCGTCAGAGCAGGGTGCCGCCCGAGGCGTCCAGCCAGTGGCCGGTCACCCAGCGGCTGTCGTCGCCGGCCAGGAACGCGACCGCGTCGGCCACGTCCGCGGGGGTGCCCACGCGGCCCATGGGGGACAGCGACGACAGCCAGGCCAGCGCCTCCCCGACGAGCCTGCCCTGATGCATGTCGGTGTCGATGACGCCGGGAGCCACGGTGTTGACGGTGATCGCGCGTGGGCCGAGCTGCTTGGCCAGCGTCGAGGTGAGCACGTCGAGCGCGCCCTTGGACATGGCGTAGCTGATGGACTGCGGCATCGCCGAGCCGCGGGTCAGCATCGTGGAGATGTTGATGATCCGGCCGCCGTCGCGCAGCCGGGGCAGGGCGTGCTGGGTGACGAAGAAGGGGGCGGTGGCGTTGATCGCGAAGATCCGCTCGAACTGCTGCCTGGTGACGTGCTCGATGCCCGGCTCGTCATTGAGCACGCCGGCGTTGTTGACCAGGATGTCCAGCCGGTCGGCGCGGGCGTCGAAGGCGCCCCACAGACGTTCGGCGTCGCCGGGCGTGCCCAGTTCGGCCCGCAGGGCGAACGCCTGCCCGCCGGCCGCCTCGATCGCGGCGACGGTTTCCGCGGCGGCCTGCTCGTTGCCGCCGTAGTGGACGGCGACGCGCGCGCCGTCACCGGCCAGACGCCGGGCGATGGCCCGGCCGATTCCCCTGCTCGCGCCGGTGACGAGCGCGGTCTTGCCATGGAGGTTGCGCATGATGTGTCCTTCTGCTTGCAGCGTGCGAGGCGGTGAACTCGGCCACGGGGGCCGGTGGATCAAGGGGTGTTCTGGAGGAAGCCCAGGGTGGCCAGGTCGTTCACGGTCGTCTGCAGCGCGTCGATGCGGGCGCGGCCGATCCGGACGAGTTCCTCGCCCGCGGCGACCCACTGGTCGAGATCGCGGGAGAGCGGCGGGATGCCGGCGAGGATGTCGGCGCTCTCCTTGAGGGTGATGCCGACGCGCTGGGCGGCGAGGGCGAGCCTGATCCGGCAGACCGCGTCGACGGTGAACCGGCGGGCGTTGCCGCTGGTGCGGTGGCCGCTGATCACGCCGTAGCGCTCGTAGAAGCGGACGGCGTTGGGCGTCACCCCGGCGGCCTCGGCCACCTGCCCGACCGTGAGCGAGGCCGCGCCCGCCTCCAAGCCGGCGTGGTCGGCGCCGGTCGGCTCGTTCACCGTCGGCCGGCCAGGTCGGGGACCCTGATGGGACGCAGCGCCCGCGCCCACGTACGCAGCTCGCCCATCATCAGGTGCAGCGCCTGCGCCGAGCCCGGCGGAGGGACGAAACGGCCGTCGGCGTCCAGGTTCTCCCATGGCATCGGGAGCAGCACCGACTCGCGGACCGTGGTGGCCCGCAGTTCGGGGAAGACCGCGCGCAGCTGCTCCACGGCCCTGATGCCGCCGGAGGCGCCGTACCCGACGAACGCGACCGGCTTGTAGGCCCACTCGGTGAAGTGCCAGTCGATCGCGTTCTTCACCGGCGCGGGGAAGCTGTGGTTGTACTCCGGGACGAGGAAGACGAATCCGTCGGCGTTCGCGAGGATGCCGCCGATCGGGGACGCGGCCGCTCCGCCGGGCTGCAGCTCGTGCATCGGCAGAGCGACCGCGGCCAGGTCGATCAGGTCGAGGTCGAGCCAGTCGATCGTGGTGAGCTCGCGCTCCAGCCACGCGGCGAGCGGGTCGGCCATTCTGGGCGTGCGCACGCTGCCGATCACCACGGCGATCCGGAGGCGGGCGTCGGTGATGTTCTCCGTCATGGCGACGACGCTAGAGGTTCGCCTATGGGTGAACTCAAATCGCCGGCCCACGTCGGGTGGCCAGGGTGTTGAGGGGGTCGTCCAGGAGGCCGGCGAAGGCGAGTTCGGCGGCGCCGGCGAGCGTGGTGTCGTCACCCAGGGCCGCCACGGCCAGGCGGACGCGTTCACGCGACACCGGCAGGACATGCGCGTCGATCCGGGCGCGGACGCGTGGCGCGGCGCCCGGGTAGACGTCGCGGAGCATGCCGCCGAAGACCACGAGCGCCGGGTTGAACAGGTTGATGAGGTTGACGACGCCGACGCCGAGCCAGTCGCCGACGCGGTCCAGGGCGTCCCGCGCCCGGGCGTCACCGGTCCCGGCCAGGGTGACGACGGCCCGGATGCCGTCGCGTCCGATGAGGCCGTCGGAGCGTCGCGCGTAGTCCAGCAGCGCCTCTTCCCCCACCTCGGCCTCCAGGCAGCCGCGCGATCCGCACAGACAGGGCCGCCCGTCGAACGGGTTGACCAGCATGTGCCCGAGTTCGCAGCCGTAGCCCGAGTCGCCGTCCAGGAGTTCGCCGCCGACGATGATCCCGCCGCCGACACCGACGTCCCCGTGCAGGTAGATGAGGTTGTCGACGTCGCGTCCCGCGCCGCGTACGTGCTCGGCGACCGCGCCCAGGTGCGCCTCGTTGCCCACCTCGACGGGAAGCCCGAGGCCGAGCCCGGCGGCGAGTTCCGGGCCGAACGCCTGGTCCACCCAGCCGAGGTGCGGCCCGTACCGGACGGTGCCGTCGGCACGCCTGATCAACCCGCAGTACGAAGCGCCGACCCCCACGCACGACGCGCCGGGATCGGCCCCGGCGACCAGTTCGCGGCCGAAGGCGGCGAGGACTCGGACGACGTCCTCCAGGTCGGCCCCGGCACGGGCGCGTACGGCCTCGCGGCGGTCGAGGACCTGGCCGCCGAGCCCGACACGGGCGGCGAGCAGCCGGTCCACGGCCACGTCGAAGGCGAGCCCGTACACCGTCCCCCGCTCGGGCATGACGACGATGGACGGCCGCCCCGCGCGGCCCCGCCCGGTGGGAACCCCTTCGCGGACGAGCCCGGCGGCGGTGAGCTCTGCGGTCAGGTCCATGATGGTGCTGCGGTTGAGGCCCATCCCGCGGCCGAGCGCGGCCCGCGACACCGCGCCGTCCTTGTGGACGCGTCGCAGCACCTCGCTCAGGTTCCGCTGCCGCATCTGCTCCTGCGTCCGCGCGCCCGCCGCCGCTCCCGTCACCCCGGCCAGCCTAGGACCTGTTCTCACGCGATCACAGCCTGAAAAAAGATCGACTTTTCGCGAAATATACGGCTGTTAGTCGCGTACCACGCGCTTGGAAATTCGATGCGGAATTCGCCGACAGGGCGGTTGAGCAGCCGTCCCATCAGCTATACATCAGCTGCCGCACTCCGCCGATGAAGGGGACGCCCATGGCCAGAGCGCGCCAGAAAAAGCGTGCCACCCCCGTCCGTACGGAGGAGGCCGGAAAGTGGAAGGCCGTGCGGACGTGGCTGGCGGGCATCCTCAGCGCCGTGATCGTCGCGGCGATCGGGGTCGTGTTCACCGCCTGGTTCAACGCGCGCGGCTCCGACACCGTCGGCAGCATCAGCGGCGAGCCCCCCGTCAAGGTCGGCTACGTGGCCGTCGAGTACGCCGCCCAGGACACCACCCTGCGGGAGCCGGTGACCGACCCCGCCGACCGGGCCGTCCTGCTGGGCGGCGCGTCCGGCTCGCGGCGCGACACCGTCATGGCGAGCCACGACTGGGCCCCGCTGGAGAGCGCGGAGGTCACCGTCGTCCTCGTCGGCAACCGCAGCAGCCTGCGCATCGTCGACGTCCGGCCGCGCGTCCTCGACCGCAGGCCGATCTCGGACGGCGCGCTGTTCGTGTACACCCCCGCCGGAGAGTCCCCGGCCGTCGAGCTCGCCGCCGACCTCGACCAGCCCGCCCCCCGCTTCACCACCCCCGAAGACCCGGACACCTCCTACTTCAGGAAGAAGCAGATCGACCTCAAGCAGGACGAACGAGTCACGCTCTCCATGACGGTCACCGGCACGGCCGCCTACTACGCCTTCGACCTGCTGGTCACCGTGCTCGCGGGGGACCGGACCGAGCAGCTCACGATCCAGGGGCCGGACCGTACGCCGTTCCGGGTGACCGGCACCTCCGACACCTACCGCGCCTACTACACCACCTCCCCGCTCGGCGGCTGGCGGCCGATCTCCAGGAGCGAGGCGTGCGCGATCGAGCGGAAGCTCGCCAAGGCCGGGCAGTGCTGACCGCGGGCGGGTACCGGTCGGCGGCGACGCTGCTGGTGGTCATCCTGGCCACCTGCTCGGCAGGGGCCGACGTGACCGGGGCCGGTCGCGTCCCCGTCGAGTGGCGGGCGGTGTGGTCGGTGCCCGTCGAGGCCGGGCACGGCGTCATGGCCCAGGAGGCCCGCGGTCACGCCGTGTCCGACCGGGCGGTCGCCGTGGCGACGCGGCAGGGCGACGTACGGATCCACGACCCGCGAACGGGAGCGCTCCGGCTCACCGTCCCCGCCGGTGGGGCCCGGCCCCCGTCCGTCACCGGCGTCTGGCTCGCGGGCGGCACGCTCGTCGTCGCCAGAGGCGAACCGGACACCCCCGAGCAGACCCTGTACGGCCACGACCTGGCCACGGGCGCGCCCCTGTGGCGGCGCCCGATCACCGTCGCCCTGCGTCAGCCCCGGCTGGACGAGGCCGGCCACTACCGCGGCCCGCGGATCCTGGCGACCGAACACGGCATCGTGGTGTTCGAGCAGCCGGACGAACCCCTCCAGATCCTGGCCCTCGAAGCGCGGACCGGCACGGCCACGGCCCGTTCCGCCTACCCGCCGGGCTGCCGGCTCACCGGCGCCGCGACGGCCCGCTCGGTGTGGCTGCTCAGCCACTGCCGGGACGGCGCACTGCGGCTGTCCTCGATGGATCCGCGCACCCTGCGGCAGGGACGGACGCGCCCGCTGCCGTCGTCGTCCGCCACGACGAAGGGCGGCGGCCCGTCGATCGAGCTCACGGCCAACGCCCAAGGGTACGTGCGGGCCAGGGCGGCCGACGACGACTTCTTCCTCGGCCCCGACGGCCGCCTGCTGTCCAGCCGTTCGCAGGCCGTCAGGGTCACCCCGCCCGGCCGCCGGGCGGCGCCCCTGTACGCCGGCCCCGCCACCATGCGGCCCGCCCCGCGATCCTGGCCGCTGCCCGCCTACCTGGTCTCCGTGGACCCCGTCAGCGGAGAGCCCGGCGGCCTGCCGATCGACCTGCCCGCCGGCCTGGTCTCCTTCGCCGGGACGAGCCAGGGCCTGGCCTTCGTGTTCAGCGACGTCCCGGGGGACGGGCGGCTGACGGCGTACCGGCCGGTCTATGGGACGGTACGCCCGCAGACCGCCTGGCCGGACGCCTGCGGCCTGCTGACCGGGCGCGACCTGGCGGCGTACGCGGACGGCTACCGACCGGCCCCGGCGGCGGACGGCACGGCGCGCTGCGACTGGATACCGCGGGCCGACGACGGCGCCGTCGTCTCGCTGTCGGTGGAATGGGTGGCGCCGTCGGAGGAGAGCGCGCGCAGGCTGTACGCCGCCGAATCCGCCACCGTCAGAGCGGCCAACCCTGTCGACCCCACCACCGAGGCCCCGGGTTTCCTGTCCTACACGGTGGACGCGACGGACGGCTTCTACGGCGCGACGCTCGTCAACGTGGGGCCGGCCGTCGTCCGGCTGACCTCGTCGTCCCGGCAGGCGGTGCGGTTGTTGTCGCCGGTGCTGCGCGACCGTCTGCTGGCCCGGTACCGGCCGGGCGTCCGTGTCCCCGTCCCGGTGGGCGAACGCGGGTGGAGCTTTCCGACGGACGCGGCCATCCGTACCGAACCGGTGGTGACGGGCGGCGTCGTCTACGCGTCCAGCGCCGACGGCACGGTGTCCGCGCTGGACGCCGCCACCGGTGCGGTGCGCTGGCGCCGTCAGACGGGCGGGCCCGTGGGGGAGAACCACGTGGTCGCGCACGGCACCGTGTACGCGGCCTCCCGCACGGGCAGCCTGGTGGCGCTGGACGCGGCGACCGGCCGCCCCCGCTGGAGCCGCAGGATCGGCGATCCCGTCGGCCTCGTGGTCGCGGCGGGCCGCCTCTACCTGTGGACCCGCCGTCCCGCCTGGTCCTCGAAGGCCGAACTCGTGGCGCTCGACGCCACCTCCGGCAGGCGGTTGTGGAGCTTCGAACCGGCGGGCGACCTGCTGGCCCCCAAGCCCGTGTCGGCCGGGGACGTCGTCCTCACCGGCGACGACCACGGCGTGATGTACGCCCTGACCCCCGCCACCGGAACCGTGGAACGGCGGTGGCGGCTCGGCGGGGGACACGACCGCGTCCTGCTGCGACGGTCGGGCGCGACCGTCTACGTGGTGAGCGGCAGCGGCGACGTGAACGCCGTGGACGTCGCCTCGGGCGAGGTCCGATGGAGGTCCCGGATCCCCGGCCCCGTCTCCGCCCCTCCGGTGGTGACCGGCGGGACCGTCTACCTGGGCGACGACCGGGGCACCACGCACGCGCTGGACGCCGCCACCGGCGAGCGCCTGTGGAGCTTCGAGGCCAGGGGCGACCGGCCCATGTACCACTGGAACGTCGCCGTGTCGGACGGCCTCGTCCACACCGTCGGCCGCGACTGCACGCTGTACGCGCTCGACAGGGGCCGGCCACGCCGGCGGCTCCCGCTGCCCGGCGGCTGCGGGACCGGCCCCGTGGCGGCGGGCGGCGCCGTCCACGTCTCCGGCGGCGACGGAACCGTGTACACGCTCGACCCCGCCACCGGCGCCGTGCGGTCGAGGTTCCGGACCGGCGGCGCCGTCGAGACCGTCCCTGTCGTGGCCGACGGCTTCGTCTACCTCGGCGCCTCCAACGGAAACCTCTACGCCCACCCCACGTCGGCCCCCTGACGGGCGTCCGCCGCCGGTGGGACGGGTCAGCTCGAACAGTCGTCGGCGGGGCGCCCGCGGGCGCGTGCGTCTAGTCTGCGGCGGCGGGGGTCGCGGCGCGCATCAGGAGATGGCCACGACGGAAGCGTTCGTCCTCCAGGGGCTCGCGCAGCATCCGTCCCACCTCGACGAACTCCTCCTTGCGGGCCAGATCGGCCAGGTCGTCGATCGGCCACCGGTAGGCCGGCGTGACCTTGTGGTCGAACTCCGTCACCGGATCGCCCTCGGCCTCGAAGAAGCCGAGCAGGAGGTGGCCGCCGGGGGCCAGCACCCGGCGGAACTCGGCGAAGTACGCCGGCAGCTCCGCCGGCGGGACGTGGATCATGGAGTACCAGGACACCAGGCCGCCCAGCTCGCCGTCGGCCACGTCGAGGGCGTCCATCGAGCCGAGCTCGAAACGCAGGCCGGGGAAGTCCCTTCGGGCGATGTCGAGCAGCGCGGGGGACAGGTCGATGCCGAAGGCGTCGAGGCCGAGGTCACGCAGGTGGGCCGTCATGTAGCCGGGGCCGCAGCCGGCCTCGACGACGGGCCGGGGTCCTGTGGCCCGTACGAGCTCGGCGAACACGGAGATCATCGCGCGATCCAGCGGCAGGCGGGCGAGCGAGTCCCGGGCGAGATCGGCGTACAGCTCGGCGACGGCGTCGTAGGCGTCGGCGGTCGTGGTGAGGTAGGAGGATTCGGCCATGGCGGACGACTGTAGCCCATCGGCCGGCCGATCAACGGCCGTCGACGCGTTGCCGTATCCTGTGAACAAAAATCCAAATAGTTCACACGGATATGGATCTCCCCATGCTGAACGACCTGCCGTATCTGTCGGCCGGCGAAGGACCACCCCTGATCGTCCTGATCTACACCCCCGAAGCGGCCAACCCGACGGGTCTGACGCGCTGGTCCACGATGCGCATGGTGCGGCCGTTCACCTCGTACTTCACCGTGTACGTCGTCAACCGCCCGCCGGGGCTGCCGCCGACCACGACCATGGCCGACCTCGCCGCGATCTTCGCCCAGGCGATCAGGACCACGTTCGAGGGCCCGGTGGACGTGCTGGCCCTGTCCACCGGCGGATCCATCGCCCTGCAACTCGCCGCCGACCATCCCGGCCTGGTCGACCGCCTCGTCCTGGCGGGCACGGCGTGCACCCTCGGCCCGGCCGGCAGGCGGGCCCAGCGCGGCTACATCGAACGCGCCCGCCAGGGCAGGCGGCCGAGCCCGGCGCTGGCCGAGATCGTCACCGAATCGGCGCTCGGCCGCGTCCTGCTCAAGGGCCTGCTCTGGCTCTCGGACGGCGGCCGCGCCGACCGCACCGACGCCGTCACCGTGCTCAACGCCGAGGACGGCTTCGACCTGCGCGGACGCCTGCACGACATCAAGGCGGCCACCCTGCTGATCCAGGGCGCCGACGACCTCGTCTACCCGCTCGACCTGGCCCGGGAGACGGTCGACGGCATCCCAGGCTCCCGGCTGACCGTCTACCCCGGACGGACCCACAGCGGCACCTTCACCGACAAGCGCTTCGCCCCCGACGCCCTCGCCTTCCTGACGGACAGGTGAACGAGCCCCCTCACAGCCCCGGACTGACCGGACGCAGGCCGTTCCGCACCGGCGCCGGCCGGAGGGCGACGACGCCGAGCACCACGTGCAGGACGCCGGCCACCGCCGCCGCGACGTGCAACCCGGTGACGAAGGCCGTCTTGGCCTGCGTGACCGCCGCCGGCACGAGGGCGGGGAGCTGGAGGGTCCCGTCCAGCGTGGGGGCCAGGTCCGGCCCCTGGAGCCGGAAGACCAGGGCCGCGAGCGAGCCGAGGAGCGCGATGCCGAGCGCGTTGCCGATCTCGTTGCTGGTCTCGGCCAGCGCCCCCGCCGCCCCGGCCCGTTCCGGCGGCACGGCCCCGACGGCGGTGTCGGCCACGACACTGAACGAGATCCCGTAGCCGACGCCCGCGACGACGGTCGAGGCGACGTACCAGCCGACCCCGCCCGTGACGGCCGTGGGGAGCAGGACCAGCAGCCCCGCGGCGATGGAGAAGTGGCAGACGGCGAGCGCGGCACGCTTGCCGACGCGTTCCACCACGAAGGGGGTGACGACGCAGGTGACGGTGAGCACCACCGCGCCGGGCAGCGCGAGCAGCGCCGCGTGCAGCACCGGCAGGCCGAGCACCGACTGCAGGTAGACACCCGACAGGTACGCCGTCGCCGACCACGCCGCCAGCGGCAGCAGCCCCGTGATGATCGCCACCGTGAACACCCGGTCGCGGAACAGCGAGAACTCGATCAACGGGTGCGGAAGGCTCCGCTGCCTGCGGCCGAACCACACCAGCAGCCCCACCCCGGCCGCCCCCGCGACCACCGGGACGATCGACGGACCTTCCGCGGCGGCGTTCTTGAGCGCGTAGATCGTGAGCAGGAGGCCGGCCGCCGAGGTCACGACGCTGGGCACGTCCACGCGGCCGGCACGCGTCGTGCGCACCTCGCGGAGCAGGACCGGCGCGAAGATCAGGAACAGCGCGATGACGGGCAGGTTGATCAGGAAGACCGCCCCCCACCAGAACCGTTCCAGCAGGACGCCGCCCGCGATCGGCCCGACGGCGAACCCGGCCGCGAACGCCGCGGCGAAGACGCCGATGGCCTGCGCCCGTCGCCGCGGGTCGGCGAACAGCTCGCTCAGCACGGCCAGCGCCGACGGCAGCAGGGTGGCGCCCGCCACCCCCATCAGCGCGCGGGCCGCGATCAGGAGCTCGGCGCTGGGCGCGAACGCCGCCGCCGTGGAGCCGACGCCGAACACGGCGGCGCCGATCAGGAGCAGCCGCAGCCGCCCGTACCGGTCGCCGAGGTTGCCGAACGTGATGAGCAGGGAACCGACCGCGAAGCCGTAGATGTCGAGGGTCCACAGGGCCTGGTCGGCAGTCGGCGTGAGGGCCTGGCTGATCCGGGGCATCGCCAGGAACAGGATCGAGCCGTCCATGGAGACCAGCAGGACGGGCCCGAGGATCACCAGGAGGCCGAGCCAGGCCCGCAGGCCCGGAGGAGTGTGCGTGTGCTGTCGAGACATGGGGCCGACACTCGGGCAGGACGCGCCCGGCAACCATCCCCCTGGCGTGGGTGCACCCAGCAGGTGTACCCACGGACCCGACCGGTCGGCCTAGGCTCGACGGTGTGGAGAGTCTCGGAACGTTTCTGAAGAGCCGTCGTGACCGGGTCACGCCCGCCGCGATCGGGCTGCGTACCTTCGGGACGGCCCGCCGAGTTCCCGGGTTGCGGCGTGAGGAGCTGGCGCAGCTCGCCGGGGTGAGCGCCGGGTACTACACGCGTCTGGAGCAGGGGCTCGCGGAGACCGCCTCCGAGCAGGTGCTCGACGCCCTCGCGCGGGTGTTGCGGCTCGACCGGATCGAGACCGTCCACCTGCACAACCTCGCCCGGCAGCCCTCCCGCGCCCGGCTGTCCCGGCCGCCCCGCGAGGAGCCTCATCCGCGGGTGCTCGCGCTTCTGGAGTCGCTGAAGGAGACGACGCCGGCGGTCGTGCTCGGCCGGCGTGGGGACGTCCTGGCGTGGAACCGTACGGGTCGCGCGCTGATGGGCGAGCACCTGCCGTTCGAGGCGCCTTGGGATCCGGAGAGCCGCCCGTCCATGCCGAGGATGTTCTTCCTGGACCCGCTCTTCCGCGACCTGCACCGCAACTGGGACGAACTCGCCCGCATCCACGTCGCCTACCTCAGGCTCACCGCGGGCCGCTTCCCCACGGACGCCCGCCTGGCCGAGCTGATCGGGGAGCTCACGATGCGCAGCGACGAGTTCGCGACGTTGTGGGCGGTGGGCGAGGTCGCCGACTGCACGGTGGGCACGATGCGCCTGCGGCATCCCACGGTCGGCGCCGTCAGCGTGGACTACCAGGTCTGGCTCCAGCCCGACAGCCCGGACCACCGGGTCGAGATCTACACCCCGTCCGACCCACCCTCCGCCGACGCCCTCCACATCCTGACCCACCAGACCACCCCGTGACCCTGTTGGGATGCCCCTCGGGGGCCCGCCGGGTGCGGAGGTTGTGGGGCCTTGACAGCCTCCGCGGTGCGTGTCGCGTCCGGCGGGCGGCCCCGAACGGGTCACCCGGGTCGCCGGGGGTCAGATGGTGCCGTTGAAGCGGTTGTAGTACGCGCCCACCTCGTCGCGGTGGGCGTCGTCGTTGTATGTGGCGTCCTCGTCGAACTTCGGCGAGTCCTTGATCTCCTGCTTGGTCCGCGCGAGGTGGACCTTGCGTTCCTGCGGGTCGATCCGCGTGACGGTGCCGGCCGGCAGCACGACCTTCTTGCCGAAGATCCACGGGCCGGTGTCGACCACCAGGTAGCTGTCGCCGACGGTGTGGCTCGTCTCGTCCACCGACCCGATCGAGCCGTCGGTGGCCTCGACGTCGAAGCCGACCACGTCCAGTGTCTTGTCGCCGTAGACGTCGGAACCGTAGCTCCACATGTCCTGAGACAAGGCGTTTCCTCCTGATGATCTAGAGTACGTTGCCCACCCACTCTTCCCGGATCAGCCTCGGCAAACATGGAATCTCAGCTCGTCGTGCGGGCGGCGTACGTGGCGAGGCCGTCGGCCATGCCCCGCAGGAAGCGGGTCAGGTACCAGCGCCAGAACCCCCCCGACAGCGGCAGCTTCGGCTCGAAGACGGCGGACCAGGTGATGTCGGTGCCGCCGCCGGCGGTCGGGGCGAGCTCGATCGTCCCGCGGTAGGAGCGGAACGGGCCGCCCAGGTTGTCGTAGACGAACCGCCGGTCGGGGACGAGCTCGACGATCCGCTCCCGGGAGACGTTGCGCCCGGTGCGGAAGACCCTGGTGTCCCCGGCCCGCTGCCGTGCCGCCGGATCGCCGCCCTCGACGTCGGCGGAGTCGATCGGCGACCATGACGGCCAGGTGGCGGCGTGGGTGAGCGCCGCGAAGACGGCGTCGGGGGCGGCCTGCGAGCGCGCGGTCACGGCGAAGGAGTACGGCATGAGCCCCAACGTAGGGACCGGCCGCGTCCGGGGGCCATGCGCACGATTGCCGACGATCGATCGGTTCTTGCGGTCCGGGGCAGGCGCGCGGTACGCCGGCAGGCGATCAGTGCTTGCGGTACGCCGACGGCCGTACGCCGGTCTGCCGCAGGAAGGCCGCCGACAATGCGCCCGGACTGGCGAACCCGCACCGCCCGGCGATCTGCTCGACGCTGAGGGACGTGGACGACAGCAGCCGCCGCGCCTCCTCGATGCGCAGCCGCGTCAGGTACCGGTGGGGCGTCAGGCCGGTCCCCTCCCGAAAGACCCGGACGAAGTGGTACACGCTGAGATGCACCTCGGCCGCGATGACGGCCAGCGTCAACGGCTCGGCCAGCCGCTCGGTCATGATGGCGACGCCCGCCCGGACGGCCGCGTGCTCGGGGCCGGGCAGACGTTCGGCCCGGCCCTGGGTCAGCAGGTGCGTCACGAGGAAGGCGGCGGCGGACTCCGCGTACAGGTCGCCCGCTCCGGCGCGGCCCGGCAGCGCGCGCAGCAGTTGCTCGACGACCGGGTCACCGGCCGCCAGCGCGGCGGCCGACGCCTCGAAGTCGGGTTCGCGACCGCCCAGCGCGTCGGCGGCCCGCCGGACGGCCCCCGCCGGGACGTGCACCTGGACGGTGCTCAGCCCGGCCCCCGCCCGGTAGCCGATCGACCCGGCGCGGCCGGGGACCATGAGCTCCAGCCGCCCCGGGACCCAGCGCCGCCGGACCGGCCGGCCACCGGACCGTATCCGCAGGTCGGCGCTCCCCGCCACGCAGAGCACGAGATGCAGGTCGGACACGGCGGGCAGGGGGAGGTGGTCGACCTCGGGCGCGTGCCGGAACGTCTGCACCAGCAGTGACCGCCAGCCGGCGTCGTCCCAGCTGTTGTACGTGTGCCGCACGTACGCCGAGGTGTCGAGGCCGGCGTAGGGCGCCAGATCGAAGTCGGCGGAGTCGAACACGTCCCGAGCCTAACGGGATCATCGTGGCGGGGCCTCGGCGAGCGAGAGGCTGTTGCCGTCCGGGTCGAGGACGTCCACGTGGCGCACGCCGTTGCCGTACGTCTCCACGGGCCCGTGCTCGATGCCGTGCTCGGCCAGCCGGGCCAGGATGTCGTCGAGGCCGGTCACGCCGAACGTGATCATGGTGCCGCCCACGCGCGCGGCCCGCATGTGCCGGTCGTCGACGACCACCCAGGCGTTCTCGCCGACCTGCCACAGGTGCTCCTCGCCGACGATCTCGTCCGCCGGACGGCCGAAGAACGCCTCGTACCACTTCTGCGCCGCCACCCGGTCGCGTACGCACACCACGCTGTACAGATCCACACGGACCACTCCTTGCTGTCGTTCCGTGAGGAAAGACCTCGCCCGCGGCCGGAACTCATCGGCGGGCGGCGGCTGACAGCGGGATGTGTGCGGTTTGTGAGCGAGGGGCCGGAGGGTGGAGGCGTTCGCGTCACCCAGCTCAGGAGGAACCGGTTCATGTACCCATGTGATGTCCCGTCCCGTCGTGCGGCGCGGCCACGGTGGTTGCGCGCGTTCACGGCCGCGGTGCCGGTCGGGAGCCTGGCCGTCGCCGCGCTCTTCCCGGCCGCCGCGACGGCCCGGCCGGCCGGGGACGACCCGCGGGCCCTGCTGTCGCGCCTGGCGCGGGACGTGGTGGCGGCCGGGGCGCCCGGCGTGATCGTACGGGTCGACGACGGCCGCGGGCGGCCCGTCGAGATCGCCGAGCAGGCCGCCTGGACCGCACGCGACCACGTGCTCAAGGCCGGGGACGAGTTCCGCATGGGGTCCAACACCAAGACCATGGTCGCCGTGCTCGTGCTGCGACTCGTCGCCGAGGGCCGGCTCGCCCTGACCGACCCGGTGGACAAGTGGCTGCCCGGCAAGGTGCCCGGTGGCGGGACGATCACGCTGCGCATGCTGCTGAACCACACCAGCGGCCTGTACGACTACACCGACGACCCGGCGCTCCGGGCCTCGATGCTCGGCAGGGACCGGCGGCGGTGGACCCCGGAGAAGCTGCTGGCCGTGGGGGTGCGACACGCTCCGCTGTTCGCGCCCGGCGCGAAGTGGTCCTACAGCAACACCGGCTACGCCGCGCTCGGCGCCGTCCTGGAGAAGGTCACCGGGACGAGCCTGGCCGACCTGCTCAGAGACCGGATCGCCCGGCCGCTCGGCCTCGATCACACCTATTACGCCACCGGCCCCGCCTGGCGCGGCCCCCACGCCCGCGGTTACGAGCCGGACGCCGCCCACCTGCCGTCCGCGGTGCCCGCCGCGTTCCGGCGGCTCGCCGGGCCGCGCCACGACGGCCACGTGGACGTCTCCGGCCATGACCCCGGGTGGGGCGGCCCGGCGGGGGCGGTGGTGTCCACCACGCGCGACTGGTCCCGCTTCCACGCCGCGCTCATGTCCGGCGAACTGCTGCCCGCCGCCCAGCTCGCCCAGCTCCGCACCACCGTGCCGATGGACCCGCGCGAACCGGACGGTCCCGGATACGGGCTGGGCATCCAGACCGGCGCCCATCCGTGCGGCACGTTCTGGGGCCACGACGGCGGCATGCCCGGCTACCTGACCACCAACCTCACCGACCGAACCGGCAAGCGCACGGCGACCGTCCTCATCAGCGCGGAGTACTGGGCCGAGTTCGGGGGCGACCCGAAGGTGGCCAAGGCCGCCCAGGCGCTCCAGATGGCCGTGACCTGCACGATGTTCGGCAAGCCCGTGCCCGGTGCTAGCTGAGCGGCGCGGCGAAGACCGCCGTCACCAGCCCCTCGGCCCCGGCCCGCGACGCCGCCGCACCGTCCGCGTGCGCGGCGGCGAACCCGGCGGCGCCCAGCGCTGCTTCCGCCTGCCGGGCGAGCCGCCGCGCGTCGGCGGCGCCGGTGCCGGTCCAGCCGCCCAGCACGGTGGCGGCCCCGAGCAGCCGTCCCGCCCGTTCCGGGCGATCGCGGCACAGCTCGATCGCGGCGGCCACGACCGCGGTCGCGGCCGCGACCGGCGGGTGCCAGG
>NZ_JBEYTJ010000057.1:0-51651 GCF_040642995.1 Nonomuraea sp. NPDC047529 | reverse complement strand
CGACACGGCGGCGGCCAGGACCGCCGCCCCCGAACCCGCGCGACCCCACGCCTCCGAGGCGGCGGCGGCCAGGACCCACGCCTCCGAAGCCGCGTCCGCGCGGACCCGGGGGCCCGAGGCCGGTGTCGGCAGGGCCCGGCGTTCCGGTTCCGTGGTCACCCGGCCTTCCGGGGGCCCGGCCGGTCGCGGGGCGGCCGCTGTCAGGGAACGGGTGCAGGTCGGCGGGGTCGGCGTGGACGTCGTCTCCGAGGCCGACGTCGTGCGCTGGGTGGCCGCGGAGGCGGCGGCCGGCCGGGGCGGACGCATCGTGACGCCCAACGTCGACATCTGCCGGGCCGTCGCCCGCGACCCCGCCCTCCAGGAACTCGTGCGCTCGGCCGACATCGTGGTGGCCGACGGGATGCCGCTGGTGTGGGCGGCCCGGCTGCTCGGCACCCCGCTGCCCGAGCGCGTCACCGGGGCCGACCTGATCTGGTCGCTCAGCGAGGTGGCCGCGGCCCGGAGCTGGCCGGTCTACCTGCTCGGCGGGCCGCCGGGGGTGGCCGAGCTGGCCGCCGACGAGCTCAGGAGCTGCCGTCCCGGGCTGAAGGTGGCGGGGGTGCACGCGCCGCCGTACCGCTTCGACGACACGGCCGAGGGGAGGGAGCGGGTGCGGCGCAGGGTGGTCGCGGCGCGTCCCCGCCTGGTGTTCGTCGGGCTGGGTTTCCCCCGGCAGGACCTGCTCATCGCGGAGCTGCGCGAGGAGCTGCCCGAGGCGTGGTTCGTGGGCTGCGGGGCGGCCATCGCCTTCGCCGCCGGGACGGTCCAGCGGGCGCCGCGCTGGATGCGCCGGGCCGGGCTGGAGTGGGCGTTCCGGCTGATGAGCGAGCCCGGACGGCTGGCGCGGCGCTACCTCGTGGACGACCTCCCCTTCGCGGTACGCCTGCTCGCCGGCTGCCTGCTGACCAGGCTCAGGCGGTGAGCGCCCGGACGCGGGCCGCCTCCTGCGCGGTGAGCCCCCGGGCCGCGGTGGCCACGGCGTGACGGGAGTCCATCGGGCGGAAGGCCGTACGCGACAGGCCCGACCAGGCGAAGGCCGCCGACCGGCGGGACGGCGTGGTGCAGGCCCGGACGATCCGGCGTTCGGCGGACGGCGTCCAGGGCAGCCCCGCGTGGGCGTACAGGGCTTTGAAGCCGGTGACCGGGTCTTCGGCCAGGGACTCGTACGAGGTGACCAGGACACCGGGCGTGGCGGCCAGCACCGACCGGGCGGCCCGCCACAGGGCGGCGGTCGTGGCCAGGTCGTCGGCGCAGCCGAGCAGCGGACGCAGGTCCAGCAGCCCGGGATGGTCGCGGACGAGGAGCGGCTGGCCCAGCAGGTCGCGGACGTCGAACCGCCAGCCGAGCCGCCGCCAGCTCGCCGCGAACGACACCGGATCGCGCACCAGGACGATCACCGCGCAGCCCAGCCGCCGGGCGAACCACCCGGCCGACAACACCGCGAACGGGTCGTCCAGCAGCGCCCGGCGCCCGGTCAGGCGGCCTAACGCGAACGCCGTGCCGTACCGCGCCAGGCGGGCCAGGTCGTAGGGGGAGTGGTTGGCGCGCAGCTCGGGCAGCCAGTGGTAGCGCAGGGCGACCGTGTCGCGGAAGGCGGGCAGGAAGTCGGTGGCGTTGTCGTCGCAGATGTACTGGAACCTGTGGGTGACCTCGGCCCGCAGCACACCGGGGCAGCGGCCGGGCGGGTGCTGCGGGTTGAGCGGCTCGTTGACGTAGACCAGGCCGCCTCCGGCGGTGAGCATCTTGCCGGCCCAGCTCGTGCCGCTCCTCGGCAGGCCGGTGACCAGGACGGGCGCGTTCACGCGGCCGTCGCCCAGGTGCGCGGGCGCAGGGCGGGCAGGGTGTGGCGGCCGAACGGGCGCAGGCCGTAGCGGTGGTGGAGCTGCCACAAAGGGAGCAGGTTCTTCACGATCACCCCGCCCGACCAGCCGACGACCGCGCCGAACGCGCCGTGGGAGGGGATCAGGACCAGGTCGAGCGTGGCCGTGCAGGTGATCGCGGCCAGGAGGTTGAGCAGGCTGGTCAGAGTGTGGCCGGCGGCGGTCAGGACGACGTCGACCATGCCGCAGGCGGTCGCCACCAGCATCGTCCCGGCCAGGACGAGGGCGATGGGGGCGGCGGCGCCGTACGCGGGGCCGAAGACGCGCAGCAGCCACGGCGCGAGGACGGCGTAGCCCAGCCACACCGGCCAGGTCAGCAGCACCAGCCAGATCGTGGTGGCCTGGTACAGCTCGCGCGCCCGGCCCAGCTCCCTGTCGGCCAGCGCCCGGACCAGCCGCTCCTGTACGGCCTGCGCCAGCCCCTGGTTGGCGAGCTGCCCGACGACCCGGAACCGGGTGGCGGCCGTGTAGACGGCGGCCTGGGCCGGCCCGCCCAGCCAGGCGACGACCACGATGTCCAGCCGCTGGAACACGGCCTGGATGGCTCCGGCGACGGACCTCGGCGCGGTGTAACGCCACAGGTCGCGCCCGGTCCCCGGCAGGTACGGCGTGCGCGGCGCCCGTCCGCGCAGACCGGCGAGGGCCAGGACGAGCAGCGGCAGGAAGGGCAGCGCCCAGGCCGCCGGCAGCCATTGCGGCGCGTGCGCGAGAGCCGCCCAGGTGACGAGCACGAGCTGCGCGACGGGCAGCAGCACGCCGTCCAGCAAAACGGTGGGCCGCATCGAGCCGAACCCGCGGGTGGCGGCCAGGGCGACGTCGCCGAGCACGATGACCGGCAGGGCCCAGGCCAGCAGCCCGATGCGCGGTTCCAGCAGCACGCCGGCCGCGCAGGCGGCGAGCGCGCACGGCACCAGGGCCGCCCGGAAATATCCAGAAATACCGCGATAGTCGTACGTCTTGGCTCGCGCGATGAAGTACACCAGCCCGTTGCCGGCGTCCAGCTTGGCGATGCCGGCCGCCATCAGGGCCAGGGCCGTCACGCTGAAGAACGCCCCGGCCTGCGCCGGGCTGAACGCCCTGGTCACCACCACGGCCACCAGGAACTGCGCCAGCGCGCTCACCCCGGCCCCGGTCAGCCCGGCGATCCCGCGCCGGACCATCACCGGCGCCACGACGGCTCACCGCCCAGCCAGCGCGTCAGCCGCGCGTCGTAGGGCTCGAAATGGTCCCTGAGCGCCTGCTCCAGCACGCGGGGCACCGGCCGGGGCAGCGGCCTGCCGTTGTGCCGCTCGAAGGCCGGATAGCCCAGGTGCGGCACCGTCAGGAACTCCAGGACGCGGTCGTAGGCGGTCTCGGGCTCGGCGAAGAACCGGTGGCTGTCGAGCACCAGGAGACGGTCGCGGCCGAAGAGCGGTTCGAGGCGGTCGAGCTGGTCGGCGTACCGGCCGCGGGCCACGTACGCGTGGTGGCGGTGGGAGTGGTGCTCGGCGAACGGCGACACGCGCAGGCTCTCCTCCGCCCCGGCCAGCCGCTCGGCCTCCAGCTCCAGGGCGGACTCGAAGTGCGACTCGTACTCGAAGCCCCTGGCCAGCTCGTGGGCGTGGGCGGAGGAGGCCCGCGCGACCGGGTCGCGGACCAGGACGATCAGCTTGACCCCGGGCAGGTCGGCGGCGATCCGCTCCCCGGCCAGCGGATGGAACAGGTAGTAGGGGGACGACTCGAACGCGTGGGCCCGGCCGCCGTACCGGTGGGCGAGCAGCGCCGCGCCCGCCCGCAGCGGGAAGTGCGCCTGGTACCAGGCCATCGGCCGGTCGTAGCCGACGTCGAAGTAGTGGACGCCCTTGTGCAGGACGGGCTTGAGCAGCAGCGGGTGCTGGGCCAGCGCCCGGTAGAGCGAGGTCGTGCCGCACCGCTGCGCCCCCACGATGAGGAACGACGGCAACACCCGCGCGCTGGACGTGAACCGGCCCGCCAGACGCGAGATGGACAGCACCGGCCGCTTCATCGTCCTCATGGCAGCAGCTCCTCGTGGTCGACGGCCGGGTTGAGCCAGGTCTCGGGCGGCCCGAGCGGGTGGTGGCCGTCGGCGGCGTGCCGGTCGGCCAGCGCGATGAGGTAGCGCAGCGCCGTGCGCTTGGCCTCGGCCGGCGACAGGCCGAGCGGGGCTAGCTCGCGGGCCGCCCTGGCCACGCAGGCGCGGGCCGCCGTGGGCGGGGCCATCCTGCGCAGCGCGCGCTGGAAGAAGTGGTGCACGGCGTCGAGGCCGTAGAGCACGCCGGTCTCGTACCGCTCCCAGTCCCAGACGAGCAGCCGGCCGTCGGCGGACGGGCAGATGTTCCACGGGGACAGGTCGCCGTGCCAGGCCGGCGAGGGGCCGCCGGTGGCGGCGATCTCCTTGACGGCGGCGTGCAGCAGGGACGGGGGCACCCGGCCGCGCCGTACGGGCAGCGGCGAGAGCGCCAGCACCGGCAGGCCGCGCCACTCGCCGTGGTGCAGCACGTCGGGCACGACGACGGTCTTCAGCGGCGCCCCGGCCAGGCCGCGCAGCGCGGCCGCCTCGCGGCCGACCAGCTCGCGGGCCAGCGGGCCGTCACCGACCTTCACGAACGCCAGCAGCCGCCCCCCGGTACGGGCCTCCAGCACGGGCTTGCGATTGGGCCGCAGCGCGGGACGCACGTGGAGCACGGTCTCCACGGGCGCGTCGAACACCTCGCCCAGGTAGGCCGCGATGGAGTCCTCGACCGGCACGGTGACCGCGCCCCCCACGTGCCACCAGCGCCGCGGGGCCAGCCGCCGGGGCAGCACCCGGTGCGGCAGCACCGAGTACGGCCGCGGCGACCCGGTGCCCGGATACAGCAGGCGCACGGTCTCGCGGAGGTATCCGAGCCGCGCGGAGGCGTCCTTCATGCGTTCCTCCACAGCAGGGCGAACGAGATGAGATAGAGGCTCAGCGGCGTCACCAGGCCGTCGTAGACGAACATGTAGAGCAGCACGAGACCCATCACCAGCACCCCGGCCAGCCCGATCGGGGAGCGGTCGGCCCAGTGGCGGCGGATGGCGCCGAGGAAGAAGGCCACGTAGAGGGCGGCCCCGGTGAAGCCCTGGGTGATCAGCAGCAGCCAGAGCTGCCCGTCGCTGCCGAGCGGCGGGTGCCCGCAGGCCGCGCACCACTGGGTCTTGCCGGTGGTGATCGAGCGGTGGTTGCCGAGCGAGTTGCGGGTGTTGCCGTAGCCGATGACCGGCGAGTGACGGGCCGCGGCGACCGTGGCGGTCATGGTGAAGGCCCTGACGTCGTTGGAGTGCGGTTTGTCCAGCCGTTGGGCGAACACCGAGGCCAGCGGGCTGAGCGCGAACACCACCAGCCCGGCGGCCACCGCCCCGCACAGCGCGACCCTGGTACGGCCCGCCACCCGCACGATCAGGTACGCCACCGCCAGCCCCAGCCCGATCCACAGGCCGCGGTTGAGCGAGTACACGACCGGGACCGCGGCCAGCGCGATCACCAGGACCGCCAGCACCCGGCGTCCCCGCCCGCCGTACGTCCACCACCCGACGACGAACCAGATCAGCAGCACCGACGCGTTGCTGCCCCACGCGTTGGCCCATTCGAAGGGCGCCTCCGGCCTGGGCGCGGAGTAGCCGAGCACCTTCTGGGTCTGGGCGGCCGTGGGATGGATGAGGTTCTGGACGAAGGAGTTCTCGCTGATCCAGCCGGGCAGCAGCATCTCCACCGGCGAGGTGAAGCCGAAGTGCGGGAAGACCATGCCGAGCAGGCCGCCGGCGACCGTCGTGAGGAACAGCACGCCGAGCCAGCGCACCAGGCGCAGTTGCGGCAGCTCGCGCTCGGTCAGGTTGCCCAGGTAGAGCACCATGACCAGGACGGACACGTACAGGGCCAGGCGCATGGCCCAGCCGATCAGGCGGCCGGAGCTGAACTCGCCGTACGTGCCGGGCGGCAGCTCGTCCAGCATCATCGCGCTCAGCAGGTAGCCGGCGAGCAGCAGCAGCCACAGGCCGAACCCGTGGGGCACCCGGACCGGCCGGCGCCGCCACAGGATCACGGCCATCGGCGCGGCCAGCACGATCACCGACAGGCCGCCGAACCCCAGCGCCCACCAGACCGGGTAGCCGAGCAGGAGCGCCGCGATCGGCCAGGCTGGTCCTGTCACGTCTGCTTGCGTTGCCGGTGGTGGAACGACGGCATGGGCGTGGTCTCGGCCGCCAGGCTCACCTCCAGCTCGCCGGTGGCGACGAGCTTGCCGAGCGAGGTGTGGGTACGCGGCTCCAGCAGCGGGACGAACTCCGGCACCGCGTCGGTGGCCGTCACCACGCCGACGATCGGCACGTCGTGCCGCTCCAGATGGCGGGCGGCCGCCGTCACCTCGGGCGCGCTGACCCGGCCCAGCCCGACCAGCAGCAGCGCCGCGTCGGCCCTGGCCAGGTCACGGACGTCGGAGCCGTCGAGCACCGACAGCGGCGCGCTGATGGCCAGCGGCTCGGCCAGTGAGGAGGCGTAGAGGTCGGGGGGCAGCGACCGGACCAGCAGCCGCTGGCCCGGGCAGGCCGCGACCACGGCGCAGGCCAGCTCGTGCAGCACGCCGTGCTCGCGGGAGGCCGACAGGTCGGTCAGCACGGGCAGCCCGGTCAGCCGCTCGACGTCGGCGGCCGTGCGCAGCCGGGTGTCGAGCCGGTCGCGGGTGTAGGCCGCCGCCGCGCCGAGCAGCAGGCCGGCCATCAGGCCGGTGCCGAGGAAGAGCGGCAGGCTGGGCGAGCTGGGCCGGGTCGGCGGCAGCGCCTCGCTGATGACCGAGCCGGGGGTCACCGCGATCGTGCGCAGCGCGTCGTACTTGAGCGTCAGGCTGGCGGCCTGCCGGTTGAGCACGCTCTGGCGCTGGGTGGCGATGGCGTGCTCGGCGCTGCCCTTGGGCAGCCGGCCGACCTCTTTGATGGCCGCGTCGAGGCCCGTGTCGACCTGCTTGAGCTTGGCCAGCACCGCCTGCTGCCGTTCGGCCATCGCGGCCTTCGCGCTCTCGCGCCTGTTGGCCAGGTACGCGTCGGCGTAGGCCCGGGACTGAGCGGCGGCAGCCACGGGGTCGGCGTCGGTCACGGAGATCCACAACACCGCGGAGTTGGGCGGCACGGAGACCTCGACCGGCCGGGGCGCCGTGATCCGCAGAGTCTGGGCGACCCGGGCCGAGACCACCGCCGACTGGGCGATCTGGGCCTCGGTGTCGAGGTTGAGCGGCTCCCGCTGCCGGTTGCTCACCTGGTTGCTCTGGTCCTGGCCGTCGACGGACGTGACCAGGACCTGGGTGATCGCGGTGTAGGCCGGCGGGGTGGCCCGCATCAGGGCGAGCCCGGCGGTGCCGCCGACCACCACGCAACCGACGAGGAGCAGCCAGCGCCTGCGCAGCAGCGAGAGGTGCTCGTCCAGGTCGGCGCCCGGCGGGCGGCGCGCCTGGAGATCCGGCGACGGGCTCATGGGGACGGTCTCCTGGAGGGGATGCGCGCTGTCGCGAGTGGGCAACGCTGCGTCACTTGCCGCAGTGTGCGCCCACTATAGGCCGGACGGATATTACCCAAGTCGAATACTGAAGATTTTTTCCGGTACGGCCGCCAAGATGCCCATTTTTGAAAGGATATTTCGCAAAAAGCTGGGTGGATGGACAGGTGCCTTGAGCTGGGCAGACGAGCACACTGGCTGAAGTTCGAGGAATGGCATGGCAAGGTTCAGGTTTGACAGGCGGGGTCCGTCGACAAGGGGGTTGGAAGGCGTTGCAGATTCGGGGCTTTTCTCATTTCGCGACTTTCGCGACGAAAACCGCATTTATCTGCGCGGTGCTCGCCCTCCCGGCCGCCTGCTCGACGGCCGAGGGCGCGCCCGCCCGGGTCGACACCAGCACGGCCGAGCTGGCCGGCGCGCCCTCCTGCGCGGTCACCGCCAGGCTCATCCCCTCCTGCGGCGCCTGGTGGGGCGTGGCGCCCGAGGTCTTCACCGGCGCTCCCGTGGCCGAGGCGCTGCGCGGGGCCGAGTCCCGCATGGGCGCCGGCGCCGACGTGCTGCACGTCTACCATCGCGGCAGCGAGCTGTTCCCCACCCCGCAGGAGATCGGCCTGGCCCGCGACCCCGGCCGGCCCAGGCTGCTCATGATCAACTGGAAGCCGTCGTTCGACCGCACCTGGGCCGAGATCGCCGACGGCGCGCTCGACCGCCGCATCGACCGCCTGGCCGCCTACCTCAGGCGCACCTTCCCCGAACGTTTCTTCCTCACCCTCCACCACGAGCCGGAGAACGACGTGAACGCCCGCTCGGGGTCGGGCATGCAGGCCACCGACTACGCGGCGATGTACCGGCACGTCGTGCTCCGGCTGCGCGCGCAGGGGGTGAAGAACGCCGTGACGGTCATGACGTACATGGGGGCGCCCAACTGGGCGGCCAAGCCCTGGTTCGAGGACCTCTATCCGGGCGACGACGTGGTGGACTGGGTGGCCATGGACCCGTACGCCGACGACCGGGTGCACGACTTCGACGGGCTGGTGAACAAGACCCGCAAGGAGTACGGGCAGTGGCCGGGGTTCTACCGGTGGATGCAGGCCCGCTTCCCCGGCAAGCCGGTCATGGTGGCCGAGTGGGGGGTGTTCGAGCGGCCGGCCGACCGGGCCTTCAAACGGCGGTTCTTCGAGTCGGTGCTGAGACAGATCAAGCGGTATCCGCAGATCAAGGCGTTGCTGTACTTCGACTCGCCGCGGGCGCCGCGCGGCAACACGAGCTTCGACTCCGATCCGGGCGCGGCCCGCGCCTTCACCCAGCTCGCCCGCGACCGCTACTTCCGCTCGACCCGCGTGCCGCGGCCCTGACGCCGCGCCTTCTAGCGCCGCGCCTCCAGGGGCCGCCCGACGGCCGCGTTCGCGTCGCCGCGCCGGGCGAGCAGGCCGCCGCGCAGCCGCCAGCCGGCGAACGTGACCGCGCAGGCGGTGACGAGGAGCCAGGCGGTGAGGGCGTTGCCGACGTCCAGGAGCTTGAGCGCGGAGGCGAGCAGCACGATCGCCAGCAGGGCCCTGATCAGGCCGCCCGGAGCGCGTGAGGAGATCCGCGCGCCGAGGTAGACGCCGGGGATCGAGCCGACGAGCAGCGAGAGCGTGAGCTCCAGCTTGAAGTCGCCGAACAGCAGGTGGCCGAGCGCGGCCGACGCGACCAGAGGCACGGCCTGCACGAGATCGGTGCCGACGAGCTGGTTGGCCTTGAGCGCCGGATAGAGCACGAGCAGGGCCACGATGATCAGCGAACCTGAACCTACGGACGAGATGCCCACCACGAGCCCGCCTACCGTACCGACCAGTAGGGTCGGAATTGGGCGCACGACGATGTCGTGGGCGCTCGACGAGCCGCCCCTCGCGCCGAGCCAGCCCTTGACCGCCATGCCCGCGACGGCCAGCAGCAGCGCCACGCCCAGCGCGTACTTGACCGCGTCGGTGACGGCGAACGCGCGGGCCAGGAACACCCCGCAGAACGCGGCCGGCACCGACCCCGCGCACAGCCAGCCCACCAGCCGCAGGTTGACCGTGCCGCGCCGCAGGTGGACGACGCTGCCGACCGGCTTCATCACCGCCGAGGCGACCAGGTCGCTGGAGACCGCGGCCAGCGGCGGGACGTTGAAGAACAACATCATCATCGGGGTCATCAGCGCCCCGCCGCCCATGCCGGTCAGACCGACGACGACGGCGACGACGAAGGACCCGGCTACCAGCGCGAAGTCGATCAACGTACCCATCCTCCGGACCGCAGCGCCCCCAGGACCTGGGAGACGGCCGCCTCGATCGAGATGTGCGTGGTGTCGATCACCAGGTCGGCGTCGTCCGGCTCCTCGTACGGGTCGGAGACGCCGGTGAACTCGGGGATCAGGCCGGCTCGGGCCTTGGCGTACAGGCCCTTGCGGTCGCGCCGCTCGCACTCCTCCAGCGGCGTGGCGACGTGCACGAGCAGGAAGTCGGCCCCGACGGACTCGACGCCCTCGCGCACCTCCTCGCGGGTGGCCGCGTAGGGGGCGATGGGGGCGCAGATCGCCAGGCCGCCGTGGCGGGCGGTCTCGGCGGCGACGAAGCCGATGCGCCGGATGTTCAGGTCGCGGTCGGCCTTGGAGAAGGTCAGGCCCTTGGACAGCAGGTGGCGCACGACGTCGCCGTCGAGGTAGGTGACCGTGCGGGTGCCGAGCTCCAGCAGCGCGTCGCGCAGGCCGCGGGCGATGGTGGACTTGCCCGAGCCGGACAGGCCGGTGAAGAAGACGACCAGGCCGCGGCGGTGGGGCGGGCCGGGCAGCGTGACGGGCTCGGGGCCCGCGTAGTGCTCGGTCGCGCCGTAGGCGGTGGCGACGTGCTCGCGCAGTTCGAGGTCGATCTCCGGCTCCGCCCGCGGCGCCAGCGGGACGGGGACCACGAGGGTGCCCTCGGGCAGGCGTTCCCCGGCGCGGAGCGCGGCGCGGACGACCCCGGGGCCCGCCTCGCCGTACGCGAGGGGGAGCAGCACGATCACCGCGTCGAGCTCCTTGGCGGTGGCGGTGATCTCGGTGAGGTCGTCGAGCGGCCCGCGCATGGTGACGGCCAGCGCGGGCCGGCCGCCGAGCTCGGCCCTGACCTCGGCGGGAGTGCGGCGCAGCCGGGCGAACGGGCCGTGCTCGGGCGTGCCGAGCGCCTTGAGCGGGCCCGAGGTCAGGCCGTCGGCCTCGCGCGCGGCCACGGTGAGCACGGCCAGTGGCAGGCCCTCGGGGTCGAGCAGCCGCACCTCGTCGCCGGGCGAGACCTCGGCGGGAAGGTGGAGGGTGACGGGCGCGGGCCACGGAGTGCCGTCGGCGAGCGTGCCGCGCTCGTGCACGGCGTGCACGTCGTCGTGGCCCAGGAAGCCGGTCAGTGGCTCGAACGCCCCGGACAGCAGCAGCTCAAGGTCGGCCAGCTCGTGCGCGTCCGGGGTCCACTCCACGGTTTCCGACATCCCAACTATTCCGATTGAATTGGTAGGAAAGGAGTCTACTCACTCATGGGGCCGTGTCGCTAGAGCAGGCGGGCGAAGTGATGTTGCGGCTTCCTGATCACCATGGTGATCTCGTCGTGGGAGGCGGTGTAGCGCCCGCCGCTCAGCCGGTCGACCAGCCTGACGGCGGCGGAGCCGAGCCGGCCGGCGCGGGCCGGGCCGCTGATCCGGCGCTCGTCGTCGATGATCATCAGGCCGCGGCTGAGACAGAAGGCGTGCATGCCGTCGCTGGAGGCCAGCGGCTCGTAGACGACGGGCAGCGGACCCGGCGTGCCGGGGGTGACGAGCGCGCGCCACAGCAGCCGACGCAGCCACGACGGCGTGAGCCGGTCGAGCACCCCGTAGGCCGACTTCCTGTCGCGCATGCGCAGCAGCACCAGGCCGCCCGGGCGCAGCGACTGGAGCAGGCGGTCGAACACCAGCTCGGCGTGCTGGACGCGTTCGAGCAGGAAGGACAGGTGGATCACGTCGTAGGCGCGGTGCTGGAGCGGCACGCAGCGCAGGTCGCCGAGCGACCAGGCCACCAGGTCGGCGCGCTCCTCCACGACGTCTCTGATGACCGGGTGGTCCTCGTCGGCGCCCGTGGCCCTGGCCTCCAGCGGTTCCACGTCGAGCGGCTCGTCGTGGGCGCACCCCGCGACGAGCAGGTCGAGCCGCCGGCTGAACCGCCCGGCCCAGTGCTCGCGGATCCGTTGACCGAAGATGTCGCCTCGCTGGGCGACTGATCGCACCTCAGACATGTCACCTACAGTAATCAATCGAGCGGTCTCGGTTACGCACTTCCCTGCTAGCGTCCTGCCCCGTGGACGAGCAGGTTTACGTGGGGAACGCCGACATCGACGCCGCGGGCGACCGCGGCTGGCTGCTCGGTCACTTCAAACCCCTCGGCGACCCACGGCACAGTGAAGAAGTCGAGATCAAGTGGGGTGTGCACCCGGCGGGCGACGAGCGTGCCCAGTGGGTCAGGGGTGAGCAGCGCACCGCCCTGCTCGTCCTGATCAGCGGCCGGTTCCGGGTGGAGCTGCCGGGGCGCAGCGTGCTGCTGGCCGAGCGCGGCGACTATGTGGTGTGGGGCAAGGGCGTGGACCACTCGTGGGTCGCCGAGGAGGAGTCGGTGGTGCTCACCGTACGCTGGCCGTCGGTCCCCGGTTACCGGGTGCCGCACCCCGAGTAGGCTGGGTGGAGACCCCCGCGACCTTACCCGGCCGGGGGTAGTTGTGTTGCCGTCGTGGGGCTGTGGGCGTATCTGATGAGTCTTTCCGGACTGCTTGACCTTGTTGCCCTGGGGGCCGGGGCCGACCCGAAGCTGACCGCCGCGCTCGAAGAGGGCGGCGACGTCTCACTGATCGCGCCCTCGGCGCTGCGGCCGTTCGGCGTGGCCGCGCTGGCCGCGCACGATCAGCGCACCGTGCTGGCCGTCACCGCCACCGGGCGTGAGGCCGAAGACCTCGCGGCGGCGCTGACCAGCCTCGTCGAACCCAGCTCGGTCGCGGTGTTCCCGGCCTGGGAGACGCTGCCGCACGAGCGGCTCTCGCCGCGCAGCGACACCGTGGGTCAGCGCCTGGCCGTGCTGCGCAGGCTGGCGCACCCGGTCAAGGGCGACACCGCCGCCGGCCCGCTCGGCGTGGTGGTCGCCCCGGTCAGGGCGCTGCTCCAGCCGATCGTCAAGGGGCTCGGCGACCTGGAGCCCATCAGGCTGAGGGCGGGCGACGACGCCGACCTCGACGCGGTGGTCGAGCGGCTGGTCACCAACGGTTACCACCGGGTCGACATGGTGGAGAAGCGCGGCGAGGTGGCCGTGCGCGGCGGGCTGCTCGACGTGTTCCCGCCCACCGAGGAGCATCCGCTGCGGCTGGAGTTCTGGGGCGACACCGTCGAGGAGATCCGCTGGTTCAAGGTGGCCGACCAGCGCTCGCTGGAGGCGGCCGAGGACGGCCTGTTCGCGCCGCCGTGCCGCGAGCTGCTGCTGACCGGCGAGGTCAGGGCGCGGGCGCGGGAGCTGGCCCAGGAGCACCCGGCGCTCGCCGAGGTGCTCGACCAGCTCGCCGAGGGCCTGCCGGTCGAGGGCATGGAGGCGTTCGCGCCCGTGCTGGCGGGGGAGATGGACCTGCTGCTCGACCACCTGCCGATCAGGTCGGCGGTGTTCGTGTGCGACCCCGAGCGCATCAGGGGCCGGGCCGAAGAGCTTGTACGCACCTCGCAGGAGTTCCTGGAGGCGTCCTGGATCAACGCGGCGGCCGGCGGCGAGGCGCCGATCGACCTGGGCGCGGCAGCCTTCCGCACGCTGGAGGACATCCGCGGCCACGCCGACTCGCTGGGCCAGCCGTGGTGGACGATGGCGCCCTTCGGCAACGGCGTCGAGCTCGACGCGCAGGACTCCGAGGCGTACCGGGGCGACACCGCCAAGGCGCTGGGCGACATCAAGGGCTGGCTGGCCGAGGACAAGGCGGTCGTGCTGCTCAGCGAGGGCCACGGGCCGGCCGAGCGCATGGTCGAGCTGCTCAAGGGCGTCGACGTGCCCGCCAGGCTCCAGCGTTACCTGGACAAGGCGCCCGAGCCCAAGGTCGTGCACGTCTCGACCGGCCTGATCGAGCACGGGTTCATCACGCCGCGCCTGGCCGTGCTCACCCACCTCGACCTGGTGGGCCAGAAGGCGTCCACCAAGGACATGCGCCGGCTGCCCTCGCGCCGCCGCAACATGGTCGACCCGCTCCAGCTCAAGGTCGGCGACCACGTCGTGCACGAGCAGCACGGCGTCGGCCGCTACGTCGAGATGGTCCAGCGCACGGTCCAGGGCGCGACCCGCGAGTACCTGGTCATCGAGTACGCCAAGGGCGACCGCCTCTACGTGCCCACCGACCAGCTCGACGAGGTCACCCGCTACGTCGGCGGCGAGGCGCCCACGCTCAACCGCATGGGCGGCGCCGACTGGGCCAAGGCCAAGTCCAGGGCCAAGAAGGCGGTCAAGGAGATCGCCGGCGAGCTGATCAGGCTCTACTCGGCCCGCATGGCCTCGCCGGGCCACGCCTTCGGCGCCGACACGCCGTGGCAGCGCGAGATGGAGGACGCCTTCCCCTACGCCGAGACCGGCGACCAGCTCGAAGCCATCGACGAGGTCAAGCGCGACATGGAGCGCGGCGTCCCGATGGACCGGCTGATCTGCGGCGACGTCGGCTACGGCAAGACCGAGATCGCGGTGCGGGCGGCGTTCAAGGCCGTCCAGGACGGCAAGCAGGTGGCCGTGCTGGTGCCGACCACGCTGCTGGTGCAGCAGCACCTGTCCACCTTCACCGAGCGCTTCTCCAGCTTCCCCATCGCGATCAGGCCGATCTCGCGCTTCCAGAGCGACGGCGAGGTCAAGGGCACGATGGAGGGGCTCAGGTCGGGCGCGGTCGACGTCGTCATCGGCACCCACCGGCTGCTCAGCCCGGAGGTCAGGTTCAAGGACCTCGGGCTGATCATCATCGACGAGGAGCAGCGGTTCGGCGTCGAGCACAAGGAGGCCATGAAGCATCTGCGCACGCAGGTCGACGTGCTGGCCATGTCGGCCACGCCGATCCCGCGCACGCTGGAGATGGGCCTGACCGGCATCCGCGAGATGTCCACGATCCTCACCCCGCCTGAGGAGCGGCATCCGATCCTCACGTTCGTGGGGCCGTACGAGGAGAAGCAGATCGGGGCGGCGATCCGGCGCGAGCTGATGCGCGACGGCCAGATCTTCTTCGTGCACAACCGGGTGGCCTCCATCAACCGGGTGGCGGCGCGGCTGCGCGAGCTGGTCCCCGAGGCGCGCATCGCGGTGGCCCACGGCCAGATGAACGAGCACCAGCTCGAAAAGATCATGGTCGGCTTCTGGGAACGCGAGTACGACCTGCTCGTCTCCACCACGATCGTCGAGTCCGGCCTCGACGTGCCCAACGCCAACACGCTCATCGTCGACCGGGCCGACAACTACGGCCTGTCGCAGCTCCACCAGCTCAGGGGCCGGGTCGGGCGAGGCAGGGAACGCGGTTACGCCTACTTCCTCTACCCGCCCGAGAAGCCGCTGACCGAGACCGCCCACGAGCGCCTGGCCACCATCTCCCAGCACACCGAGATGGGCGCGGGCATGTACGTCGCGATGAAGGACCTGGAGATCCGCGGCGCGGGCAACGTGCTGGGCGCCGAGCAGTCGGGCTTCATCGCGGGCGTCGGCTTCGACCTCTACGTGCGCCTGATGTCCGAGGCCGTGCAGGAGCAGAAGGCCAAGCTGTCCGGGGCCGAGGTCCAGGAGGAGCAGCAGGACGTCAAGGTCGAACTGCCCATCAACGCCCACATCCCGCACGACTACGTCACCTCCGAGCGGCTGCGGCTGGAGGCGTACAAGCGGATCGCGGCCATCGTCGCGCCGATCCACATCGACGAGGTGCGCGAGGAGCTCACCGACCGCTACGGCAAGCCGCCGGTGGAGGTGGAGAACCTGCTGGAGGTGGCCCGCTTCCGGATCAGGGCGCGGGCGGCCGGGCTCACCGACGTCACGCTGCAGGGGCAGAACATCAAGTTCGGCCCGGCGCGGCTGCGGGAGTCGCAGCAGGTCAGGCTCGACCGGCTGTACAAGAAGGCCATCTACAAGCAGGCGGCCGAGACCCTGCTCGTGCCGGTTCCCAAGACCAAGCCGCTGGGCGGGCAGCCGTTGCGCGACCTCGATCTGCTCAAATGGTGCGGCGACCTGGTCGAGGCGATGTTTCTTGAGCCCGCGCGGGTAAGCTGAGCGCGGTTTTTGTTCGGAAAGGGACGCATGTGAAGTCGATTCGAGTGGCTGTGGCCGCCGGCGCGGTAGGACTCGCCGCGCTGACCGCCTGCTCTTCGCCCATGGAGGCCGGAGCAGCGGCCGTGGTCGGGAGCGAGCGCATCTCGGCCCGCGACCTGACCAGGAACGTTCAGGAGTACGAGACCGCGCTCAAGCGCGCCAACGTCTCGGCCGAGCAGCTCGGGGTGCCCGTCACCCAGTTCGTGCTCTACCGGATGGCGAACGAGAGCGCGTTCAGGCAGCTCGCGGCCAAGCACAACGTGCAGGTCAGCGAGGGCGAGATCGACGCCGCGCTCAAGGACCCGGGCCAGTACCAGTCGCCCGAGATCAACCTCATCGCCAGGGGCGTCAGCCCGGCCGACGCGCGCGGCTACCTGCGTGCGGAGCTGGGCGCGGTCAAGGTGCGCAACCAGCTCGGCAACGCCCAGGACCAGGCGGCCCAGGAGAAGTTCGTCAAGGAGCTGACGAGCATCAAGCCGATCTACAGCCCGCGTTACGGCGAGTTCACCCAGCAGGGCTTCGTCGACCCGGGCCGGTTCGGCAAGTCCTCCCAGCAGGCGCAGCAGCAGCCGCAGCAGGGCTAGCCCGATGCCGCTGATCGTCGTCACCACCTCGCCCAGGGTCGCGCCGGGCCTGCTGAGCGACCAGGCCTGGCAGGCGCTGCGCTCGGGGCCCGTCCTGACCGGCTCCGACGCCCACCCGCAGCTTCCCTATCTGGCCGCCGCCGGGGTCGAGGCGGAGGTCGTCGTGCCCGACGCGGTCGCGCTGTCCAGGCGGGCGGTGCGCGAGCGGGTGGTCTGGCTCGCCGGTGACGACGAGGACTTCATGCGCGCGATCGGGCGCGCGGCCATCGCGCTCGACGAGCCGCCGCTCATCGAGGTCGTGCCCGGTTCGTACGACCTGCCCGGCTCGCGGGTGCTCGACCTGGTCGCGGTGATGGACCGGCTGCGCACCGAGTGCCCGTGGGACCGCAAGCAGACGCACGAGTCGCTGGTGCCGTACCTGCTGGAGGAGGCGTACGAGGTCCTGGAGACGATCGAGCAGGGCGACCACGCGGCGCTCCGCGAGGAGCTCGGCGACCTGCTGCTCCAGGTGGTCTTCCACGCCCGCGTGGCCGAGACGTTCGACATGGACGACGTGGCCGCCGGCATCGTCGAGAAGCTCGTCCGGCGGCACCCGCACGTGTTCGGGTCGGTGCGGGCGGAGAGCGCTGACCAGGTCAGCGACAACTGGGAGGCGATCAAGGCGGCCGAGCGGGCGGCCAAGGGCGAGGAGTCGTCGTCGGTGCTCGACGGCGTCCCCATGGGCCAGCCCGCGCTCGCGCTGGCCGCCCAGCTGCTGCGCCGGGCCGAGCGGGCCGGCGCGCCCGACGCGCTGGCGTCGGCGATCGGCCAGGGCGTGGCGCGGGAGCTGTTCGACCTCGTACGCCGGGCCCAGGAGGCCGGGCTGGACCCCGAGGCCGAACTGCGGGCCGCGGCCCGCGCCTACCGCGACCGCGTACGCGCGTGGGAGTCGAACGCCTGACCGCCCTGGTTGTCGGAACAAGTCGCCAAATGCCAGGATCCTGAGGGGCTTGAACCGGCGAGCCGAGGGGGACTGGTGGTGGAGCTGAGGCCGCTGCGCTCGGGGGAGCCGCGGGAGGTGGCGGGCTACCGCCTGCTCGGCCGGCTGGGCGACGGCGGGCAGGGGTCGGTGTTCCTGGGCCGCGACGCCGACGGCGGCCACGCGGCCGTCAAGGTCCTGCATCCGCGGCTGCTGGGCGACGAGCGGGCCACCCGCCGGTTCCTGCGCGAGAGCGTGACCGCGGCCAAGGTGGCGGGGTCGCGGACGGCCCGGATCTACGGCAGCGGGCTGGCCGAGGGGCGGCCGTACATCGTCAGCGAGTTCATCGACGGGCCGTCCCTGCACGACCTGGTCTTCGACGGCGGCCCCCTGACCGGCGCGGAGCTGGAACGGCTGGCGGTCGGCACGATCACGGCGCTGACCGCCGTCCACGGGGCGGGCATCGTCCACCGCGACCTCAAGCCGAGCAACGTGCTGATGGGCCAGGACGGCCCCCGCGTGATCGACTTCGGCATCGCCAGGGACATGGACCTCTCCACCACCGCGAGCAGCGTCGTCGGCACGCCCGGGTACATGTCGCCGGAGCAGATCGCGGGGGAAAGCGCGACGTCCGCGTCCGACGTCTTCAGCTGGGCGTCCACCGTCGGGTTCGCCGCCACCGGGCAGCCGCTGTTCGGCCGGGACTCGATCCCCGCCGTCATGAACCGCATCCTGCACGCCGAGCCCGACCTGCGCGAGGTGCCCGAGCCGCTGCGGGGCGTGCTGCGCGCGTGCCTGGCCAAGGAGGCGGGGGCGCGGCCGTCGGCCGACGAGGTGCTGGCGTGGTTGGTGGGGCGTACGGCGGCGGCGCCGCGCGGCCATGCCCCCAGGAGGGCGCCGCATGAGCCGCGGGGTGTGCGGGCGGCGGCTTCCGAGGCGCGGCAGGGGATGCGGTGGGCGGCGGCCGGGGTGGGCGTGCTCGTCGTCCTGGGCGTGGGGGCCGGGATGTTCTGGCGGAACGCCGGTCTTCCCGCCGTCGAAGGGCAGAACGGGGCGCCGGCGGCGTTCGGGGTCGAGCTCGGTCCCGAGTTCGGGCCCGCGTCCGGGGCGGACGTCGCGGCGATGGCCATCGGGCACCACAAGGGCGCGCCCGTCGTCGCCTACGCCGAGAGGTCCGGCAAGTCGATCGAGGTGTGGGACCCGCGCGTCGGCGAGCCGCTCGACCGGCTCCCGGACGCGGGCCCCACGCCGGTGCGCTCCCTCGTGCTGATCCCCGTGGGCGGCAGGCAGACCGCCGTCTGGACGGGTACGGACGGAATCGTGCGGCGCTGGCGCATCGGCGACGCCCGTCCCGGCGTGTGGCACCAGGTGTGCCGGTCGGAGGCCCGGCTGGCGTCCGGCCAGTGGCGCAAGCAGCCCGCGGTGGTGATCGGCTGCCCCGACGGTCAGGTCGTGACGCTCGACCTGACCTCCAACCGCATCGTCGCCAGCGACCGCCTCGCGACCGGCCCGGTCACCGCCCTGGCCTGGGACGAGTCCACCGGCAAGGCCCTCGTCGGCACCGGCCGGGGCCTGGTCGGGGCGCCCGCCGGGCTGCTCGGCAAGGGCGAGGTGCGTTCGGTCGCCGCGTTGGGCGACGGCCGGGCCGCCGTCACCACGGGCGGCTCGACCGCCGTGTACGACCTGGACAGCGGCGCCTTCGAGCGCGGCTTCAGCACGGGCGCGGCGGACGTCGGCGTCACGGCCGCGGGCGGGCGCCGGATGATCGCCGGCGGCGGCGACGGGGTGACCGTGTGGAACGCCGACCGCGGCGAGCGGCTGGGCGACCTGGCGCCCGGCCGGAAGGTCACCGGGCTGGCGGTGGGCGACGGGCTGCTGGTCGTCGCGACGGGCAGCCGCCTCCAGGCCTGGAGCCTGTCCTCGACCGGCTGACCTGCGACGGGCCCGAGCTCGCGTTCCGGCGGCCGGGCCGTGGGGGTGACCGTGCCGTACCGGTGCACCGGGGTACCGATAGGCTCTGATGGCATATTGCCTTTCGCTTAAGGAGCGCTACCCGTGGCTACCATCGAGGTCGTTTACGCTCGCGAGATCCTCGACTCCCGGGGCAACCCCACGGTCGAGGTCGAGGTCGTGCTCGACGACGGCAGCAGCGGCCGGGCCGCCGTGCCGAGCGGGGCGTCCACCGGCCAGTTCGAGGCGGTCGAGCTGCGTGACGGCGGCAAGCGCTACGGCGGCAAGGGCGTGGAGAAGGCCGTGCTCGCGGTGACCGACGAGATCTTCGAGGAGATCAACGGGGTCGAGGCCGAGGACCAGCGCATCATCGACCAGATCATGATCGACCTCGACCGCACGCCCAACAAGGCCAAGCTGGGCGCCAACGCCATCCTGGGCGTCTCGCTCGCCGTCGCCAAGGCCGCGGCCGACAGCGCCGACCTGCCCCTGTTCCGCTACGTCGGCGGCCCCAACGCCCACGTGCTGCCCGTCCCGATGATGAACATCCTCAACGGTGGCGCGCACGCCGACACCAACGTCGACATCCAGGAGTTCATGATCGCGCCGATCGGCGCGGAGACGTTCCGCGAGGCCGTGCGCATGGGCACCGAGGTCTACCACGCGCTCAAGGGCGTGCTGAAGGAGAAGGGCTACGCGACGGGCCTGGGCGACGAGGGCGGCTTCGCCCCCAACCTGCCCTCCAACCGCGACGCCCTCGACCTGATCCTGGTCGCGATCGAGCGGGCCGGCTACGTGCCGGGCGAAGACGTGGCGCTGGCCCTCGACGTGGCCGCCTCCGAGTTCCACAAGGACGGCGTCTACACGATCGACGGCAAGGGCGTCTCGGCGCAGGAGCTCATCGCCTTCTACGAGGACCTGGTCGCCAACTACCCGCTCGTGTCCATCGAGGACCCCCTCGACGAGGACGACTGGTCGGGCTGGAAGGCCATCACCGAGGCCCTCGGCGACAAGGTCCAGCTCGTCGGCGACGACCTGTTCGTCACCAACCCCGAGCGGCTGGCGCGCGGCATCGACGAGGGCACCGCCAACGCCCTGCTGGTCAAGGTCAACCAGATCGGCACGCTGTCGGAGACCCTCGACGCCGTCGACCTGGCCCACCGCAACGGCTACCGGTGCATGATGAGCCACCGTTCCGGCGAGACCGAGGACACGACGATCGCCGACCTGGCGGTGGCGGTCAACTGCGGCCAGATCAAGACCGGCGCCCCGGCGCGGTCCGACCGTGTGGCCAAGTACAACCAGTTGCTGCGCATCGAGGAGCTTCTCGACGATGCCGCCCGCTACGCGGGTCGCGCGGCTTTTCCGCGGTTCCGACGCTAGTTTCGACTGACGGCTCGCGGCCGGGGAAGGTCTGACGGCCGCGAGCCGTACGTCGAAGGGGGTGTGCAGCATTGGCGAAGAGGCCGCAGCTGACCGGGCGGGCCGCCATCCTCGCGGTCGTGGTGTGCGCGATCGCGATGAGCCTGGCCTACCCTGTGCGCGAGTACATCAGCCTGCGCCGCAGCATCGCCGAGCTGCAGGCGGAGAAGGCCAGGGTCGAGGCCGAGCGGCAGACTCTGCTGGCGCGCGACAGACAGAGCGACGATCCCAACTGGATCAAACGCACCGCCAAGGAGCGGCTGCACTTCTGCGGCCCCGGCGAGAAGTGCTACGTGGTGATGGAGCCCGACCAGGGCAAGGAGCAGACGGCCGTGAAGCAGCCCGTCGAGGTGCCCCCGTGGTACCAGACGCTGTGGGAGTCGGTGGAGGCGGCCGACAAGGGCACGGGCCGCAGAGCGGTGGAGAGCAGCAGTGGAAAGTGACGACGTCGAGGCGGTCCAGCGGCAGCTCGGCCGTCCGCCCAGAGGTCTGCGCGAGGTGGCCCATCGCTGCCCGTGCGGCAACCCCGACGTGGTGGAGACCGCGCCGCGGCTGCCCGACGGGTCGCCGTTCCCGACCCTGTACTACCTGACCTGCCCCAAGGCCGCCTCGGCCATCGGCACGCTCGAAGGCTCGGGCCTGATGCGCGAGATGCAGGCCAGGCTGGCGACCGACCCCGACCTGGCGGCCGCCTACCAGGCAGCCCACGACGACTACGTCGCCAGGCGCGACAAGGCGGCCCACGACGAGGGCATGGAGCCGCTGCCCCGCGGCATGCAGAGCACCGGCGGCATGCCGCTGCGGGTGAAGTGCCTGCACGCCCTGGTCGCGCACGAGCTGGCGGTGCCGGGGAGCAACCCGTTCGGCAGGGAGGCGCTCGACGCGCTCCCCGACTGGTGGAGTGACGGACCATGCGTGTAGCGGCCATCGACTGCGGCACCAACTCGGTGCGCCTGCTCATCGCCGACGTCCGCGACGACGTGCTGCACGACGTCGAGCGGCGGATGGAGATCGTCCGCCTGGGGCAGGGCGTCGACCGCACCGGCATGCTGGCGCCCGACGCGCTGGAGCGCACGTTCAAGGCGATGCGTTCCTACCGCGAGCTGATCGACCGGCACGGCGCGGTCGCGACCAGGGTGGTTGCCACGAGCGCGACCCGCGACGCCGGCAACCGGCAGGAGTTCGTCGACGGCGTCCGCGAGATCTTCGGCGTGGCGCCCGAGGTGGCGACGGGGGCGGAGGAGGCCGAGCTGTCGTTCACGGGGGCGACCAGGGGCCTGCTGCGCATCTCGCCGGAGACCGAGCTGCCGCAGGGCCCGCTGCCCCCGTACCTGGTGGTGGACATCGGCGGCGGTTCCACGGAGTTCGTGGTCGGCTCCGAACACGCCGAGGCCGCGCTGTCGGTGGACATCGGCTGCGTACGCCTGACCGAACGCCACCTGCGCGACGCCGGCGACCCGCCGCCGGCCCCGGCGCTGGAGGCCGTCGTCGCCGACATCGAGGCGGCCCTCGACCGGGTCGCGGAGGCGGTGCCCGTCGAGCGGGCGCACACGCTGGTCGGTCTGGCCGGGTCGGTGACCACGATCGCGGGCATCGCGCTCGACCTGCCGGCCTACGACTCCGCGCGCATCCATCACTCCAGAATCTCCGCCGAACAGGTCCACGAGGTGACGCGGCGGCTGCTCGCGATGACCCATGGTGATCGCGCCCGGGTTCCGGTGATGCATCCCGGACGTGTTGACGTGATTGGTGCCGGTGCCCTTATTCTTGACCGGATCGTGCGCCGTTTCGCGTTTTCGCAGGTCGTCGTCAGCGAACACGACATCTTGGACGGAATCGCCTGGTCTCTCGCTGGCTAGACCGCCAAATCCGGACATTTCCGATCTATGTCCCGTGTTGAGTGTGCAATCACTATTGTGATTAGGTAAAGGCGCAAAACGGGGGCTTTGCCATTTTGCTGTGCACGGAAGGTGCCGGCGTGGCGACCGTTCCCGAGCGCGTCTTTTCCCTCACGGAATGGAGCACTCTCACATGATGTCTGTTGGGTTGGCACGTAAGGCGGCGGCGTTCGGCGCCTCCGCCGCCGTGCTGGCCGCCATGGCGGCGGGCCTGGTAGCCAGTCCCGCGCAGGCGGCGACCTCGTCCGCGGCCGGCAAGGCAACCACGGCCACCGCGGCCAAGTCCGCCAAGGTGTCGGTCACGGCGCCGAAGGCGTCCGACCAGGACTACCAGGGTTCCTGCCCGGTCAAGGTCAACTTCTCGGCCAAGATCAAGGTCCCGGTCAAGGGCAAGACCGAGCTCGCCTACCGTTGGCTCCACGGTGACGGGTCCAAGGGCAAGGTCCAGGTTGTCAAGCTCAAGGGCCACGGCACCAAGTCGGTCACCGTCAAGGAGTCGGTGACCTTCAAGGGTGAGGTCAAGGGCTGGGAGGCCGTCCAGGTCCTCGGTCCGAAGAAGGTCACGTCCAAGAAGGGCTACTTCTCGGTCTCGTGTGTCGACCTCGGTGATGTCCGTACGGACAAGGACGTGTCGGTCTCGGCGCGCGCCTGGGCGAACCCCTCGTCCTACGAGGGTGTCTGCACCCCTGGTGACAAGATCGACTTCACCGGTCTGATCAGCGTCAACCACCCGAGCTGGGTCCGCTACCGCTGGATCCTGAACGGCGAGGTCGTCGACTACGGCAAGGTCAGAGTCTCGAGCAAGCGCAAGGTCGGCTTCGGCATCTCCCCGCGTCACAGCCAGCGTGGCTGGGCGCAGCTTGAGATCGTCGGCCCCGACAGCGCCCGCTCCAACCGCGCCTACTACAAGGTGTGGTGCAAGGACTCGACCCCCGCTCCCGCTGCGAAGGTGTCGGCCACCGACCTGGTGACGGCCACCAACAACAACGGCTGCAAGGTCGGCGCGCACGCCAACGTCAACGCGACCGGCGCCGCGCGCGTCCAGTGGACCTGGGCCCTCAACGGCGAGTCCGTCGCCAAGGGCGAGAGCTACTTCTCGGCCGGCGGCTCGAAGACCGTCGAGCTCCCCGAGCGGGCGCTGACCGGCGAGGCCGCCAAGGGTGGCAAGATCACCCTGACGGTCACCGGCCCGAACAACAACGACTCGATCACGCAGTCGTACGCGGCGTGCGAGGCTCCCAAGCCCACCGCGTCCGTGTCGGCCGTGTCGGTCACCGGTAACCGCAACGACATGTGCGCGGACAACCGTGGTCCCGGCGTGGACTTCTCGGCCACCCTGCACAGCACCGGCCCCACCACCGTCAAGTACTACTGGGTGGTCAACGGCGTCAAGGACGTCAACGTCCTGGAGCGTCAGGTCAACGGCGACGTCGCCGTGACCTGGGGTGTCGGTGGCACGCACAACAGCAAGGAGACGAAGGGCACCATCGAGCTCGTCGTCGTCAGCCCGAACGCCGCCTCGTCGGGGGTCGCCAACTACTCGGCGACCTGCCCGAAGGTCGACGCCTAAGCTGATCATGTGACCGGGCGGCACCCTCAGGGGAGCCGCCCGGTTCTCTTGTTGCCACTACTGTGCTTTGCGCAGTACTCTTCTTTGCGTGGATAGCAGTCAACTGCTCAAGGGCGTGCTCGACCTGGCCGTCCTCGCCGTGCTCGACGAGCGCGACGGCTACGGCTACGACGTCGTGCGCAGGCTCAGGGAGGCGGGCCTGGAAGACGTGGGCGACGCCTCCGTCTACGGCACGCTGCGCCGCCTGTTCAAGGCCGGCGCGCTCAACTCCTACGTCGTGGCCTCCGACGAGGGCCCGCACCGCAAGTACTACGGGCTCAACGAGGTCGGCCGCACCCTGTACGCCGCCTCCGCCAAGCGGTGGACGTCGTTCGCGGCCACCATGGATTCCCTGCTCAAGGAGGGGCACGCATGACCGCGCCGATCACGCCGATCACGCCGGAACAGTACGCGCAGGCCGTCCGCGACGCCCTGGCCGGTCACCCCGACCGGGACGAGCTGATCGAGGACGTCGACGACCATCTGGCCGAGATCGCGGCCGAGTCGGACCTGCCGCTGGAGGATCGGCTCGGGCCGCCCGCCGCGTACGCGGAGGAGCTGGTGGCCGCCTACGGAGGGCGTCCCCAGAGCCGTCAGAGGCGCCGTCCGCGGCCGGGGGTGTGGGCGGCACGGGCGCACGCGGAGCTGCTGCGCCACAAGCCGTACCGGAGCTTCGCGGCCTTCCTGCCGGAGTTGCGGCCCGGCTGGTGGGTGCTGCGCGGCTACCTGCTGGCCATGCTGCTGCTGGCGATCACGGCGCGCGGCGGCGTCGTCCCAAGGAACCCGGCGGAGTGGGCGCTCGTGGCGGCGGCCGTGTGGGTCTCGGTGTGGTTCGGCCGGGCCCGCGGGGGGCGCCTGGTCGCGCTGCTGGCGACGGGCGTCAACGTGCTGGCGGGGCTGGCGCTGCTCGCCGGCATGGCGGCGGCCTCCGACGGGGACGACCAGCCGGTCATGATGTCGGCGCCGGCCGACGTGATGCTCGTCGGGGGCGGTCTCGACATCTACAACATCAAGCCGTACGCCAAGGACGGCAGCCCGCTGACCGACGTCTACCTCTACGACCAGGACGGTAAGCCGATCACGCTCGACCCCGAGAGCCGCGGCTACAGGGTCGACCGGTCGTGCGGGGAGCCGGTGCTCAACCGCTACCCGCTGCCGCTGATCCAGGAGCAGGAGCTGATGGCGGAGAACGGCATGCCCACGGCCACGCCCAGCGCGTGCCCGACGGCCTCCACGGCGCCCCCCACCCCTACGCCCACGCCGACCACCGTCACGCCCGCGCCGAAGAAGACCGGATGATCGGGCACCATCGGTGTCATGAGCTTCGTACCACCCGGCACCGGCTGGCCCGGCGACCCCGCCACCCCTGACACCCCGGTGGCCCATGACCCCGCGGACGTGCGCCGCCTCGCCTCCACCGCCGGCACCCTCGCGGAGCTCACGGCCGAGCAGTCCGTCTGCCGCGCCTGCCCGCGTCTGGTGGAGTGGCGCGAGGAGGTGGCGCGCGTGAGGCGGCGCGCGTTCGCGGACGAGACGTACTGGGGCCGTCCCGTCCCGGGTTGGGGGGCCGAGCGGCCGAAGGTGCTGCTGGTGGGCCTGGCACCGGCGGCCCACGGGGGCAACAGGACCGGCCGCATCTTCACCGGCGACCGCAGCGGCGACTGGCTGTTCGCCTCGCTCCACCGCTGCGGCCTGGCGGCCAAGGAGACCAGCACGTACGCCGGCGACGGCCAGGAGCTCATCGACACCCGGGTCGTGGCGTCGGTGCGCTGCGCGCCTCCGGCCAACAAGCCCACGCCCGAGGAGAAGGCCGCCTGCTTCCCGTGGATGGCGCGCGAGGTGGCGATGGTGGCGGGGAGCGTACGGGCGGTGGTGGCGCTCGGCGGGTTCGCCTGGCAGGCCATGTGGCCCGCGCTCAAGGACGCCGGCTACGAGCTGCCGCGCGTGCGGCCCCGGTTCGGCCACGGCGTCGAGGTCGAGGTCCGGTACGACTCCGTCCCCGTCACCCTGATCGGCTGCTACCACCCGAGCCAGCAGAACACCTTCACCGGCCGCGTCACCGCCCAGATGCTGGACGACGTCTTCCTCCGGGCCAGGTCGCTGGCGGTGTGACGCGTCCCACCATCCCCGGGTTGGACTCTCCGGAAGACCCCGACGTAAGCTTGTGAATGCTTTCACAAGCATTCCACGAGGGATGGGGCCTCAGGATGAACAAGCACATTTTGATCGTCGGCGGCGGTTACGTCGGCCTGTACACCGCGCTCCGGCTGCAGCGCCGGCTCCGCAGCGAGCTGCGCGGCGGCGAGGCGAGCATCACGATCATCGACCCCCAGTCCTACATGACCTACCAGCCGTTCCTGCCCGAGGCGGCGGCGGGCAACCTCTCGCCCAGGCACATGGTGGCCCCGCTGCGCCGGATCCTGCCCAAGGTACGCATTCTCAACGGCACAGTCACCAAGGTCGACCACGCCGAGCGCGTCGTCACCTTCCAGCCCGCCGAGGGCGAGCCGCGTCAGGTGGCCTACGACCTGATCGTGATGGCCGCCGGGTCCATCTCGCGCACGCTGCCGATCCCCGGGCTGACCGACATCGGGATCGGGTTCAAGACCGTCGGCGAGGCCATCGCGCTGCGCAACCGCGTGCTGCACCTGCTCGACGTGGCCGAGTCGACCGTCGATCCCGAGGTGCGGCGCAGGGCGCTCACGTTCGTCGTGGTCGGGGCCGGTTTCGCGGGCGTCGAGGCGCTGGCCGAGCTTGAGGACATGGCCAAGGACTCCACCCGCTACTACCGCAACATCACCCCGGCCGACCTGCGCTGGGTCCTGGTCGAGGCCACGAACCGGGTGCTGCCCGAGGTCGGCCCCGAGATGGGCAAGTGGACGCTGGAGCAGCTCCGCGAGCGCGGCATCGAGGTCAAGCTGGACACCAGGCTGGAGTCGTGCGAGGGCGGCCACGTCGTGCTCAGCGACGGCACCGAGTTCGACGCCGAGACCCTGGTGTGGACGGCGGGCGTCAAGCCGAGCCCGGTCGTCAACGACAGCGACCTGCCCCTGGACGAGCGGGGCCGGATCAAGACCACCGCCGCCCTGACCGTCGCCGGCACCCGCGACGCCTTCGCCGCCGGCGACGCTGCCGGTGTGCCCGACGTGACGAACCCGGGCCAGTACTGCGCCCCCAACGCCCAGCACGCCGTGCGCCAGGCCAAGGTGCTGGCCGACAACATCGTCCGTCACCTGCGTGGCGAAGAACTGGTCGATTACCGGCACAAATATGTCGGATCGGTCGCCGGGTTGGGCCTGCATCAGGGCGTCGCGAATGTCTATGGCGTGAAGCTGCGCGGTTTCCCTGCGTGGTTCATGCACCGCACCTACCATCTGTCGCGGGTGCCGACGCTGAACCGCAAGGTCCGTGTCGTCGTCGACTGGACCCTGGCCCTGTTCTTCAAGCGAGAGACCATCTCACTCGGTGAGATGGAGCATCCGCGCGACGGATTCAGGGCCGCGGTGGCGACGACCCGCCGCTAGCCCAGGCACGGCAGCGCCCCGGCGAACATCGCCGGGGCGTTTTCGGCACCCCTGAACTAAATGCGGAAGGGGTACCACGGGTGGGGCTCTCAGCGGTGACCGTGCTCGGCGTGGACCGGCCCGGCGTGATCGCCGCCGTCACCGGTTCGCTGGCCGACTGCGGCGCGAACATCCAGGACTCGACCATGACGCTGCTCGGCGGTTACGTGGCGATGATGCTGCTGGTCTCCGGCGATCTCGAACCCGACGAGCTGACGAAGCGGCTGTGCGCCCCCGAGCTGGTGGTCTCCGCCTCGGCGATCGAGGCGCGGCGGCACTTCTGCGACGACGGCGGCGGCCACGGCTACGTCCTGACCGTGCACGGCCCCGACCGGCCGGGCATCATCTCGGCCGTCAGCGCCGTGCTCGCCGCCGACGGCGGCAACATCACCGGCATGAGCACCCGGCTCACCGGCCGCCTCTACGTGCTCATCGCCGACGTCGAGCTGCCCAAGGACGTCGACGTCGCCGCCCTCATGCGCCGGCTGGCGGCCGTCGGGGCGGGGCTCGACTCGGAGATCACCTTCCGTCCCGTCGAGCCGGACCTGCTGTGACGGGCGCCAGAGGCACCCCGCGCCGGGTGCTCGGCGCGCCCCACCCGGCGCTGTCGGCCAGGGCCGAGCCGGTCGATCCGGCGGCCCCCGAGACCGTGACGGCCGCCGCCGACCTCCTCGCGACCCTGCGCGGCGAGATCGCCATGACCGGGCTGGCCGCCCCCCAGATCGGCCTGAGCTGGCGGCTGATCGCCTTCAACGCCTGGGCCCACCCCCGGGCCCGGTCGTGGGCCGGTGAGCTCGTCCTGGTCAACCCTCGCCTCACGAGTGCCTCCCATTGGGACGGCGGGCGCGAGGGGTGCGCGTCCATCGCGGGGCTCACCGCGGACGTACGGCGGGCGACGCGTATCACCGTACATGGGCATTTGCCAGGCACAGGGGAGCCGGTCACCGTCGAGGCGGACGCCTTCGAGGCTCGCTGCATTCAGCACCAACTGGACCATCTGGACGGTCTACTCTTCTTGGACAGAGTGTCAGGGGCGCTATCACTTCACCGCAGACTTCACACTTGTGACGCCTGATGCGAAGTTGTGCTCCTCGGAAGCATGGTCCGTTTCGTATGATTGCGGCGCCCCCGTAGCCCAATGGCAGAGGCAAACCCCTTAAAAGGGTTGTAGTGCGGGTTCGAATCCCGCCGGGGGCACCATTCTTAAGTGTCCCCGACCTGGGGTTTTCTCCGAGTGAAGCATCTTGTCGCGGCTGATGGTTCACTACTGCTATCAACCCGTCACACAATGCTTCCTCTCGTTTGCCGGGAAGACCCGGTGTGGTGAGGCGTCGGGAAGATTCCGTTTTCATCACGAAACCCAACAGAACACTGTTTCAATTGCCCGCGCCGGACTTACTCGCCGCCCGGCCGCCGGCCCCCGGGACGGCCGTGGCGACCTTGGGAACTCCCGCCCGGCCACGTTCGTTGTCCTCGCTGCCGAAGTCCCCCGACGAACTTCGATCTCAGCGTGAGTTGACCTAGGTGCCGCCAGGCCCCGTAGGCTCGGCGCCACAGGAGGCAGCGATGGAGAGCAAGAACCCCGTTTTCAGCAGGACGCGTCAGCAGCACGCGGGATGGGCCGGCCCCGCCCCGTCACCCGACACCCTGCGGAACATGTACGACGCCCCGTCGTACGCACCCCCGGCCCCGCCCGCCCACCGGGCGATGACCCTCGACGACGTCGTGGTCCGGGGCTTCCTCACCCTCGGAGCGCTCGTCGTGGCCGCGGCCGCGGCCTGGGTGCTCAACGTCCCCCCGGGGCTGGCCATCGGCGCCGCCGTCGTGGCCCTGATCCTCGGCCTGATCGCCTCGTTCACCCAGAGCACCAACCCGGCGCTCATCCTGGGTTACGCGGTCTTCGAGGGCGTCTTCCTGGGCAAGATCAGCCAGGTCTTCGAGGGGGCCATCAGCGGCATCGTCTTCCAGGCGGTGCTCGGCACGGCCTTCGCCTTCGGCGCGGTGCTGACCGTCTACTCGCTGCGGGTCGTCCGCGTCACGCCCAAGCTGGTCAAGTTCGGCATGGCGGCCGCCATCGCGGTGGTCGGGCTGGTGCTGGTCAACCTGATCGTCGGGATCTTCAACGGCGTCGGGCTCGGCCTGCGCACCGACAGCCCGATCGGCTGGATCTTCAGCCTCGTCATGATCCTGGTCGGCTGCTTCTTCCTGCTCCTCGACTTCGACTCGATCGAGCAGGGCGTGCGCCAGGGCGCTCCGGAGAAGTTCGCCTGGCAGTGCGCGTTCGGCCTCACGCTGAGCCTGGTCTGGATCTACCTCGAGGTGCTCCGCTTCATCAGCTATTTCACCGGCGACGACTGATCGTTCACCTCCTGGGGGCCTCGCCGTAACGGCGGGGCCCTCTCTTTGTGCGACCGGAAATCTACCTGCCGTCACAGAATGATGCCTGGCTTGGGGGTTGCCATTCGCAGCGCGGTGTTGCAGTGTCGAGCAAAGGACCTTAATCCGCGGAGGTGCCCATGTCCTTGAACCACTCACCGGAGACGCAGACGAAGCTCATCGCAAGGGTCCCCACGATAACGGGACGCGAACTCCCCGAGTGGTTCCAAGCCATCGACAACGGCCCGTCCTTCCTGAGGTGTGACGAGCGGGCCAACTGGCTCGCCGACGAGCACGGGCTGACCCACGGCTACGCCGCCGCGATCGTGCTGGAGCACGAGCGGCACCGCCGTACCCGGATGGGCTCGATCTAGAGCTCTTCCCCATCCCCGCGCCCGTGCTCGCCGCACGGGCGCGTCATCATGAACACATGGATCTGGACAAGGCACTCGGCTTCATCGAGACCAACCACCACGCAGTCCTGCTGACCAGCCGTCGCGGAGGGCACCCGCAGATGTCGCCGGTGCTGGCGGGCGTGGCCGACGGTCGCATCGTCGTCAGCACGCGCGAGACGGCGATGAAGGTGCACAACATCCGCCGTGATCCCCGCGTCTCCCTCTGCGTGCTCGCCGACGGCTTCTTCGGCCAGTGGCTCCAGGTCGACGGGACGGCCGAGATCGTCTCCCTGCCGGAGGCGATGGACCAGCTCGTCGCCTACTACCGCGACATCTCCGGCGAACACCCCGACTGGGACGGCTACCGCGAGGCCATGGTCCGCGATCGGCGCGTCATCGTCCGCGTGACCCCGCTCCAGGCGGGCCCGGACCGCCAGGGCTGACCCGCACCACGCGAAACGGCCCCGCACCGGCCGTGAGACCGGTACAGGGCCGCCTGGCACGATCTAGGACAGGCGCTCCAGCACCATCGCCATGCCCTGGCCGCCGCCCACGCACATGGTCTCCAGACCGAGGCTCTTGTCGTGGTGACGCAGGCTGTTGATCAGCGTCGAGGTGATGCGCGCGCCGGTCATCCCGAACGGGTGCCCCACGGCGATGGCCCCGCCGTTGACGTTGAGCCGGTCGAGGTCGATCCCGAGGTCCTGGTACGACGGGATCACCTGCGCCGCGAACGCCTCGTTGATCTCCACCAGGTCGATGTCCTCGATCGCCATCCCGGCCCGGGACAGCGCCTGCTTCGAGGCCTCCACCGGCCCCAGGCCCATGATCTCGGGCGAGAGCCCGCTGACGCCGGTGCTGACGATCCGGGCCAGCGGCGTGATGCCCAGCTCGGCCGCCTTGACGTCGCTCATGATGACCAGGGCCGCCGCGCCGTCGTTGAGCGGGCAGCAGTTGCCGGCGGTGACCGTGCCGTCGGGGCGGAAGACCGGCTTCAGCGAGGCCACCCCCTCGTACGTGGTGCCGGCCCGGGGGCCGTCGTCCTTGGCGACCACGGTGCCGTCGGGGAGCGTGACGGGGGTGATGTCCTTCTGCCAGAACCCGTCGGCCAGCGCCTTCTCGGCCAGGTTCTGGGAGCGCACGCCGAACTCGTCCTGCTCGCGGCGGCTGACGCCCTTGAGCTGGGCCAGGTTCTCGGCGGTCTGCCCCATGGCGATGTAGATGTCGGGGACGGCGCCGTCCTCACGCGGGTCGTGCCAGGTCTGACCGCCCTCGGCCGCCTGCTTGGTGCGGCCCAGCGCGTCGAGGAAGAGCGGGTTGTGGGTGTCGGGCAGCGAGTCGGAGTTGCCCTTGGCGAACCGGGAGACGGTCTCGACGCCGGCCGAGACGAACACGTCACCCTCACCCGCCTTGATCGCGTGGAAGGCCATCCGTGTCGTCTGCAGCGAGGAGGAGCAGTAACGCGTGACGGTCGTGCCCGGCACGGTGTCGAGCCCGAGCAGCACCGCCACCACCCGGGCCATGTTGAAGCCCTGCTCGCCGCCCGGCAGGCCGCAGCCGAGCATGAGGTCGTCGATCGTGTTCGGGTCGAGCTGGGGCACCTTGGCCAGCGCCGCCTGGATCATCTGTACGGTCAGATCGTCGGGACGGATGTCCTTGAGCGACCCCTTGAAGGCTCGTCCGATCGGGGAACGCGCGGTTGCGACGATGACTGCCTCGGGCATGGCCCCTCCTTGTGTCCGGCGCTGATATTAGAACTATATTCCAGTCCTCCTCGCAAGCACCCCGGGGCCCCGCGTCAGCCGTACATGCCGGGGGCGGTGGCGGTGTGGTCGTTGACGGCGTGCACGGCGCCCTTCTCGTCGCGCCACAGGCGCCAGCCGTCCTGGCTGCCGGTGAACCAGGGTGGCGGGGCGCTCATGGGGGAGACGCGGGTGCCGCTGCCGAGGTCGTACTCGCAGACGGCGGCCGTGGAGTAGAAGCCGGGGGCCTGGCCGCGCAGCGGCAGCGGCTTGGGGTCGGTGACGCAGAAGGACCAGCCCCGCTCCTCGCCCACCTGCGCGGGCTTGCCCGAGACCAGGTCGAAGGCGCTGCCCTTGGCGTCGTGCTTGAGGAAGCCCAGCTTGTCCATGCGGTCGGGGAAGGCCAGCCACCAGCCCGAGCCGGGGACGTCGGAGGCGGTGATCTGGCCGACCACCCGGCCGGTCTCGGAGTCGAGCCTGGCGAAACCGCCGTAGGCGCCCCGGCGGTCGACCGGGCGGACGACGGGCGCGTAGCCGGGGCTGCCGCTCGGGTAGACGCGCACGACCGAGGGACGCATCCAGTTGACCGTGCCGTCGCCGATCCGGATGGAGAACAGGCCGAAGGTGGAGACCTTCTTCGTCTGGGGGTTGGTGTAGGGGGCGACGTAGCCGACCAGGTTGTCGCCGGTCGAGCCGAACGCCCACCCGCCCGACAGGTCGATGCCCGGTCCGAGCGCCTGCTCGATCGGCTGCTGCCACTGGAGCTTGCCGGTCTTGACGTCGTACGACTCGATCATGGGGTTGGCGGCCATCCGCAGCAGCAGGACCCGGGCCGGGTCGGACCACTCGACCTCGGAGATGCCGGGCAGTTTCCACATCACGCGGCCGGTGGCGGGATCGAGCACGACCATGCGGGCGTGGGCCAGGGCGGTGTGCTCCGACACACACAGGTACGGGCCGCAGCGCTGCGGCCCGAACGTGGAGTGCATCGGCCGGGTCCACTTCTGCGCCCCGGACCGGGCGTCGCGGGCGATGAGGGTGGCGTTCCAGCGCCCCTTCCTGGTCGGGTCGAGCGCCACGATCACCCCCTGGCCCTTGGCCGTCTCCACGATCGCGGGGGCCGAGACGCCCATGCCGGGCAGGCGGCCCGCCATGGTCGCCGGGTACGCCCACAAGCGCCGCCCGTTGTCGAGGCCGAGCGCCACGGTCTCCAGCGTGCCGTCGGGCTTCATGGACGTCGTGGTCACCACACCGGCCGCGGACACGATCCGGCTGACCGCGTTGACCTGGGTGTTCTGCCAGGAGGGGAAGTTCGCCGTGGCGGCGTCGCTGCCGGAGCAGGCGGTCAGGGCGAGGGTCCCCGCGAGGGCCAGGGAAGGTTTCATGAGGGGCCGGAGCACAGACAATTCACTCCAAAGAGAACGAGGAGTGACGGCTAGGGCTCGGAGGGTGACCGGATCAGGGGTCGTCAAGCCCCCCGCCACGCACGTTCACGCGTCGGTGGGGGGCGTCGAGTCGTCCGCCGGGCGCGCTCAGGCGTCGGTGGGCGTCTCGCCGAGTCGCCGGCGGAACAGCGTGGCCCACTTGCCGTGGAGCCCCGTCGCCCGCCCGTCGACCCGGGTCGCGCTGACCTCGGTGCCGGGCTCCTCCGCGGCCGTTGCCGCCGCAAGGTAGATCGGTTGCAGTCCTTCGCCCCGCGCGGGCCGCGGCTCAGGCCACAGCCCCAACGCAGCGCACACCGACGGTAGCACCGCGTAAGCGGCCTGCGCGTAACCTCGGTCAGATGGATGGAAACGATCCGGTCCGAACATTTCTGTCGGATTTGTATCGAATTCCGGCCCCAGGACGTCGGCGAACGCCACCGTCCGGCCGCCCGCGTCCACCACGGCGACGGTCTGGGCCGCCGCGAGCTGACGGCTCCACCGCCGGGTCACCCAGCGCAGCGGCTGGGCGATGGGCCGCACCGTGCCCAGGTCGGGGCAGGTGCCGACGACCACCTCGACGCCCGCCTCGCGCAGCCGCCGCACCGCCTTGGCCAGATGGCGCACCGCGACGGCCGGCGGCGTCTGGGTGATGATGTCGTTGGCGCCCACGAAGATCACCGCCACGTCCGGGCGCATGGCGAGGGCGGCGTCCACCTGTTCGGGCAGCTCCGCGGAGGGGGCGCCGGACTTGCCCGCGACGAGCAGGTGCACCGGGCGCTCGGCCACGGCCGCCACGCCGTTGGCCAGGAGTACGGCGGGGGTGTGGCTGGGATCGGTCATGCCCAGGCCCACCGAGGTGGAATCGCCGAGCATGACCATGTTGAGGGGGATTCCGTGGAAATCGCCGTAGATGCCGTCCGAGGGCGGTCCGTCCAGACCGTGGGGGCGGCCGATGGCCTTGCGCGCGAGCAGTCCCTCAGCGATCAGCAGGCCGTACGCCGTGGCTCCGAGCGCCGTCAGCCCGCCACCTCCGAGCGCGGCCGCCATGGCGATCCTCCTGGCCGCGCGTGCCATGCCTGCTGCCCAGACCACGTAGTGTCCTCCCGGTCGAACTCGGCGGTAGCGTTTGCTTGAAAACTAGCCGAGGGCCTGCCACCCCCAATGGATCTCGGCCTCGGGCAAGCTGATCAAGCTTCGGCAAAGAAGGTGAACACCTCGGTGCGCGTTTACGATTCCCTGGTCGATCTCATGGGGAACACTCCGCTCGTCCGGCTGCACAAGGTCACGGCGGGGATCTCCGCCCAGGTGCTGGCCAAGGTCGAATACTTCAATCCCGGCGGTTCGGTCAAGGACCGCATCGCGCTGCGCATGATCGAGGCCGCCGAGGCGTCGGGCGCGCTGCGGCCGGGCGGTGTCATCGTTGAGCCGACGTCCGGCAACACCGGTGTGGGCCTGGCCATCGTGGCCCAGCAGAAGGGCTACCGGTGCCTGTTCGTGGTGCCCGACAAGGTGGCCCAGGACAAGATCGCGGTGCTGCGCGCGTACGGGGCCGAGGTCGTGGTCTGCCCGACCGCCGTCTCGCCCGACCACCCGGAGTCGTACTACTCGGTCTCCGACCGGCTGGCCCGCGAGATCCCCAACGCCTGGAAGCCCGACCAGTACTCCAACGTCAACAACCCCGACTCCCACTACCACTCCACCGGTCCCGAGCTCTGGGAGCAGACCGACGGCCGGATCACGCACTTCGTGGCGGGCATCGGCACCGGCGGCACGATCAGCGGCACCGGCCGCTACCTCAGGGAGGTCTCCGACGGCCGGGTGAAGATCATCGGGGCCGACCCCGAGGGCTCGGTGTACTCCGGCGGCTCCGGCCGTCCGTACCTGGTGGAGGGCGTGGGCGAGGACATCTGGCCGGCCACGTACGACACCGGGATCTGCGACGAGATCATCGCGGTGTCCGACAAGGACTCCTTCAACATGACCCGCCGCCTGGCCCGCGAGGAAGGGCTGCTGGTCGGCGGCTCGTGCGGCATGGCCGTGGTGGCGGCGCTGCAGGTGGCGGCCAAGGCCGGGCCCGACGACGTGGTGGTCGTGCTGCTGCCCGACGGCGGCCGCGGCTACCTGTCGAAGATCTTCAACGACGACTGGATGGCCGACTACGGCTTCCTGACCACCAGCTCGGACGAGGGTCTGGTCGGCGACGTGCTGGCGCGCAAGGGGCCGGGCCTGCCGGAGTTCGTGCACGCCCACCCGCACGAGTCGGTCGGCACGGCCATCTCGATCATGCGCGAGTACTCGGTGTCGCAGCTCCCGGTCATGAAGGAGGAGCCGCCGGTCATGGCGGCCGAGGTGGTCGGCTCGATCGTCGAGCGCGACCTGCTGGAGGCTCTCTACCACGGCAGGCTCGCCTCCGACGACCCGATCTCCGACCACATGTCGGCGCCGCTACCCACGATCGGCAGCGGTGAACCCGTCGCGCGCGCGGTCGAGGCGCTGGAGAAGGCCGACGCGGCCGTCGTCCTGGAGGACGGCAAGCCCGCCGGGCTGATCACCCGGCAGGACCTGCTCGCCTTCCTCGCCAACCACTGATCAGGGTTTCCTGATCGACTCGATCACGGTGCCGAGGCCCTCGTGGCCCCGTCCCTCGGCGTCGGCGCGCTCGAAGAGCCGCTTCAGCGCGTTCGGCACCGTGGTCTCCACCCCCGCCTCGGCCAGCGCGTGCACGACGTGGCCGAGGCCGACGGCCTGCATGTGCAGGGAGTTCAGCTCGCCGGGGTAGACGCCGGCGGCGAACTCCTCGGCCAGGACCTTGGCGAACCCCATCGTGCCGTCGCCGCCGAGCTGGCTGAAGGTCTCCCGCGCGTACGGCAGGAACTCCAGCGGGGAGACCCCGGCCGTGCGCAGCATCGCCATGGCGTGCATCTGGCTGGTCAGGCTCGACCAGAAGATCAGCAGCAGCGACTGGTAGTACATCATCGCCAGGCCCTCGTCGTCGCCGACGTGGACGACGTCGCCGAGTGCCCTGAGTGTCGCGGTGTGCCGGTCCAGCACGTCCTTCGGGCCGCTGTAGAAGGAGTACGCGCCCGGCTGCCCGATGCCCGGGGGCGGGACCATGATCCCGGCGGTGATGAGCGTGCCACCGCGTCCGGCCACCCAGCGGGCCGCCGCGCGCAGCTCCTCGGGGGTGCCCGAGCTGAGGTTGACCAGCACCTTCCCGTCGAGCCTGGCCTCGCCGAGGCTGTCGTACATCGCCTGGTAGGCGATCTGGCTGATCACCAGCAGGTCGCCGTCCGCGGCCGAGGCCGCACGCCGGGCTCCCTGGGCGACCAGCGGATCGGTCTTGCTCGCCGTACGGTTCCACACGGCCACGTCGAAACCCGCGCCGAGGAACGTCTCGGCCATCTTCGACCCCATCGGGCCGAGTCCCACAACTGTCACCTGAGTCATGACAGGGAGCCTGCGACACCGCGCTACGGAAATCCTTACGACCGGCTACGGGTTAGGCTCTGCATGGTGCGATTCGGGGTGCTCGGCCCGCTGGCCGTCTCGACCGGCGGCGAGGAGGTCCACGTCGCCGAGCCCAAGGTCCGCGCGCTCCTCGCCGCCCTGCTGGCGGCCGGCGGCGGTCCGGTCTCCGCCGACCGGCTGATCGACGACCTGTGGGGCGACCGGCCCACCCGCAACCCGCTCGGCACCCTCCAGGCCCGCGTCTCCCAGCTCCGCCGCGCGCTCGGCGACCCCGCCGTGATCGTCCACGGCCCGGCCGGTTACCGGCTGGCCGCCCACGACTCCGACGCCGCCCGCTTCCGCGCGCTGGCGGGCCGCAGCGGGGCCGCCCCGCGTGAGCGGGCCCGCGAGCTGGAGCAGGCCCTCGCGCTGTGGCGGGGTCCGGCCTACGCCGACTTCGCCGACGAGGGGTTTGCCCGTGCCGAGATCACCCGGCTGACCGAGCTGCGCCTGTCGGCCCTGGAGGAGCAGGCCGAGGTACGCCTCGCCCTCGGCCAGGACGTCGACCTCGCCGACCTGGTCGCCCGGCACCCGCTGCGCGAACGGCTGCGCGCCTCGCACATGAAGGCCCTGTACCGGGGCGGCAGGCAGAGCGAGGCGCTGGCCGGTTACGAGGAGCTGCGCGTCAGGCTGGCCGAGGAGCTGGGGCTCGACCCCTCGCCGGAGCTGGCCGCGCTGCACCGGGCCATCCTGCGCCACGACCCCGCGCTGACCGCCCAGCCGCCCGCCGACCCCGGGCCGCGCACCAACCTGCCCGCGCCGCTCACCGCGCTGATCGGCCGCGACGCCGACCTCGCCGAGGTCGCCGGCCTGCTGGCGGAGTCGCGGCTGGTGACCCTGACCGGGTCCGGTGGCGTGGGCAAGACCCGCCTCGCCCTCGCCGCCGCCCGCCGCCTGGCCTTCCCCGACGGTTCCGCCGATGATTCCGCCGGCGGGTTCGCCGGCGGGTTCGCCGGCGGGTTCGCCGACGGTGTGTGGCTGGTGGAGCTGGCCGGGGCCGCGGACGTGGCCGAGGCGGTGGCGGCCGTGCTGGGCGTGCGCGACGACGACTCCGTGCCGCTGGCGTCCAGGCTGGCCAGGGTGCTGGCGGGCGGGAGCGCGCTGCTGGTCCTGGACAACTGCGAGCACCTGGTCGAGCAGGTCGCCGGGTTCGTCTCGGCGGTGCTGCGGGCCGCGCCGGGCCTGCGCGTGCTGGCCACCAGCCAGGAGCCGCTGGGCGTGTCCGGCGAACGGGTCCGCGTCGTCCACCCGCTGCCCGAGCCCGACGCCGTACGGCTCTTCGCGGCCCGCGCGGACGTCGAGCCCGGCCCCACCGTGGCCGACATCTGCCGGCGGCTCGACGGCATCCCGCTGGCCCTGGAGCTGGCGGCGACGCGGGTGCGGGCGCTCGGCGTACAGGAGCTGGCCGCCCGGCTGGACGACAGGTTCAGGCTGCTCAGCGCCGGGATGCGGGACGCGCCGGCCCGGCAGCGCACGCTGCGGGCCACCATCGACTGGAGCTGGGAGCTGCTGTCGGCCGAGGAGCGCACAGTGCTGCGGCGGCTGGCCGTGCACGCCGACGGCTGCACGCTGGAGGCCGCCGAGGCGGTCTGCGCCGAGCCCGGCGTGGACGTGCTCGACATGCTGGCCAAACTCGTGGACCGGTCGCTGGTGGTCGTGGCGAGCGGTCCCCGCTACCGGCTGCTGGAGTCGGTGACCGCCTACTGCCTCGAACGGCTGCGCGAGGCCGGCGAGCACGACCTGCTGCGCGAGCGGCACGCTCGCCACTACACCGGCCTGGCCGCCCGCGCCGAGCTGCGCGGCCCGCGCCAGCACGAGTGGCTGGACCGGCTGGACGCCGAGAGCGCCAACCTGCGGCTGGCCCTGTCCGGCCCCGAGGCCCTGCGCCTGGCCAACGCGCTGGCCTGGTACTGGATCCTGCGCGGCAGGCTGCGCGAGGCCCGCAGGTCGATCGAGGCGGCGCTGGCTGCGGGCGGCGAGGAGAGCGCCGCCGCCCTGGCCTCGGTCTGGCTGGCCGGCATCGGGCTGCTGCTCGGCGAGCCCACCCCGCCGGTACGCCGGGCCGCGCTCGACCGTACGGGGGCCGCGCTGGCCGACTGGTTCCTGAGCTTCGTCCGCTGGGCGTACGGGAACCACGCGGCGCACCGGGCCGCCGTCGGGCGGGCGCTCGCGGCGTACGAGGAGCTGGGGGACCGGTGGGGGATGGCGGCGGCGCTGTGCCTGCGGGGAAAGCTCGCGGTGGGCCGCGGCGACCTGGCGGCGATGGAACGCGACGGCGAGCGGGGCCTGGCCGTCTTCCGGGAGCTGGGGGACGAATGGGGGCAGGTCGAGGCCATGGACGTCCTCGACCGGGTGGCCGAGATCCGCGGCGACTATGAGCGGGCGGCCCGGCTGCGGCACGAGGCGCTGCGGCTGGCCGAGGGGCTGGGGTTCGACGTGTCGTTCAAGCTGGCCGCGATCGGACGGCTCGCGCTGCTCACGGGCGACTACGAGCGGGCCGACGACTTCCACGGGCGGGCCTTGCGGCTGGCGGTGGCGCAGTCGTACCGGTCGGCGGAGGAGAACGCGCTGCTCGGCCTGGCCATGAGCGCCCGCAGGCAGGGGCGGTACGAGGAGGCGGAGTCGTACCTGCTGTCGGCGCTCGACTGGCTGCGGAAGGTGGACGGCACGCCCGGGACGGCGTTCGTCATGGCGGAGTGGGGGTTCGTGGCCGAGCAGCGCGGCGACGCCGGGACCGCGCTGGCCCGCCATCACGAGGGGTACGGGGACGCCTGCGCGACGGGCGACCCGAGGGCCGTCGCGCTGGCCCTGGAGGGACTGGCGGGCGCGCTGTCGATCGCGGGCCGGGAGCGGCTGGAGGAGGCGGCCGGGAAGCTGGGACGGGCGGCGGCGATCCGGCGAGCCGTCGGCGCGCCCCTGCCCGCCGGCGAACGCCACGACGTCGACCGCGTCACCACCCGCCTGCGCGCCGCCCTCGGCGAGGACCGCTTCACCCGCTCCTACGCCGCGGGCGAGCTCTCCCTCGGAGAAGCCCCTCTCGGCTCAGGGCGACTCGACCTCGGTGAGACCCCTCTCGGGTCAGGGGAGGGGGAACTCGGCGATCACTTCCCAGGGGCCCTCGGGGGACGGGCCCGCGTAGAGCCTGCCGCCCAGCGCCTCCACCCGCTCGGCCATGCCGACCAGCCCGAACCCGCCGCCCAGCCGGGACACCCGCGGGTCCGACGCGGTTGAGCCGAAGTTCCGCACCCGCAGCACGACGACCCGCTCGTACCGCCGCAGATCGGCCTCGACCCAGGCGGCCCGGGTGGCGTGCTTGCGCACGTTGGTGAGCGACTCCAGCAGGACCCGGTGCAGCGTCGTCATCACCTCCGGCGGCAGCGTGCGGTCGTCGATGCCCGACCCGATCTCGAACGCCACCTTCGGCCCCTCGACCGAGAACCGTTCGGTCAGGAGCCGCAGGTCGGCCAGCGTCGTGCCGGGCCTGCGGTCCGCCTCGTCCTCGGTGCGCAGGACGGTGACCATGCGCCGCATCGAGGTCAGCGCCTCCGACCCGGCCGAGGCGATCGCGTCGAGCGCGGGCAGCACCGCCTCGGGCTTGTGCTCGGCGACCGTACGGGCGGCCTGGGCCTGGACGACGATGCCGGTGATGTGGTGGGCGACCAGGTCGTGCAGTTCCCTGGCCAGTTCGAGGCGTTCGGCCCGCCGTACGGAATGCACCGCCTCGGTACGGCGCTCCTGCTGGAACCGTAGGTAGCCGCCGATGCCCGCGGCCATCGACCACCCCGCGAACAGCAGGAACGCGAACGCCAGCCCCGCGGTGGGGTAGTCGCGCCTGGCCGACTCGGCCATCAGCACGGCCAGCCCCACGAGCGCCAGCACCGCCGCCCGCCGTACCGGTTCCACGTGCCGCAGCACGCCGATGAGGAGGACCAGCAGCGACCCCGTCTCGGCCATGCCGGGCGCGCCCAGCGCGTCGACCGACGCGATGACCAGCGACACGGCGAAGGACAGCCCCAGCAGCGCGCAGAAGCCCTCAAGCCGGTGGCGGCGGCGCAGGACGACCGCCGCGATCCCGGCCGCGCCGCAGAACGGCACGAACCACTGCAGCCCCCCGGTGCTGACGGCGATGGCCAGGTCGAGCATCAGCATCAGGCCGAGCCAGCCGAGCATCGCGATCTCGCTCAGCCGCCGGACCCAGTACACGACGCCTTTCGAATCCCCCACGTCACGAGAGTAGGCCGGAAGTCGGACAACTCGTATCAACCGATCGGCCGACCCAGTCGCCGGCGGACCAGCCCTTCAGCGGAGGCGGCGGCGCAGGCCGCTCGGCGATGCTGGAAGCACGTCGGAAGGGGGACAGGACATGGTGGTCATCGGATTCGTTCTGCTGGGGTTGGGACTGGTCGTCACGGCGCTGCTCGCGCTGGCCGACCCGGTGTTGCTCTCCCGCATCAACGGGGAGGACGCGGAGGGCGGCAGCGGCCGCCACATCGACGTGGAGATCGTACGGCTCAGCGCCCCGGCCGCGACGGCCGCGACGGCACGCGAGCCCAGGGCGGCCCGAGCCGCATGAACGTGGCCCGCGCGGGCATGGCGCGCGGGCCCGGGGCGGGCGCAGTCGGGGGACGGCCCCGCCTTCGGCCCGCGGTCCGTTGGGGAACGGATCGCGGGCCGCTTTCCGTTAACGTGGGGCCTATGACCAACGGTTTTGAGACCCTGGCGATCCACGCAGGTCAGGAGCCCGACCCGCTGACCGGCGCGGTCGTGCCGCCGATCTACGCCACGTCCACCTACAAGCAGGACGGCGTGGGCGGCCTGCGTTCGGGATACGAGTACAGCCGCTCGGCCAACCCCACGAGGGCGGCGCTGGAAGAGGCGCTGGCCGCCGTGGAGGGCGGCGCGCGCGGGCTGGCCTTCGCCTCGGGACTGGCCGCCGAGGACACTCTGCTGCGCACGGTGTGCAAGCCGCAGGACCACGTGATCATCCCCAACGATGCGTACGGGGGCACGTACCGGCTGTTCGCCAAGGTGCACGAGCGCTGGGGCCTGCACTACGACCCGGTCCCGCTGCACGACCTCGACGCGGTGGCGTCGGCCATGACGCAGAAGACGAAGATCGTCTGGGTCGAGACGCCCACCAACCCGCTGCTCGGCATCGCCGACATCGCGGCCCTGGCCGAGCTCGCCCACAGGAACGGCGCGCTGCTGGTCGTGGACAACACGTTCGCGTCGCCGTACCTGCAGCAGCCCCTGGCGCTCGGGGCCGACGTGGTCGTCCACTCCACCACCAAGTACATCGGCGGCCACTCCGACGTGGTCGGCGGCGCGCTGATCGCGGGCGAGAAGGGCCTCGGCGAGGAGCTGACCTACCACCAGAACGCGATGGGCGCGGTGGCCGGCCCGTTCGACGCCTGGCTGACGCTGCGCGGGCTCAAGACCCTCGGCGTGCGCATGGACCGCCACTGCGACAACGCCGAACGCGTCGTCGACCTGCTGCTCGCGCACCCGCGCGTGACCCAGGTGCTCTACCCGGGCCTGCCCGAGCACTCCGGCCACGAGGCCGCCGCCAAGCAGATGCGGCGCTTCGGCGGCATGGTGTCCTTCCGCGTGGCGGGCGGTGAGGCGGAGGCCGTGGAGGTGTGCAACCGGGCCAAGCTGTTCACGCTCGGCGAGTCGCTGGGCGGCGTCGAGTCGCTCATCGAGCACCCGGGCAGGATGACGCACGCCTCCGCGGCGGGCTCGCCCCTGGAGGTGCCGAGCGACCTGGTGCGCCTGTCGGTCGGCATCGAGACGGTCGACGACCTGCTCGCCGACCTCACCCAGGCCCTCGGCTAGGGCGTCGGGGGACACCGGCCGTCAGGGCGTCGGGACGACCATCAGGAAGAGGATCACCAGCCAGATCAGGGCCAGCAGGCCGCTGATGGCCGCGACCCGGCCGGTCTGCACCTTCGCGTCGTCCTCCGTGTTCTCGCTCTCAAGAGCGCGGAGGGCGGTGCGCAGGTCGCGATCGATGATGACCAGCAGCACGATCGCCACGATGAACAGCGTCATCGACGCCGTCATGTACCACAGGCCGAGCACGCCGTTCCCGACGGCGATCCCCACGGCCACCCCGAACACCAGCACGCCCAAGGACGCGAGGCTGTAGATCCTCGTCGTGCGCTGGATGTTCCGCAGGACGGGCACGTTGTTGGTGCGGATGGCCCGGGGAGCGGCCATCGTCGCGGCGGTCAGCGGGCCGATCGTGAAGATGGCGAAGCCGATGTGCAGCCAGAGAAGCAGGGACATGCGCCTGAGACTAGTCCCCGACGATCTCGGTCGGCGGCTCGACACTCTCTTTAACCTGCGAGGAGCAACGCATGATCAGCTCCGTGGCCGCCACCGCGACGGCCATCAGGATGATCAGCAGGATCGTGGCAATCATGGGCTCTCCTCCTTCCCCGTGTCCGACGTGAATATCGTCCGTAATGACTAGACGGACGTGCAACGGAATAAGTTCGCCACGGGTATGGTTGGTGGCCGTCGCTTTTTTCTTACCTTCAGGGCACAAGGGGGTGCCGTCCGTGGCCATCAGGCACGTCGAGCCGTACACCGACGAGTGGCTGCAGCAGCCGGCCGGCTATGTCGAGCGCGTCGTCGACCTGCTCGGAGCCGAGGTGGCCGACTGGTGGGAGGGTCCGTGCGATCCGCGTGACGCCACCGTCAAGCTCGCCGACGACCACGCGCTGGTGTGGGACGAGGAGAGCGGCTGGCGGCTCGGCCGCTTCGTCGCCGGTGCGGCGGGCGCGCACACCGAGCTGACCGGCGTCCGCTACCTGGGCCACGGGCTGCTGCCCCGGCCGGAGCGCGTGCCGCAGGCTCTGGTGGACGCGCGGGCGGGGGTGGGCGCCAGCTCGGCCTGGCGGCCCTGTTACCGGTCGCACCGCAACTGCCGCGACGGGTTCGACGTCGCCCTCGACTTCTACGCCCGCCTGATCGAAGCCTGACACCCCGGAAGGGCAAGCGCCTCCGCCCGAAGGGCGCCGCACGCCGCAAGGCTCACCCTGGGGGAAGGGCCTCCGCCCAAAGGCGCTACATCCCTACCTCGATCCCGACCATGTGCACGCCCTGTCCGACAGCCTGGCGGGGGCTACGAACTCGGCGGAGTGCCTCTCGCGGCTCGCGCGATCGGGCACGTGAAGCACGTCGATCAGCTGGAGAGGGGTTCTCTTGGCCACGAGCTCCAGGGCGCGGTGTCCGACCTGATGTACCAGGTGGGCATCGCGCTGTACGACGCCGGACGGCTCGCCCAGTCCGAACGCGCGGGCGCGATCGCCCTCGACCTCGCCCATCAGGCCGAGGACCCGCCAGCGCGGGCCCGTGCGTACGACGCCCTGAGCCGGGTCAGCCTGTATCGCGGCGACCCGCTGCGCGCGGTGAGGCACGCCCAGCGGGGGCTGCGCGTCCCGGACCTTCCACCGAGCCGCCTGTCCAGCTTGCACATGCGGCTCGGCCGTGCCCTGGCCTGCGTCAACGGCGGCCCAATTTCTTGAAGGCAGACGCAGACGGTGGTGCGAGCGGATGAACCGGCGCTCGCCGTGCATCACATGCACAGCCTCACCCGCGCGCTACCGTTCGTCAGCAGCGCCCGCGTGAATACGCGCGTCACCGAGATCCTCACCGCAACAGCCATATGGGACCGCATCCCGGACGTGCGCACCGCGCGTGAACATCTGCGTTCGATGTTGCCTGCCGAATCCCCTTCCGCCTGACGAAATTCAGCTTCTCTTTCCGGAAGTCAGCGGGAGCGGCGGAGGCGGAGGAAGTCGCTGACGACATATTCGCCGAGCCGGTCCGCGCTCGGTGAGAACACCCGGCCGCCGTTCCTGCGGGCCACCTCGTCCACGAACTCCTTGAGCCGGTCGTCGGCCGCCAGCATGAAGACGTTGATGGTCGCGCGCCGCCGCGTCATCTTGTCGACCTCGGACAGCGTCAGTTCCAGCGTCTCGTGCGACGGCGGCCACTCGAAGGCGGACCTGCCGTTGCGCATGAGGTGGGCGGTCGGCTCGCCGTCGGTGACGACCAGCACCACGGGCTCGAAGTCGGGGTGGCGGTCGAGGTGGCGGCCGGCGATGAGGAGGGCGTGGTGCAGGTTGGTGCCCTGGACCATGTCCCAGTCGAGGCCGGCCAGCTCGTCGGGTTGCAGGACCCTGGCGTAGTTGGAGAAGCCGATGATCTGCACGGCGTCCTGCGGGAACTTGGAGGCCACCAGCGCCTGGAGGGCCAGCGCCGTCTGCTTGGCCGCGGCCCACGTGCCGCGCAGGGCCATCGAGTACGACAGGTCGACCAGCAGGCACACCGCCGCGGCGCTGCGGCGTTCGGTCTCGGAGACCTCGAAGTCGTCGACGGACAGCCGCACCCGGGCCCGCCCGTCCTGCGGGGCGGTCGCCACGCCGCCGCTGCGCACGCCGTTGACCAGCGTGCGGACGACGTCGATCGGCTGCTCGTCGCCGAAGCGCCACGGCCGGGTGGAGCCGGTCAGCTCGCCGGCCGAGCCCGCGTCGTGCTGGTCGTGGTCGCCGCGCCGGCCCGCGTCGAGGGAGGAGAACACGCGCCGCAGCGCGGTCTCGCCCAGCCGCCGGACCGCCTTGGGGGTCAGCTCCAGCTTGCCGCGGCGGCGCAGCAGGTAGCCCTGCTCCTCCAGCTCGCGTTCGATGCGCTTGAGCGCCTCCAGGTCGTCGACCGCCGCCCGGCCCAGGGCCCGGCGTACGGCCGCCTCGTCGATGTCGTCGAGCCGCGCGCCCGGGTAGTCCTGGCGCAGGGCGGTCTCCAGCTGGGTGAGGTCGGCCAGCTCCTCCAGCGCCGTGACGGCGTCGCCCATGGCGAGGGGCTCGTCGCCGGTCAGCCGCTCGGGCGCGTTCCAGGCCAGGTCGGGACGGCGGGCGTGGAGGGCCTCGCCGAGGCGGCGCATCTGGTCGGACAGGCCGGCCTGGTCGAGCGTCTGGTTGATGAGGTTGGACAGCTCCTCGCGCTGGCGGGGGGTCATCGAGGCCAGCATGCGCTGGGTCGCGGCGGCCCGCCGGGCCAGGATGTCGACGAGCTCCTCGATGTTCCGGGGCTTTTCTGGGAACAAATCGCCATATTTCGCCATAAAGGCGTCAAAGTCTTCTTGGGTGTGCTCGCCTCTGGTGTCCCTGTCCAGCATGTCGTTCAGGTCGGACATCATCTCCCGGACGCGGGCCATGGCCTCGGGGTCGGGATTGGCCAGCGCGTCCCGCAGGCCCCTGAACTGGCTGTCGAGCACCTCGCGCCGCAGCAGGTCGCGCAGCTCCTCGAACGTCTGCCGCGCCGCCGCCGAACGCCACTCGTACGTGTTCAGCTCCTGGATGGCGCTCGCGGTGTCCTCGGGCAGCCCGTCGAGCCCGGCCTCCCGCAGCCGCGCGTCGTCGGACGGGTCGGGGAACAGCTCGGCCCGCTCCTGCCCGATCGCCTTGTCCAGCAGCGCCCGCGCGCGTTCGAGGGTGCCGTCGAGCCGCCCGCGCTCGCGCAGGTCCCTGCGCCGCCTGCGGACCTCCCTGAGCATGTCGTCGAGCCCCCGCCGGTCCTGGCTGCCGGGCAGCCCCCGCTTGAGCAGGTCGCGCAGCGCGTGGACCGGCGTCGAACCGGACAGGATCGCGTCGCCCATCTCGTCGAGGGCCGCGCGTACGTCATAAGGGGGGGCCAGGGGGTCGGGGCCGTCGTGGTATTCGCCGTAGCGGAAGGCCATCACGCTTCCACGCTAACCCCAACCCGCCCCCGCCCGTCTACGGACGCCTGGCCACTTCCCACACCTCGACCGCGCTGTTCGCGTCGGGCGTATAACTCACCTGCGCCTGGACGGCCCGCCCGGCCCCCTTGAGCGCCTTGGCGAGGTCGGTCGACTCGCAGGGCAGCTTGCCGAGCCCGCGCTTGTCGACGCCGGACGCCCTGCCGGACACCCAGCGGTCGCCGCAGCGGGCCGTGGCCCGGTAGAAGGACGTGAGGTACGTGTAGCCCAGCTTGATCTGCTTGCCGCCGGTGCTGAACAGGAGCGTGGCGTCGTCGATCCGGGTGATCGAGCCGCGCGCGGTGACCGGCTCCGGCCAGGCGTCGAGCAGGAACTCCTGCGCCTTGACGGCCTTGCCGCCCTCGTACTCCACGCGCAGCGGCACCGCGCCCTCCAGGAACCCTGTGGTGAGCTGGGCGGGCTTGCACGCCGTACGGCCCAGCCCGTCGCGGTCGAGCGCGACCCGCCCCTCGGTCTCCTTCAGGTCGCAGGCCGTCGTCACCCGGCTGTAGGCGGCGCGGGTGTAGTCGAGCCTGAGCTCCTTGGCCCCCGTGACCGGGGTCAGCTTGTAGAGCACGTTGCCGCCGCGCCGGACCTTGGCGGGCTTCATGGGCACGATCCGCAGGGCGCCCTTGCCGTCGGCCCAGGCGTAGCCGTAGACGGACTTGGCGGTGGCCGTGGCGGTGGCCGCGTGCGCGGGAAGCGCGAGGCCGCCCAGGACGAGGCCGACGGCGGTGGCATGGATGAGCAGGCGCATGGGCGGTTCCCCCCGGAGTCGTGATCAACCAAACACTACGACGCGGGAAACCGCCCGTTTGTTCACGTCCTGTAGATCGTGACCCCGTCGAGGTCTTCCCTTGACAGCCGCCGCATCAGGTAAAGACCTTCAAGGGCGAACTCCAGAGCAGCCGCGGCGTGCCCGGGGGACTCCTCGCCGGCGCCCATGCCCAGCCTCGACATGACCTTGGCCAGGCCGCTGACCGGGCCGATCTGGTGCAGCAGCTCGGCCGCGGCCACCATGTCGCCGGACTCCACCTGGTTGCCCTCGGCGAACTTGTCGGTGATGGGGGACAGGTCCATGCCGCCCAGCCTGCTCCTGAACGTCTCGGCCGTGGCCCGGCGCAGCAGGTGGGCCAGGATCTCGGTCTCCCTGCCCTCCTCGCTGACCTCGAACTCCACCTTGCCGCGCAGGCTGTGGACGACGCAGGCCAGGTCGCAGACGCGCGTGACGGCCTGGTCCTCGCCCTTGATCGCGGACCTGCGCACGGCGGAGGCCGCGGCGGTCTCGGCGGCGGCGATCGAGAAGCGCGCCGACACGCCGGAACGGGCGTCGACGGCCGTGGACTCGCGGACCAGCCGGGTGAACCTGGCGATCACCTCGACCAGGTGCTCGGGCACGTCGGCCCCGATGTCGGGCACCGACTCCTGGCGGATGAGCGTGAGCTCGTCCTCGACCGTGAGCGGGTAGTGGGTGCGGATCTCCGCGCCGAACCGGTCCTTCAGCGGCGTGATGATGCGGCCCCTGTTGGTGTAGTCCTCCGGGTTCGCGCTGGCGATGAGCAGGATGTCGAGCGGCAGGCGCAGGTTGTAGCCGCGCACCTGGATGTCGCGTTCCTCCAGCACGTTGAGCAGCGAGACCTGGATGCGCTCGGCCAGGTCGGGCAGCTCGTTGACGGAGAACACGCCGCGGTTGGTACGGGGGACCAGACCGTAGTGGACGGTCTCGGGGTCGCCGAGGGTGCGCCCCTCAGCGATCTTGATCGGGTCGACGTCGCCGATGAGGTCGCCGACGGAGGTGTCGGGAGTGGCGAGCTTCTCGCCGTAACGTTCGTCGCGGTGCTTCCACGCCACCGGCAGCTCGTCGCCCAGTTCCCGCGCCAGGGTCTTGCAGCGCGTGCAGGCGGGTGCGTACGGATGGTCGTTGATCTCGCAGCCCTCGACCACCGGGGTCCACTCGTCGAGCAGGCCGGTGATCGTGCGGATGAGCCGCGTCTTGCCCTGCCCGCGCTCACCGAGCAGGACCAGGTCGTGCCCGGCGAGCAGCGCCCGCTCCAGGTGTGGCAGAACGGTGTCGTCGAAGCCCACTATGCCGGGGAACCGGGTCTCGCCGGCCCGCAGCCTGGCCAGCAGGTTTTCCCGGACCTCGGCTTTGACGCTGCGATGAACGTGGCCGCTCTCTCGCAACTCGCGGAGAATACGTGGCTGATGCACGGGAACGAGACTACGTCCCCCGCGAGAAATGCGGCAGGGAGTTTCGCATCTGGCGGAGATTTCGGATCTTGACCTATTGCGTGACGGTTCGTACGCGTGCTTGTCCCTTTAGTGGGGAGAATCGGCCCTAGGGAACATGGACATGTCGAGGGAGGCGAGAGGCGTGGCCTTGATGACAAGCCGCTTCGCCGACGGCCTCGCCGTGGGTTCCGACCTGGTGGAGGCCGCGGAGAACGCCGTCGGTCAGGCACTGTCGAGGCTCAGCGGGCAAGCGAACCTGGTCTGCTTCTTCATCTGCGGCGAGGACCCCGAGGACGTCGCCAGAGCGGGCCAGGCGGCGATGAAGCTCGCGCCCGAGGCGCACGTGATCGGCTGCAGCGCCACGGGAGTGATCGGAGACGGGCAGGGGGTCGAGCTGACGCCCGCGGTGAGCGCGTGGGCGGCCACCCTGGAGGGGGCCAGGCTCACCACGTTCGCGCTGGAGACGCTGGCGGCCGAGGACCGGTTCGTGGTCGTCGGGCTGCCCGAGCGCACGGGGGACGACCACGTGGCGATCCTGCTGGCCGATCCGTACACCTTCCCGACCGACGCGTTCGTGGAGCGTTCGGTCGACGTGCTCGGCGACCTGCCGCTGATCGGCGGGCTGGCCAACGGGTTGCAGGGACGCGGGTCCGTACGGCTGTTCGCGGACGGCAAGATCTACACCGAGGGCGCGATCGGCGTCCTGCTCAGCGGGCCGGTCAAGATCAGTACGGTGGTCAGCCAGGGCTGCCGTCCGATCGGCCCCAGCATGGTGGTCACGGCCTCGGAGGAGAACCTGCTGCTCGAACTGGCCGGACAGCCCGCGCTGGCCCGGCTGGAGGACATCGTCAGCGAGCTGGACGAGGACGACCGCGAACTGGTCGCCGCCGGGCTGCAGATCGGCGTGGCCATGGACGAGTACGCCGAACGCCACGAACGCGGCGACTTCCTCATCCGGGGCGTCATCGGCATCGACCCCGAACGCGAGGCCGTGGCCATCGGGGACATCGTGGAGATCGGCCGTACCGTGCGCTTCCAGGTCAGGGACGCCGCCACCGCCGACGAGGACCTGTACGACCTGCTCGACGCCCACCGCGAGGAACTGGGCAAGGTGGACGGCGCGCTGCTGTTCTCCTGCAACGGCCGGGGCTCGGCGATGTTCGGCACCGCCGACCACGACCCGGTCGCCCTGCGCGACACGCTGGGACCCATCGGCGTCGCGGGCTTCTTCGCCGCGGGCGAGGTCGGGCCGGTCGGCGGGCACAACCACGTGCACGGGCTCACGGCGTCCGTGCTGGTCTTCTCCAGCGCCGCGGAGCCGGAGCTGTCGTGATCCTGGCGATCGACGTCGGCGGCACCAAGATGGCCGCCGGGCTGGTGGCCCACGACGGCACCGTGATCACCTCCCGGCGCGCCGCCACCCCCCAGAACGCCGACGCCGAGACGCTGTGGGACACCCTCACGGCCCTCATCGACCCCCTGTCGGCCCGCGCCGAAGGGGTGGGCGTGGGCTGCGGAGGGCCGATGACCTGGCCCGACGGCGAGGTCTCGCCGCTCAACATGCCCGGCTGGCGCGGCTTCCCGCTGCGCGCCCGCCTCTCCGGCCGCTTTCCCGGCTTACCGGTACGCCTCCACAACGACGCCATCTGCCTGGCCATCGCCGAGCACTGGCAGGGCGCCGGACGGGGGAGCGCCGACATGCTCGGCATGGTGGTCTCCACCGGCGTCGGCGGCGGCCTCATCCTGGACGGGCGCCTGATCAACGGCGGCACGGGCAACGCCGGTCACATCGGGCACGTCGTGGTCGAACCGGACGGCGGCCCCCGCTGCGGCTGCGGCGGCCACGGCTGCCTGGAGGCGGTCGCCCGCGGCCCCGCCCTCACCGCGTGGGCCCTCTCCCAAGGCTGGACCCCTGCCCCTCCGGATGCGGAAGACCCGCCCGCGGACAGCGAGGGCGCGTACCAGGAGGACCGGGCGGTCACCGGGCGGGCGCTGGCGGCCGACGCGCTGGCCGGCGACCCCGTGGCCCTGCTGGCGATGCGACGGGCCGGACGCGCGCTCGGGATCGCCATCGCCTCCGCCACCCACCTGTGCGACCTGGACCTGGTGACGATCGGCGGCGGGCTGTCCCAGGCCGGTGAGCCGCTGTTCGGCCCCCTGGAGGAGGCCCTGCGCGACCACGCCCGAATGGGCTTCGCCCGCCGGCTCAAGGTCATGCCCGCCGCCCTCGGCCAGGAGGCCGGCCTGGTGGGCGCCGCCGCCCTCCTCCTGGCCGGCGGCACCTACTGGCCCTCCTGCCCCTGAGCCCTCGGGAGCGCCTGTCGGCCCTCCCGCCCCTTACCCCCGGGAGCGCCCATCGGCCCTCCCGCGACTGTCTTCGCGGGAGGGCCGGCGGGCAGGCGCGAGCCCAGGGGGCGCAGGGCGCGACCAGCCCGGGGTCCCGGGCCGCCGAGGGGTGGCCTCGGCGGCGGTCA
>NZ_JBEYTJ010000056.1:7587-59602 GCF_040642995.1 Nonomuraea sp. NPDC047529 | reverse complement strand
AGTCCAACCTCGCCCGTATGTCCGGCCTCATGCAGGGACACCGCGACCTGGCGGCCGTGGCCGAGCTGGTGATGAACGAGCTGGCCCCGCTGGTCGGCGCCCAGTACGGCGCGTTCTTCTCGGCCGAGGAGAACGAGCTCCAGCTCATCAGCGCCTACGGCTACCCGGCCGACCCCGGCAGGCCCACGAGGTTCCGGCTCGGCGAGGCGCTGGTCGGCCAGGCCGCCCGCAGCCGCAGGACGATCACCATGGCCGACGTCCCGCCCGGATACATCACGATCTCCTCGGGGCTCGGCCGGACCGACCCCAGTTCGGTGATCGTGCTGCCGATCGTGGTCGAGGAGCAGGTGCTCGGCGTGATCGAGCTGGCCTCGGTGCAGGCGTTCACGCCGGTCCACCGGGCCTTCCTCGACCAGCTCATGGAGACGATCGGCGTCAACCTCAACACGATCGTGGCCAACGCCCGCACCGACGAGCTGCTCAAGGAGTCGCAGCGGCTGGCCGTCGAGCTGCAGGCCCGGTCGGAGGAGCTGCAGCAGCAGCAGGAGGAGCTCCAGCGCTCGAACGCCGAGCTGGAGGAGAAGGCCACGCTGCTGGCCCGCCAGAACCAGGACATCGAGACCAAGAACCTGGAGATCGAGCAGGCCCGGCAGGAGCTGGAGGACCGCGCCCACCAGCTCACGCTGGCCTCGACGTACAAGAGCGAGTTCCTGGCGAACATGAGCCACGAGCTGCGCACCCCGCTCAACTCACTGCTCATCCTGGCCCAGCTCCTGGCCCAGAACCACACGCGCAACCTGACCCCCAAGCAGGTCGAGTACGCCGAGATCATCCACTCCGCGGGCTCGGACCTGCTCCAGCTGATCAACGACATCCTCGACCTGTCCAAGGTCGAGGCGGGCAAGATGGACATCAACCCCGAACGGGTGCCGCTGCGCCAGCTCCTCGACTACGTCGAGGCCACGTTCCGGCCGATGACCTCGCAGAAGAACCTCGGCTTCCGGATCACCACGGCGCCGGGCGTGCCCGCCGACCTGCTCACCGACGACTCGCGGCTGCGCCAGGTGCTGCGCAACCTGCTGTCGAACGCGGTCAAGTTCACCGAGACCGGAGGCGTCGACCTGCGCATCGAACCGGCCGCGCACGGCGAGCTGCCCGCCGCGGTACGCCCGCACGCCCCCGCCATCGCGCTGCGCGTCATGGACACCGGCGTCGGCATCCCCGAACAGCAGCTCGAAGCCATCTTCGGCGCGTTCCAGCAGGCCGACGGCACCACCAGCCGCAAGTACGGCGGCACCGGCCTCGGCCTGTCCATCAGCCGGGAGATCGCCTACCTGCTCGGCGGCGCGATCACCGTCCAGAGCACGCCCGGCCGGGGCAGCGTCTTCACCCTCTACCTGCCGGTCGCCCAGCCCGGCGCCGAGGGGCACGCGACGGGCGGCGCGCCCGCCGGGGCCGTCGCCCCGCCGGTGGCCGGTCAGCCGCGGCGGCTGCTGGTGATCGAGGGACGCCCGCACGGGCTGTTGTCGCTGGTGGCCGAGAGCGTGGTGAACGGCCTGGCCGGGTCGCCCGACCCGCTCGGCGGGACCGTCCAGGTGGTCGAGGCGGCGGGCGCGGAGGAGGCGGCGAGCCTGCTGGCCGCCGAGCCGTGCCACTGCGTCGTGCTCGACCTCGACCTGCCCGACCTGGCCGCCTACAGCCTGCTGGAGGCCATGGACGGCGATCCTGGGCTGCACGGCGTGCCGGTGCTGGCGTACAACAACTGGCGCTCCAGCCCCTTGCAGGAGGCGCGGATCGGCGACCGGCCGCTGGAGCTGCTGTCCAGCCTCGACGAGCTGCGCGAGCGCATCGCCCTGCACCTGACCGCCGACCAGCCCGGCGACGTGCTGCCGCTGGCCAGGTCCAGGTCGGTGGGGGCGGCGTCGGGCCGGGAGATCGACGACACGCTGTCCGGGCGCACGGTCCTGGTGGTGGACGACGACGCGCGCAACCTGTTCGCGCTGACCAGCATGCTGGAGATCCACGGCATCGACGTGCTGCACGCCGACAACGGCCGTAAGGGCATCGACACGCTCGTCGCCCACCCGGAGACGGACCTGATCCTGATGGACGTGATGATGCCCGAGATGGATGGCTACACGGCGATCGAGACGATCCGCGGGATGCCCGGCTACGCCGACCTGCCGATCATCGCGGTCACGGCCAAGGCCATGCCGGGCGATCAGGAGAAGTCGCTGGCGGCCGGGGCCAGCGACTACGTGACCAAACCGGTCGACGCCGACCAACTGATCGAACGCATCCAGCACTGGATGGATCCGGCCTGACCCGGTGAGGAGTCGCGCCATGGGGAGTTCAGCCGAGGAGACGGGCCTGGCCAAGCTGGCCGCGACCGTCGAACGCCTGCGCGCCGAGCTGCACGAGGTCCGCCGCGCGGCCGACGACCGCGCGCTGGTCGAGCTGGCGAAGGGCATCCTGGTCGAGCGCCTGCGCTGCGCCCCGGCGCAGGCCGCCGACCAGCTCGCCACGCTCGCGGCCCGGACCGGGCGGTCGCCGGCCGAGCTGGCGGCCGACGTCGTCAACCGGGCCGCCGGCGACCCCATCGCCGACGTCTCGCTGACCGGCGCCGACGAGCTCGACGGCGCTCCGGAGCCGCCCGCCGGGCAGGCGGGGGCGGCCGTGCGGCTGCGGACGGCCGAGAGCGCCGCGCTGGGCGCCACGGACGCGCAGGCGGCGGCCCACGCCGTGCTGGAGACGGCCCTGCTGCCGATCGGCGCGACGGCGGTCGCGGTGTGGGCGGCCGGGCCGGACAGCTCGCTCACGCTGGCCGGGCAGGCCGGTTTCAGCGCCGAAGAGGCCGGGCTCTGGCGGCAGGTCCCGCCGGGGCTGATCACGCCCGCCACCAGCACGCTGGTCGAGCGCCGCACGCTGTGGCACACCACGCCAGGGCCGGCGTCGATCGGCCGTCACCAGCTCACCGGCGGCCGCGTCACCGCCGTGGCCCGGCTGGGCGGGCGGGTGCTCGGCGTCCTGGAGATCTGCTGGCCGGACGATCCTCCGCAGGCCACGCCCAGGATGGAACGCCAGATCGAGGCGCTGGCCGACCTGTGCGCCCTCACCCTCAACTCCCCCGGCCCGACGGTGCGCGCCGGGGCCGAGCTGGCCGAGCTGGCCGCCCTGGCCGACTCCCTGTCCGACCCGGCGCTCGTCCTCCTGCCGCAGCTCGACCCGCAGGGCCACGTCGCCGACTTCCGCGTCCATCACGCCAACGAGCCGTCGGCGGTGCGGGCGGGCGGGTTGCTGCTGGAGGCGTACCCGTTCGCGGCCGGGGAGCTGCTGGCCAGGATCGAGCACGTGCACGCCACCGGCGAGCCGTTCCGCGCCGCCGACGTGCCCTTCACCGCGACCTCCACGGCCGAGGTGAGCATCACCCGCCACGGCGCGAGCGTGCTGCTCGTCCGGCGCGACCACGACCAGGCCCGCCTGCTGGAGCACGCCCAGCGCCTGGGCCGCATCGGCGGCTTCGAGGAGAACGCCCTCACCGGCGAGATCATGTGGAACGCCCAGATGTTCTCCCTGTACGGCCTGCCGCCGGACGCCCGGCCGGTCCCGCTGGAACGCCTGCGCGATCACGTGCACCGCGACGACGAGGTGGCCGTGGGCCTCTTCCTGCGCACGGTGCTGCATCACCGGCGTCCGGCCGCGACGGCGTTCCGGCTCGAACGCCCCGACGGGGTGGCCCGACATCTGCGCGTGGTGGCCGAGCCGGTGTTCGCCCCGGACGGCCGGCTGACGGCGCTGCGGGGGGCCTACCAGGACGTCTCGCCGCAACACTGGACGGAGGTCGCGCTGGCCGTGACCCGCGACAGGCTGGCCCGCACCGAACGCCAGTCCGCCGCCCGCAACCGGCTGGCCCTGCAGCTCCAGCACGCCATCATGCCGCCCTCGCACGGCCGCATGGACTCCTTCGGGCTGCGCATCGCGGTGCGCTACCGTCCGGCGCAGAAGGAGGACCTGGTCGGCGGCGACTGGTACGACGCGGTCGTCCTGCCGTCCGGGTGCATCCTGCTGTCGGTGGGCGACGTGGCCGGGCACGGCGTCGAGGCCGCCACGGGGATGGTGGTGCTGCGCAACGCCCTGCGCGGCCTGGCCACCACCGGCGCGGGCCCGGCCCGGCTGCTGAGCTGGCTCAACCTGGTCGCCCGCCACCTCGCCGACCGCATGACCGCGACCGCGATCTGCGGCCTGTACGACCCCGCCACCCGCGTCCTGCGCTGGGGCCGGGCCGGGCACCTGCCGCCGATCCTGCTGCGCGGTTCGCGGGGCACCGAGCTGCCGATGGTCAAGGGCCCGCTGCTGGGCGCGTTCGCCGACGCCGCCTACGAGGAGGGGCGGCTCCAGCTGGAGGCCGACGACACGCTGCTGCTCTACACCGACGGCCTGATCGAGCGCCGCGACCACAACCTGCGCCACGCCCAGGACCGGCTGCTGGCCGTCGCCTCGCGTACGGCCACGACCCTCGACCACCGGCTCGACGACCTGCTCACCCACTGCAACTCCGACACCGACGACGACACCTGCCTGATCGGCGTGCACGTGCACTGAGCGGGGCACTGAGCGGGGCTCTGAACGGGGCCCGGCGCCAGGGTCGGGGGCCGGGTCAGGGGGTGCGGGCTCAGGCGGCAGGTCAGGCGGTGGGTGGGAGGAGGCCGAGGCGGTCGAAGGCCGCGGCCACGCTCGGGGTCAGCGCCGCCGGGTCGTCGCCGGCGACCGCGCGGCCGGCGGTGTAGCAGGCCAGCGCGAGCTGCGGGGCCAGGGCCGCCGTCTCGGCGGAGGCGCCGTGCTCGCGCAGGATCTCGGCCATCGTCTCGGCGAAGCGGCGCTGCTTGCGCGCCGTACGGTCGCCGAGCTCGGGGTGGTCGGCGATCAGCCGTTCGCGCAGGACGTGGCGGCCGGGGTCGAGGGTGGCCCTGGCGCACAGGGCGAGGGTCAGCTCGCGCACCTGGGCGAGCGCCTCGGGCAGGCCGGGCGGGCCGTCGCCGCGCAGGTCGCGGTGGTGGGCGGCCAGGTCGTCGAGCCAGTCCTGTTCCCCCGCGAAGAGGACCTCCTGCTTGTCGCCGAAGTAGCGGAAGAACGTGGTGCGGCCCACCTCGGCGCGCTCGGCGATGTCGGCGACCGTCACCTCGTCGTAGCCGCGCTCGGCGAAGAGCCGGTAGGCGGCCTCGATGATCTCGTCACGGGCTCGCTGTCGCTTGCGGGCGCGCAGGGAGGGCTGGGTCACGCGCCCAGTCTAGCGCTTCTGGACTCCGTCCCTTATGGTACCGAGTACCAATTGGAACCAGATGCCATAGGAGTTGTCATGCGAGCCGTGCAGATCACCGAGTTCGGCGGTCCCGAGGTCGTGCGCGTCCGTGAGGTGGAGGAGCCGCGGCCCGGCCCGGGCCAGGTCGTCGTGGACGTCTCGCGCTGCGGCGTGAACTTCGCCGACACGCTGATGCGCGAGAACGCCTACCTGGCCGCGACCACGCTGCCGGTGATCCCGGGCGGCGAGGTCGTCGGCAGGACCGCCGACGGCCGCCGCCTGGCCGCCCTGGTGCAGCGGGGCGGGTACGCCGAGAGGGCGGCGATCCCGGAGGCGAGCGCCTTCACGGTGCCTGAGGATCTCGACGACGTCGCGGCGGTGGCCCTGCTGGCCCAGGGGCTGACCGCGTGGTGGCTGGTCCGTCACACCGGTCGCGTCCAGGCCGGGGAGAGCGTGGTCGTGCACGCGGCGGCGGGCGGCGTCGGCTCGCTGGCGGTGCAGCTCGCCAAGGCGGCGGGGGCCGGCCGGGTGATCGCCACGGCGAGCACGCCCGCCAAGCGGGAGCTGGCCCTGTCGCTGGGCGCGGACGCCGCCGTCGATCCGGCCGCCGACGACCTCACCGCGGAGCTGCGCGCGGCCAACGGCGGCGAGCCCGTGGACGTGGTCCTGGAGATGACCGGCGGCCGGGTCACCGACCAGAGCCTGGCGGCGCTGGCGCCGTTCGGCCGGCTCGCCTTCTACGGGATGGCGGGCGGTGTCGAGCCTCAGCCGGTCTCGCCGCGCGCCCTCCAGCCCCGCTCGGCGACCGTCAGCGGCTTCTGGCTGCTCAACGCCTTCGACCGGTTCGACGTCCTGGCCGGGGCGTACGCGGAGCTGGCGGCGCGGGTGACCGCGGGCGAGCTGCGGGTGGTCTCCGGCGGGGACCGTCCGATGTCGGAGGTGCGGCAGGTGCACGCGGAGCTGCGGGAGCGGCGCACGACCGGCAAGCTCGTCCTGGACCCGCGCCGGTAGGGCCTATTGAGCGGTCAGGCGGCGGCCGAGCCGCTGCATCGGGCGTTCGAGGAAGCGGTAGGTCAGCCGGCTGCCCGGCAGCACGACGGCCAGGAAGAGCACGCTGACGCCGATCTGGAGGGGGAGCGGCGACCAGCGCATCTCCCCCGCCACCTCCATCAGCACGATGAGCACCGGCAGGTGCACCAGGTAGAGGGAGTAGCTCATCAGCCCGAGCCAGGTGAGCACGGCGGGCACCCGACGGCCCCGCCAGGCCAGACCGGCCGCGAACGTGAGCCCCGCCAGGGCGAGGGTCGTGCCCCACACGTCCGGCTGCACCCACCACCATCCGGCGCTGAGCGCCCAGAAGGGGGCGACCGTCACCAGCGACCCGGCCAGGGCCACCGGCCACAGGGAGCCCTGGCCGCCTTCCCAGCGGCGGATCGCCGTGCCGGTGAACATGACCGCGAGGATCGCCGCCCCGAACCAGGGGACGCGGCTGCTCAGCAGCAGCAGGACCAGGGCCATGACGCCGAGCGCGCACGCCGCCGTGTTGCGCAGCCGTCCGGAGAGGAGACACGCCAGCCCGGCGGCGAACACCGCGAACGACACCCAAGCCAGCCAGCCGCCGGTCAGCGGCGCCGCGCTCAGCGCCAGGCCGGCCACGACCGCGGTCACGCCGAAGGCGACGGCGACCAGGCCGCGCCGGTCGCGTACGCCGGTCACGAACAGGGCGGTGACCATCAGGTAGAAGACCATCTCGTAGGAGAGCGTCCACATCGTGTTCATGACCCCGGCGACGCCGACGACGTCCAGCAGCATCGTGGCGTGCGCCGCGGCCGAGGAGGCGTCCCTGGGCACTTCCGCGCGTACCGGGATCCACCAGGACAGGGCCAGGACCACGGCGATGACGGCGAGGTAGAGCGGGTAGAGGCGGAAGGCGCGGCCGATCCAGAAGGCGCGCACGTCGCCGTGCCGTTCCAGTGACGACGGGATGATGTAGCCGCTGACCAGGAAGAACACCAGGACGCCGTACACGCCCAGGTTGAAGAAGGTCGGGCGCAGCCAGGGCATCGCCCAGGTCGTCAGGTGTTCGCCGACGACGGCGAGCGCGCCGATGCCGCGCAGGGCGTCCAGCCAGGCGAGCCTGGACGCCCCCGAACGAACGACCTGGGGGGTGCCAAACGGAACAGTCGTCACGCACCCCAACGTATCGGCCTGACGGGCAGGACCTGGGCACCTCACCCTCATTCGGGCGGGGCGGCGGCTCAGAAGGGCGGCCGTCGGATCAGGGCCCGCGGGCCAGGTGGGCGGTGGGTCAGGGGCGGCGGGCGGCCCAGGCGGTCCGGGTGCCGCGTACGACGAGGTCGCGGCGCCCGAGGGACTCCGGGGAGTCGGCGGAGAGCAGCCGGTCGAGGGCCGCGAGGTCGGCGGCGGCCAGCTCCCCGTCGAGCCGCGACCGGTAACCGCCCAGCACGGCCTGCGCGTAGCGGACGGCGTTCGGCGGCGCCGGACTCACCTCGATCGGGAAGTCACGCCGCGCGGCCACCTCGAACCCGGCCTCCTCCAGGAACGGCCCCCAGTCGGGGTACGGGTCCGGGCCCGTGGCCGCCACCGCCGCCCGGCAGCGCGCCTCCAGCGCCGCCCCGGCCTCGTCGGGCAGGAAGCGCGGCATGCCGTCCATCTCGACGACCGCCAGCGTCCCGCCGGGGTCCAGCGCGGCGTGGATCTCGCCGAGCAGCCGCGCCGGGTCCTTGACGTGGTGCAGCGACGCGGCCGCCCACACCAGGTCGGCCGCGCCGATCGGGGGCAGGGCCTCGTCCAGGTCGGCCCGGACGAGGCGCACCCGCTCCCCCAGCCCCTGGCCGAGCGCCGCCGAGCGCAGCCGGTCGAGCATCACCGGCGACTGGTCGACCGCGACGATCTCGGCGTCGGGGAACCGGCGGGCGAGGGCCAGCGTGCCGGTGCCGGTGCCGGCGCCCAGGTCGGCGACCGTCCGCGGCGTCCGTACGGCCTGTTCGGCGATCCAGGCGGTCAGCTCGTCCAGGTACGTCCCGAGCACGTCGGCGTCCAGGTCGAGCAGGTCCGCCAGCCGGGACTCGTCGCCGAGATGAGGTCCGTGGTGATGGTGTCCATGGTGAGAGTGGTGGGAGTGTCCTTGCATGCCTTCACCGTAAGGCTCTCCTGCGCATGAGACATACACTCTTGCTCATGACGCAAGAAGTCGACCTGGACGCCGTGGTCCGCCGGCGCATCCGCGGCCTGCGGCTGGCCCGCGGCTGGTCCCTCGACGCCCTGGCCGCGCGGTGCCGGCTGAGCCCGTCCAACCTGAGCCGCATCGAGACCGGCCACCGCCGGATCGCCCTCGACCAGCTCGTCCCCATCGCGCGGGCCCTCGGCACGACGCTCGACCAGCTCGTCGAGTCCACCGAGGACGAGGACGTGGTGATCCGGCCGCTCCCCTGCGACCATCCGGGGATGACCGTGTGGCTGCTGTCCCGGGAGCGTTCGCTGCACGGTGTCACGGTCGCCAAGATGCGCATCACCCCCGACCGTCCGCTCGACCTCCAGGTGCATCCGGGGCGCGAGTGGTTCACCGTCCTGTCCGGGACGGCCCGCCTGCTGCTGGGCGAGCGGACCGTCCTGGTGCCGGCGGGCGACGCGGCCGAGTTCTCGACCATGACCCCGCACGCCATCGGCGCCCACGAGGGGCCGGTGGAGCTCCTCACCATCTTCGACCACGACGGCGAGCGCTCCCACCTGCACGCGGGCCAGGCGTAGCCGCAGCTGACGCGCTCCAGGCGATCGCCGAGACCGCCCGCCGCACCGCGGCCGCCCCCGGGGAGCCGGGATGACCCGGGCCGCTGGGTCAGCCGCCGCCGGTGCCGGCCGGGCCCATGCGGCCGCCGGGCCATGAGGTCTCCGGATGGGCCTGGCGCCAGGTCAGGAGTTGCCGGTCCAGCCGCTCCCGGTCGGTGAGGCGCGGCCTGGCGGGGCGCACGCCCGTACGTTCGAGCAGCTCGTGCGCGGCCTCCGCCAGCCGCAGCCGGGCCGGTGTGAACCGGCGTCGCAGCAGGTCGGCGGTCACCGCCGCGGTCAGCACCGAGGCCGGCCACAGCGCGGCCCTGCCCAGGCCGCCCCCGCTTCCCGTGATCTGCCCGTTCCCCTTGCGAAGGTCGATACCCGTGCTCTGGTCGCCGTCGCCATGCCGCATTCGTCAGCCTCCGGGTTCGTCTCGGGACCGTGGGCGTGCCGGAAGATTCTGCACTTATGGCGCTACCCGGTCCTGCGTCCGTCATGCCGCCGACTTGCGAACCGCGACGGTACACGTTTGAGTGACCGCCGACGGGAAAGCTGGAGGAAGGCCCGCCACCCCACCCGACCCCGTACACGAGACGATCATGACCCTTCAGTTCGAGTTGCAGTGCCCCATCAGCACTGACCTTGCCCTCATCAGGGATCTGATCCGCGCGCACGGCCACCACTGCGGACTGTCCGGCGACCGGCTCGAAGACCTGGTGGTGGCGGTCAACGAGGCCGTCACCAACGTGCTGGACCACGGCGGCAGCACGGGCATGGTGACCTCCCGCGCCGGCGCCGACGGCATGATCGTCGAGGTCCTCGACCTCGCCGGCCGGCTCACCCACGAGCACCTGGCCGCGGCCCGCCTCGACCCGACCGCCTCCCACGGGTACGGCCTGTGGGTCATCCAGCAGCTCTGCGACGAGGTCGTCCTGGAGCAGACCGCGCTCGGCTCGCTGCTGACCCTGGACCTGCGCAGCCACCCCCGTCCCGCTTTCCAGGACGCGCGCCGCGTCATGTCCGCCTGACGCTTCTCCCGCCGCCCGGAAAGAATTTCCCGGGACGTTGTCCGGTTCCGTCGGTCCCGTTCGTCACCATGGTGAAACGCCGTCCGACCGAGGAGCGCAAGATGAAGTACATGATGTTCGTCTGCACCGACACCGAGCCCGACACCGACCAGGAGAACCTGCCCGACGTCGAGGCGTGGGTGGCCGAGAACGACGCCCGCGGGCGGCGGGTGCGCGGCGCGGTGCTGGCGCCGCAGTCGGCCGCGACCACCGTGCGCGTGCGGCGCGGCGAGCTGGTCCTGTCCGACGGGCCGTTCGCCGAGACCAAAGAGGTGATCGTGGGCTTCGACCTGCTCGAATGCGCCGACCTGGACGAGGCCGTCGAGGTCGCCCGCACCCACCCGATGGCCAGGCACGGACGGCTGGAGCTGCGGCCGTTCGCCGATTTCGAGCAGTGAGGCGACACCTGGAGGAGGCGGCGGCGGAGGCGTACCCGCGGATCGTCGCCGCCCTGATCCGGGTCACCGGCGACTGGACGCTGGCCGAGGACTGCGCGCAGGAGGCGCTGGCGCTGGCCGTGCGGCGGTGGCCGCAGGAAGGGGTGCCGTCCAACCCGGGCGGCTGGCTCATGACGGTGGCGCGCAACCGCGCCGTCGACGCGCTGCGCCGCGTCTCGGTGGAGCGCCGCAAGCTGGCCGAGCTGGCGGCGCTCGCCCTGACCGTCCAGGACGGGCCCGGCGACGGGCGGGAGGAGGAGGTCGTGGACGACCGGCTGCGGCTCGTCTTCACGTGCTGCCATCCGGCGCTGGCGCTGGAGTCGCGGGTGGCGCTGACCCTGCGGACGATCTGCGGGGTGCCGACCGCCGATCTCGCCCGCGCCTTCCTGGTCACCGAGTCGGCGATGACCCGGCGGCTGACCAGGGCCAAGCGGAAGATCGCCGAGGCGGGCATCCCGTACCGGGTGCCGCGGGGGCCGGCGCTGGCCGAGCGGCTGCCGGGGGTGCTGGCCGTGCTCTACGTGCTGTTCACACAGGGGTACGACGCCGGCGGCGAGCCCGCGTTCGCCGAGGAGGCGATCCGGCTGGCGCGGCTGCTCCGGCGGCTCATGCCGGAGCAGGAGGAGGTGACGGCGCTGCTGGCGCTGTTCCTCCTGCAGCACTCCCGCCGGGACGCCCGCCGCGACGCCGCCGGCGACCTGGTCCCCCTCGACCGGCAGGACCGCTCCCGCTGGGACCGGGCCGCGATCGGCGAAGGGCTCGCCCTGCTGGCCGCGATCGAGGGCGACGGCCCGTACGGGCTCCAGGCCCGCATCGCCGCCTGCCACGCCACGGCGTCCTCGCTGCCCGGCACGGACTGGTCGCGGATCGCCCGCTGCTACGACGAGCTGGCCCGGCTCCACCCCACACCGGTGGTGGAGCTGAACCGAGCGGTCGCGCACGGGTACGCCCACGGGCCGCGGGCCGGGCTCGCGCTGCTGGAGCGCTCCCGCGCCGAGCTCGACGGCCATCCGCTGGCCCTGGCCGCCGAGGCCGACCTCGTCGCCCGTGACGGCGACCGGGCCCGCGCGGCGGCGCTGTTCCGCCAGGCCGCCGCCGTCGCCCACAGCGCCCCGGAACGCCGCGCCCTCCTCACCCGCGCCACCGAAACCGCCGCCGACGACGCCTAGGCCGTCACTCGGGCACCCCACTGGAGACCGTGAACCGGACTGGGGCGCGGCGCGGGGGCCCGCGCGAAATCAGTCGGCGGGGTGGCGGGGGCCGGGTTTGGCGCCGCGGGACGTGAGCCAGGATGCCAACTCGTCGGCTCCGGCGCGGCGGGCGGCGTCCAGCGGGGTGAGATCGTCGTAGCCCACCCAGGTGAGGTCGCCGCCGCGCTCCAGGAGGAACGCGGCGGCCTCCGGCTGCCCGCCGTGGCAGGCCGCCCACAACCCCTGCGTCACCTCCGCGCGTGACGGCGTCCCGGCCGCGAACGCCGCCGCGACCCGGTCCATCAGCCCGAGGACGGCGGCCTCCCACAGTTCGGCGGACGCGCCGCGCTCGACGAGGCGGCGGGCGGCGTGCCATTGGGCGAACGCGCACGCGTCCGACAGCGCCGTGCCGCCGCCGATCACCGCGCCGGTGGCCTCGACGTCGGCTCCGGCGTCCAGCAGGGCGTCGAGCACGGGGACGTCGTCGCAGCTCGCGGCCCACATCAGCGGCGTCTCGGCGTGCGGGCCGGCGAAGCGGGCGTCCACCTCGGCCCCGGCCGCCACCATCTCGCGTACGAGCGCCGGACCGCTCGGCACATGACCGGGCCAGTCGGTGAGGACGTGCAGCAGGGTGCGGGACACCCCGCCCGCCTCGCCCAGCCGTACGCGGGCCAGCTCGGGATGCCCGGCCAGCAGACGCCGTACGCCGTCGAGGTCGCCGAGCCGCACGGCCTCCGCCGCGCGCACCGCCAGCGGGTCCGCCGCGTCGAGGTAGTCCATCGGCTCATTGTCGCGGGACCCGGTCGGTCCCGCCAGGAACTCCCGGCGGGTCGCCGGAGTGGTTCGGCCGCCGCCGCCGATAAATCCGCCGGAAATAAAGGGACAGAACGCGGCGGGGCCCGTCCCATTCGCACTTGCACTTCTGCGGCCCGCCCGGAGTTGACGCCATAGGGCCCGGCCGGACCACTGCTGCCGTGGCGCCGGAAAACCGTGTGCCGCCGCCGGGAAGCGACGGCGGCGCGCACCCGGGACCCGCGCGCACACATTGAAGCACACCTTTGAATTCATCTTCGATAAGATGTGCGCCGCCGCGGCGTCCGCCTTCCCGCCCCTCCCCCGTCCGCGTGCGCACGCCCGGCGGCACGCCGCGCACCCTGCCCGTCCGCCCGTGCCGCGACCAGGAACGTGACATGGTCATTCCCAGGTGAGAAACGCAAGGCGGCCTCCGTGACAGCCCGGGCACACGCGGTGCGGGCCGCGTTTGAAATGCCTTTGACAGTCGGTGCGCCCGGCGAGTTCTCCTCGTTCACCGGCGCCGGGCCGAGGTAAGTTGCCCGCACGCTACTGAAGAGCGCTACAGTACGCAACAACCGTATCGAGCATGGAGTGCCACCATGGCTAAGCAGATTCAAGAGATTCTCATCGACGATGTAGACGGTGGGGAGGCTCATGAGACCGTCGTCTTTGCACTCGATGGCAGCAGCTACGAGATTGACCTTCATGAGGAGAAGGCGGACTCGCTGCGGAAAGCACTGGCGCCCTTCATCGTGAAGGCGCGTCCTGTTCGCGTGGATCGCGGTGGGCGCGGGCGCCGGGCGGCCGTCGGCGGCAGCCGCGCGTTGAGCCGGGAGAAGTCTTCGGAGATCCGGCAGTGGGCCAAGTCCAACGGTCTGCCGGTCAGCGAGCGCGGCCGGATCGCGGCCTCCGTGGTCGAGAAGTACGAGGCGGCCCACTAGGAGTGACGTGAGGCGCGCGCGGGCCGGCGGAGCAGTCCGGCGAGCCTGAGCGCCGCCATGACGGCCACCGCGAGGTGCGCCGAGACCAGGGCGATCTGGTAGATCCGCTGCCCGGCCGTGAGCTCGGCGGCGTAACCGCCGTCGTAGAACCCCGACACGAAGGCCAGCACCCCCGCGACCGCCAGCAGCACGGCGGACGGGACCGCGACGCCACGGCGGCTCCGGGTCGCCCCCACAGCCAGCACGACCTGCGCGACCATCATCGGGATCGGCGCGGACAACCGCGCCTGGGGGCCGAGGGCGTCCAGGAACGTCGGGTTCAGCCCGGCGGCGACCGCCATGAGGGCGCCGATCACGTCCATGGCGAGCAGTACGCCGACCCCGCCGAGCAGCGCCGAGTTGAGCGCCCGGCCGGCGGGGACCGCGGTGGTGGATGACGACATGTCCGTCTCCTGTCAGAGTCGTCCGAGATCGGGTGGTGTCTTCGATACTCGGCGAACGCCCTTGGCGACGACCTGGGAACGACTTGGCGCCGACCTGGACCACCGCGGCCGTCCCGCGGTGAGGCCCCTGTGGCCGCGGATGACCTACGCCCCCCGCGGCCACCGGCGGATCACTGGACGGTGATCTTGTCCACTTCGACGGTGATGCCCTTCACCTGCGGGGTCGAGGTGGCGGTCGTGATCCTGCCGACCCCCGCGCTGACCCCCTTGACCTTCATCGAGTACGTCAGGCTGCCGCCGGGCGCCCCCGGCGTGCTGCTGACGACCAGGTCCTGGGTGGGGGGCCCGGAGATCTGGGCGCCCGCGGTGCCCTCGGCGTTCTCGGCGCCGACCGTCAGGCCGTAGACGGCGGGCGGCGCGCCGGGCAGGTTGCCCGGGTCATAGGCGTAGCTGATGTCCTCCACGCCGTTGAGGCCGATCCACTGCTGGAACACCTTCAGGTCGGTGGTGCCGTAGAGGTTCAGCCGCCACTCCACCACCAGCCAGTCGTTGACCCCGTCGGTGAGGATCGTGGCCAGGACGCCCGGCGCGGCGGTGCCGTCGAGGTCGGTCCAGTAGGGGGCGAGCACGCCGTTGGGCCGAGCCGGGTCGGGCAGCGTCTGCGGCGTCGGTGAGACGTCGCCCCCGGTGGCCCCGCCCGCGACGCTGTAGCCGTCGGAGGTCACGCCGAGCCTGGTGTAGGCGCGTCCGGCGAACTGGAAGGCGGGCACGGTGAAGTTGAGCGCCTGCTCGTCGCCGATCGGGGTGGGCGTGACGCCGAAGGCGTCCAGCGGGATGTAGCCGGCCGGTCCGGCGCCGGGCGCGATCGCCGGGCGGGCGGGCTGGGTGGCGGCCAGCGTCGCCTTGGTGGTGGCGATCTGGGTGCCGACCTTGGTCGCGCCCGTGACGCTGTTCAGGCGCAGGCGGGCGTCGAGGGTGCTGAGCGCGGTGACCTCGGCGTCCTCGAAGGTGGTGTTGCGTACGGTGACCGTGCAGGTGGACTCGCCGGTGTTCCTGGCGATCGTGTCCGGGGCGCAGGTCTGGTCGACCGGCACCGAGCCCTGCTTGCGGTAGAAGGCCACCGGCAGGTGCAGCGCGCGGGAGCCGCCGGCCTGCTTCAGGTCGACCTGGCCGAAGTACTGGCCCTCGGGCAGTTCCGGCGCGGTGATGACGATGCTCAGCTTGACGCTCTTGCCGGCCGCGACGGTGAACACCGGCGGCAGCACGGTGACACTGGCCCCGTTCACGGTCGTGCCGGAGGCGGTGAAGGTGAGCGACGAGCCGGTGGTGTTGGTGACGGTGCGCTTGGCGGTGATGACGCCGGGCATGGTGGGCGCGTTCACCGAGGGCAGGTTGAGGTCGAGCCGGTTGAGCGGGTCGGTGGCCGAGGCGACGAAGCCGGCGGCGTCCTGGTCCAGGGTCAGTCCGGGGTCACCGGCCTTGGTCAGGTCGATGCGCCCGCCGCCCATGTCGAACGGGTCGGCCTGGGTGGTCCTGTCCTGCTTGGTGACCGCGGTCTTGGCCGTGGTCTCCAGGGCCGACTTGACCTGGCCGGGCGTCCAGGTGGGGTGCAGGGCGAAGACCAGCGCGGCCGAGCCCGTCACGTGCGGCGCCGACATCGAGGTGCCGGAGATGACCTGGTAGAGGTTGCCGGGCGGGCCTTCCAGCGGCGACTCGGGGGTCGGCGTCATGCCCGCCAGGATGTGCTGGCCGGGTGCGGTGACGTCCGGCTTGAGGAAGTCGCCGCCGGGGCCGCGCGAGGAGAAGTGCGCCATCGCGTCGCCCTGCCAGGTGGACTTGGCGCCCTGCGTGAAGGAGGCGGTGGCGCCGGGGTGGGCGGCGACGAAGGCCAGCAGGGTGTCGGCCTCGGGCTTGTCGACGTGCACGGACGGCAGCCAGTGGGCGTCGGTGAAGACGTCGAACGGGACGGTGTTGTAGAGGATCATCCCGGCCGCGCCGCCCTGCCGGACGTTGAAGCTCTTCAGCACGCGGTTGGGGGTGCGCTCACAGGCGACGATCTTCCCGGTGAAGATCCCGGGAGGCGCCGGGACGTCGCACGCGGCGCGCGAGTACGGCGGCGCCGAGGCCAGGACGACGGGCAGCGGCGAGGCCAGGCCCGCGGTGATGGAGGCGCCCTTGATCGTCGCCGTGGCGCCGCCGCCGGACAGCGTGACTGTGGACTGGTAGGTCCGGGACTGCGAGGAGGCGGCCACGGTGGTCACCCAGGGGCCGCGGTGGTCGGTGGTGCCGGCGCCGGGCCCGGAGTTGCCGGCCGAGGCCGAGACCAGCACGCCGGCGGCGTAGGCGTCGAGGAAGGCCAGCTCGACCGGGTCGCTGTAGGGGTCGCTGCCGCCGGAGACGGAGAAGTTGATCACGCGTACGCCGTCCAGGACGGCCCGCGCCACGGCCTGCGCCGAGTCGGAGGGGAAGCAGCCCTGCGCGCCGCACACCTTGTAGACCGAGACCTCGGCGGCCGGGGCGATGCCGTGGATGGGGCCGCGGCTGATGCCCAGCGGGTCGGCGTCGGCGACCGGGCCGCCGGCGGAGGTGCCGGCGGTGTGGGTGCCGTGGCCGTTGGAGTCGCGGGCGCTGTCGCCGTAGACCTCGCCGCCGTAGACGGCGTTGTAGGTCTCCATGAACGGCTGCCCGCCGATCAGCTTGTTGTTGCAGGCGAACGGGTCGCTGGCCGGGGTCAGCGGGTTGTCGCCGAAGTTGCACACGCGGGGCGTGCCGTCCTTGGTGGGCCCGGGGGCGGGCAGGCCGGGAGCGGCGGCGAAGGAGGGGTGCTCGGGCCAGGCGCCGGTGTCGAGCACGCCGACGATCACGCCCTTGCCCGAGGAGGAGCTGCCGCCGAGCTTGCCGTAGATCGTGTCGGCGCCGATGAACGCGGGACTGGAGTCGGTCAGCAGCTGCTGCGGCTTGTCCTCCTGGACGGCGACCGCGCCGGGCAGCCGCAGCACGTCGGCCACCTGGTCACCCGGGACGCGCAGCGCGATGCCCCCGTAGACGGTCCGGACGCGCTGGCCGACGACGGCTCCGGGGACCTTCTTGGCCAGCTCGCCCAGGAAGGCGTTCTCGACGTCCTGGATGTGGGTGCCGTACTTCTTGGCCTCGGCGCTTCTGGTGTCGAGGGACTTGCCGGTGACGGCGGGGCTGGTGGCCGGGAGCCCGGTCAGCCCGCCCTGGTAGGCGGCCAGGGAGTCGTAGTCCAGTTTGACCATGATGTTGACGGGCGCCGGCGAGGTGACCTTCAGCAGCGCCGCGTCGCTCTTGGCGAGCTTGCCTGTGGGGGACTTGGCGCCCTCGACCACCTCGGCGCCGGTGAGCGGCACGGACCGCCATTTCGCGGGCGGGGTCGGCGTGGCCTTCGCCATGGCCGGGCTCAGGGCCATCACGACACCGAGCCCGACGGCTACCGATGTCAACCGGCGTAAACGGGATGAGAACGAACGGGACAACACAAGACCTCCTGGCCGCTGAGCTGCACGAACCCGCCAGACCGGCCGAAGACGTCATGTCACCCCCACGCGCGCATGCCGGAGAGATCAATGACCCTCCCCGGTGGGTGACGAGCTGGACGCCTCCCCTCCCCGACGGCGGGGCGGCTTGGCATCCGAACCGGAGTGTAGACAGCGATCAACGGACCGAGAACCCCGCCGCTTTGTCACAATCCGGCCATCTGCCTCAGCGGCACCGCCGCCCGCATCCGGCCGTCGCAAAGCTCATATTCCTCCCACCACTTCGCCAGAATCCAGCAACGGTGACCTTCACCCCCAATACGGATATCTACAGTTGTCCCTATGGGCGATCAACGGGACACGGCGCCGACGTCAGCGCGGGACGGAGCGAGGTAGTCCGTGGGGGGCCACGCCGACGAGGGGACCCTGCCGTACATCTCGGCGCTGGACGAGGAGCTCGCCCAGGCCGCCCGTGACACCGGCGCGCACATCGGCGCGCTGTACCTGCTGACGGGCTCCCCGCAGGTCCTGGTGATGGAGGCGGAGATCGGGCTGCCCACGCAGCTCGTCAAGCCGTGGACCACCGTCAGGCTGGACGCCGGGGCGCCCGTGGCCGCGGCCGTGCGGCAGGGGCGGCTGGTCTGGGTGCCGACCGCGCAGGAGCTGGCCGGCCGCTTCCCGGGCACGGCCCTGGCCTTCCCGTACGTCTTCGCCTCGGCCTCCGCGCCTTTGCACAGCGACTCGCGCATGTGGGGCTCGTGGATCCTGCTCTGGCCGGAGGGGCGGCCGTCCGAGCTGAGCGGGCCGGAGCTGGAGGTGATCGAGGCCACGAGCGAACGCATGACCGCCGTCCTGGAGCAGGCCGCCGACAGCGGGTACCCGGTGTGTCCGGGGGGCGAGCCGCGCGTGCTGACCCCGGTGCCGCCGCCGATGCCCGACCCGTACGAGGCCGTGGCCGCGGCCGGCTACCTGGAGCGGCTGCGTGACGGCTCCGTCGCGCTCGACCTGGACGGCGTCGTCACCTTCGCCAGCCCCGCCGCCGCCGACCTGCTCGGCACCACCGTCTCCGAGCTGCTGGGCACGCCGCTGTGGGAGACGGCGACGTGGCTGAAGGACCCGGCGTTCCAGGACCGCTGCCGCGCGGCGGTGGTGGGCCAGCAGGTCGCCTCCTGCACCGCGCGCCGGCCGGACGGGCACGAGCTGGAGTTCGTCCTGCACCCGGACCCGACCGGCCTGAGCCTGCGCATCACGCCCTCGGAGGCCGACCTGCCCGCGCGGCGGCCCTCGCGCGCCAGGGCGCCGGGCCAGTCCGGGCTGCCGAGGACCGACGTCTTCTACAACTTCCTGCACATGGCCTCGGCGATGACCCGGGCCCTGAACGTCCGGGAGGTCGTCGATCTCATCGCCGACCACGTCATGCCGGTGTTCAAGGCGCGGGCGATGACGATCATGAGGGCGGAGAGCGGCCGGATGAGGATCGTCGGCTCGCACGGCTACGTCCCGGAGATCCTGGACCGGTTCGACGGTCAGACGCTGGCCGCGCCCAGCCCTGCCGAGCAGGTCGTCCGCACGGGCGAGCCGGCCTTCTTCGCCGACCGGGCCGAGCTGCGCCGGGCCTTTCCCGACACCGCCCAGGACGACGGCATGTCCGCCTGGGCCTTCCTGCCGCTGACCGTCGCCGACGACACCTTCGGCGTCTGCCTGCTGGCCTTCGACCATCCGCGGCCGTTCACCGACGAGCAGCGCGCGACGCTGACCACGCTGGCCGGGCTGATGGGCCAGGCCCTGGACCGCGCGCTCCTCTACGACACCAAGGACCGGCTGGCCCACAGCCTGCAGACCTCGCTGCTGCCCGGCAGCCTGCCCGACATGCCGGGCCTGGAGGTGGCCGCCCGGTACGTGCCCGCCACCCGCGGCGTCGGCATCGGGGGCGACTTCTACGACCTGATCCGCCTCAACGAGACCACCGCCGCCGCCGTCATCGGGGACGTCCAGGGACACAACATGACGGCCGCCGCGCTCATGGGCCAGGTGCGCACCGCCATCCACGCCCACGCCGCCGTCGGCGCCAGCCCCGGCGACGTCCTCCAGCACACCAACCGGCTGCTCATGGACCTGGACACCGACCTGTTCACGAGCTGCCTGCTCATCTACTTCGACCTGCGCCTGCGCACGCTGCGCGCGGCCAACGCCGGGCATCCCCTGCCGCTGCTGCGCCCGCCCAACATGCCGGCCGAGATCATCGACATCCCCGCGGGCCTGCTGCTCGGCATCGACGCCGACGCCGAGTACGCCACGGTGGAGGTGCCGTTCCCGCCGGGCGCCGTCCTGGCCCTCTACACCGACGGGCTGGTCGAGGCGCCGGGCGTGGACCTGGACGAGGCCATCGGGGGGCTGGCGGCGTACCTGACCAGCGCCCCGCGCGAGCAGCTCCAGCAGGTCGCCGGGACCCTGCTCGACCACGCCCCGCACACCGACGACATCGCGCTGCTCCTCCTGCGGCACCGCGAGAACGCGGGCTGACGGCCCGTCAGTGCGAGACGAACGTCCGGTGGTCGGCCAGGGCGAGCATCCGGACGAAGTCGAGCACCTTCAGCAGCCCGAGCCCCGCGAGCCGGACCGGGACGGGCCGGCGCGAGCCATAGGCGGCCGACCACAGGGCGGGTACGTGTCGTTCCATGCCGACCAGGATGTCCCCGCGCGCACCGATCCATCCAACACATCGTCTCGCTGGCTGCCATCGCTAATGTAGATGGATGGAACTGCGCCAGCTCCGCCACTTCGTCGCCGTCACCACGCACGGCAGCTTCACCGCCGCCGCCAGGGCCGAGCTGATCGTCCAGTCGGCGCTCAGCACGTCCGTCCGCAAGCTCGAACGCGAGCTCGGCGCCGACCTGTTCGAGCGCACCGGGCGGCGGCCGGTCCTCACCCCGGCCGGTCACGCCTTCCTGCCGGCCGCGCGGGCGCTGCTGGCCGACGCCGCGGCGGCCACCGACGCCGTGTCCGCCGTGTCCGGGCTGACCACCGGCCGGGTGGCGATCGGCACCATCCAGACGCTCACCAGCGTCGACCTGCCCGCCGAGCTGGCCGCCTTCCACCGCCTGTGGCCCGGCATCCAGATCTCGGTCCGCGACGCCCCGGTGGCCGGGCTGCTCGACGCCCTGCTCGCCCGCGAGCTCGACCTCGCCTATCTGGCGCTCGACGGCGCCGACCTGCCGGCGGGCCTGGCCGTGTTCTCCTCCTGGGAGGAGGAGCTGGTGCTGATGACCTCGCCCGGCCACCGGCTGGCCGGGGCCGAGCGGGCGCTGCTGTCGGAGCTGACGGAGGAGCCGTTCGTCGACTTCAAGGCCGGCACCGGGCTGGAGACCGCGGTGCGCCGGCTGGCCGCCGGGTGCGGGCTGCACCGGCAGATCACCTGCGAGGTCACCCAGATCCGGATGCTGGTCGACCTGGTGCGCGCCGGGATCGGCGTGGCGATCGTCCCGCGGCGGGTGGCCGAAGGGGAGGGGCTGCCCACCGTGCGGATCCGCCAGCCCGATCCGGCCAGGACGGTCGTGCTGGCCGGCCGCGCCCCCGTCCCCGCCAACCCGGCCGCTGGAGCCCTGCTGTCGCACCTCACCAGGTGACGCAATAACCGGTTGAACGGGTGGAGCCTTCGTGGTGGGATGACCCGCTGTGTCAGCGATCCAGGACCTCGTACGTCCCGACGTCTATCCGCTCTCCTCGAAGTACGACCCGGAATGGGTGCTCGGGCTGGACATGGGCCCCCATCCGCTGTGGCTGCTGGAGGACCTCGCCCGCGACCTCGACCTGAGACCCGGCATGCGGGTGCTCGACCTGGGCTCGGGCCTGGGCGCCACCTCGGTCTTCCTGGCCCGCGAGTTCGGGGTGGAGGTCGTGGCCGCCGACCTGTGGGTCGCGCCCGAGCGGGCGGCGGCCGTCTTCGCCGAGGCGGGCGTCGCCGGCCGCGTCCGGGCCGTACGGGCGGAGGCGCACGCGCTGCCGTTCGAGAAGGAGTCCTTCGACGCGATCGTGAGCGTGGACGCCTTCGAGTACTTCGGCACCGCCGACTCCTACCTGCCCTACCTCGTCCGGTTCGTGAAGCCCGGCGGGCAGCTCGGCGTCGCCACGCCCGGCATGACCCGCGAGGTCCGCGACCTCGGGCACATCCCCGCCCACGTCAAGGCCCTGGTCGGCTGGGAGGCGATCGCCTGGCACACCGCCGAGTGGTGGCGCTTCCAGTGGGAGGTCACCGAGCTGGTCACGGTGACGTCCGCGCGCCTGCAGGACGGCGGCTGGCACGACTGGCTGCTGTGGGCGCGCGCCCGGCGGGAGACGGCGACGATCGCCATGCTGGAGGCCGATCAGGGCGCGTATCTGTCCTTCGCTATGATCACCGCGCGCCGGAATGCGTCCGCGTCGTGACCGCGCGCCCGCGCCCGGGACGGCCTGGATCCTGGCGTATGGGCGGGAGAGTCTCGGCCATGGCCGCGCTCCCCCGCTCTGGCGTTGACTTGTCCTCGCGCGTCCGGGAGGTCGGGCGCGGGACGAGTAGGGGGAAACACTGATGTCGGTTCTGCGCACCGTCGTGCTCATCGTGGCGACCATGGCGATGGGGCTCGCGGCGGGCGTCTTCGGGCTCTACACGCACACCATCATGCGTGGCCTCGGCGCGACGGACGACCGCACGTTCGTCGGGGCGTTCCAGGCCATCGACCGGGCGATCCTCAATCCCTGGTTCATGCTCAGCTTCATCGGCGCGCTGTTCTTCACGGGCCTGGCGGCGGCGCTGCACCTCGGCCAGGGCGTGCGCGCGGTGCTGCCGTGGATCATCGTCGCGCTGGTGCTCTACCTGATCGCCTTCGTGCTCACGGTGGCCGTGAACGTGCCGCTCAACGACGCCATCAAGGCGGCCGGCGACCCGGACCGGATCGCCGACCTGGCCGCCGTGCGCCGCGCGTTCGACGAGGCCAAGTGGTCGGCCTACAACCTGGTCCGCACGATCACCAGCACCGGGGCGTTCGCCTCGCTGTGCTGGGCGCTGGTCAAGAGCGGCCGGGTGGGCTGACCCCCGCGTCGCGCTCGACCAGCGCGACCCGGTCGGCCAGCGGCGCGGCGGGGATCTCGACGAGGTCGAACCCGAGGTCGCAGTAGGTCCGCTCGTGCAGGCGCTCGAAGTCCAGCGAGTCCGCGTAGCTGATCCGCCTGGCGGAGGTGGCGCGGACGAACCCCTGGTTGCGGACGAAGAACACCTTCCCGTCGTACGTGCCCCGCGCCACCACCCGCTCGACCTCGCGGGCGAGCAGCGGCGACGTGGGGAACCCTAGGTAGCGGCTCAGCGCCAGCGTGCAGACCGGCGAGCGGTCGAAGAAGACGGCCGCCTCGCCCGCGGGCACGGATTCCTGGCGTCGCCGCTGGAGCGTGACGACCTCGTCGACGAAGGCGGGCTCGCGCCAGGGCTCCTCACGGCCGAGCGCTTCGCCGAGGGCTATGACGTCCGTCGCCGCCTCCTCGACGACGGTGTGCCCGTTGACCTCCAGCAGGCGCAGGACGGCCGTCTTCCCGGCGCCCGGGGCGCCGGTGAGAACGTGTCGTGGCACGACTTCTCTCCGATCTCGTGGGGGTTGATGTCAACCTAGGGGCGTTGATACGCGGCCGATACACGGCCGAGCGCCCGGTGATACCCGGCCAAGGCCGGGCGGACGGATAAGGGCTCCAAAGTGGCCGAGGCGTCGCGAAGGGCGGCGCGTCCCCACCTCGAAGGAGCCCTTGATGCGTGTGCTGGTGTGCGGTCGGCTCGGTCTGCTCGGTCTGGCGGTGCTGACCGGCTGCGGAGGGGCTCCGGCGGGAGAGGCGGCCCCGGCGCCCGGCGGGGGCGGCGCCGGGGCGGACAAGGTCCGTGAGCGGGAGACCGTCCTCGCCACCTGCATGAAGCAGAAGGGGTTCGCGTACACGCCCTCGGTCAGCCGGCCGAAGGCGCCCGACGCCGAACCCGCCGATTACGACGCGATCAAGGCCGAGCGTAGCAGGAACGGCTTCGGCGTCTTCTCCGCCATCGTCTATCCCAAGCCGCGCGAGACGCGGGCGCCGGACCCCAACCAGGCGACGATCGACGGGCTCTCCGGCGCCCGCCGGGACGCCTACCTCAAGACCATGAACGAGTGCCGCGTCGACGCCCTGCGGCAGGTGAACGGCCTGAAGGTCACCTCGCTCGCCGACTACCAGGACCAGATGAGCACCGAGATCGAGAACATCGACAAGATGCTCGACGGCGATCAGAAGCTGGTGGAGCTGGCCGGGCCGTTCGCCGAGTGCCTGAAGTCGAAGGGCGAGCGGGTGGCCTCCGCCCGGCCGCTGGCGCTGAGCGCGCGCGGGATGATGCTGTGGGCCGAGCAGGCCGACCGGCTCGGAAAGGCGGGCAAGGTCACGGCCGCAGTGGCCCGGCCTTACCTGGCCAAGGAGATCAGGTCGGCGCTGGTCGACCTGGAGTGCGGCAAGGACTTCTACGCGGCCTTCGTCCCCCTGCAACGGCGGCTCACCAACGAGGCCCGGGTGAAGTACGGGTTCCAAGAGCGGTGATGCGCACTCCTCGCGGCAAGCTGCTGCTCGTGCTGAGCGGAGTCCTGGTGGTCGCCGGGACCGGCTGGGGGGTGGGCACCCTGCTGCGCTCCCCGGCCGACGAGGCGGCGGCGCGCAGACCGCCCGTGCCGTCGCTGGTCACCGTCGAGGTCGAGCGGCGGGAACTGGTCGCCACCGTCGTCGTCAGCGGCACGCTGGAGTATGGCTCTCCCCGTCCGGTGACGCTGGCCGGGGTGGTGGGCGGGAGCGAGACCGTCCAGCGCGCCACCCGAGCCCCGCGGCGGGGGACGCTCGTGGAGGGCACGGTGCTGATGGAGGTGAACGGCCGGCCGGTGTTCGTCTTCGCCGGGCGGGTGCCGATGCACCGCGGCCTCGTCCCCGGCGCCGAGGGGGACGACGTCCGGCAGTTGCAGAAGGCGCTGCGCCGGCTCGGTCACCGCGTGCCCGTGACCGGCGTGTTCGACGCGGCGACCGTCGCCGCCGTGTCGCGCCTCTACGCCGGGCGCGGCTACGAGGCCCAGCAGCCCACCCTGGAACTGCGGCAGCGGCGCGACGAGCTGACGCGGGCCGTACGGACCGCGCGGGAAGTGCTCGTGACCGAGACCAAGGCCCTCGACCAGGGCAGGGACGTGCTCCCGCTGAAGCTGCGGGTGACCGGCGCCCGCCGCGACCTGCGGGAGGCGGAACAGGCGCTGAAGAGCGCGCGGGCGCAGGAGCACACCGCCGAGGACGAGGCCAGGGTGGAGGCCGCCGAGAGCGCCGTGCGGGCCGCCGAGGAGAAACTGCTGGCGGCGCAGCAGGAGCTCACCCAGGCCGGGGCGACACCCACGGCGGCGCCCACGGCGACGCCGACGACAACCGCCGTCGGAACACCCCCGGCCCCGGCCGACACCCGTCTGCTCGAACTCCGGGTCGCCAACGCCCGCGCGGACCTGGCCGCCGCCCGGTCGGCGCTGGACCGCGTACGGGAGGAGGCCGGCGCGGCGCGCGCGAAGCGGCTGACCGACCTGGAGAAGGCCGTACGGACGGCGCGAGAGGCCCTGGCCACCGCCGAGCAGGCGCTCAGGCAGGCCAGGCAGCTCTCCCCCGCCGAGCTGAAGGTCGCCAACGCGCGCAGCGACCTGGCGGCGGCCCAAGCGCTGCTGGCCGAGTTCTCCCGGACCTACGGCACCACCGTGCCGCCGGGAGAGGTCGTCTTCCTGCCCAGGCTGCCCGCCCGCCTGCACAAGCCGTCCGTCAAGGCGGGCGAGCCGGTGGACCAGGCGGTCGCCACGGTCACCGACTCCGCCTTCGTGGTGTCCGGCTCGGTGGACGCGGCCGAGGCCGAGCGGGTGAAGGCGGGTCTGGAGGCGAGCATCGAGACCGAGTCCGGCGCGACCGTCCCGGGCACGGTGACAGCCGTCGCGGGGCGCGACACGCAGGGGGCCGTGCCGGTGACGGTCACGCCCGACTCGATGAAGGGGCTGCGCAAGCTGGCCGGCGGGCCCGTCACGGTCCGCGTCACCATCGGCGCCACCGGCCGGAAGGTGCTCGTGGTCCCCGTCGCGGCGGTCGTCACGGCGGCGGACGGCAGGGCCAGGGTGCAGGTGGAGACCGCGCCCGGCCGGACCAAGGAGGTCGAGGTGCGCACCGGCCTGTCCGCCGACGGCGCCGTGGAGGTGACCGGCGACCTCGGGCCGGGCGAGCGGGTGGTGGTCAACAGTGGCTGAGCCCGTCATCCTGCTCCAGGAGCTGACCAAGGAGTTCCCCGCCGATCCGCCCGTCCGGGCGCTGGCCGCCGTCGACCTGCGGGTCGAGCGGTCGGACTACGTGGCCGTCGTCGGCCCGTCCGGGTCGGGGAAGTCGACCCTGCTCAACACCCTGGGTTTGCTCGACCGGCCGACCCGCGGCAGCTACCGGCTCGACGGCATCGAGACCACCACGCTCAAGGACGGCGCGCGGACCGCCGTCCGGGGCAGCCGGATCGGTTTCGTCTTCCAGTCCTTCCACCTGCTGCCGCACCGCAGCGTCCTGGAGAACGTCATGCTGGCCGAGGTCTACGGCAGGACCCCGCGCGCCGGACGGCGGGAGCGCGCGACGCGGGCCCTGGAGCGGGTGGGCCTGTCGCACCGGGTGGGCTTCCTGCCCGGCCGGCTGTCCGGCGGCGAACGGCAGCGCGCCGCCATCGCCCGCGCCCTGCTGGGCGAACCGTCGCTGCTGCTGTGCGACGAGCCCACCGGCAACCTCGACAGCAGGAACACCGGCGCCGTGCTCGACCTGTTCGACGACCTGCGCGCCCAAGGGATGACCATCGTCGTCATCACCCACGAGACCGAGGTGAGCGACCGGGCCGGACGCCGGGTGCGCATCACCGACGGCGTCCTCACGGAGGAGTAGACGTGCACCCGCGCGACCTGCTGAACGAGGCCCTGGCGGGCCTGCTGGCCCGCCCGGTGCGCTCGGCCCTGACCACGCTGGGCACCGTGCTCGGCATCACCACGCTCGTGGTCACCCTGGGCGTCGCCGCGACGGCCGGCAACCAGATCGTCGGCCGCTTCGACGAGCTGACCGCCACCTCCGTCACCGTCGAGGTCCCGGCGCACACGTTCCCGCTGGTCGAGTGGGCCGACGTGAGCCGGGTGACCCGGCTGCGCGGGGTGGTCGCCGCCGCCGCGCTGGCCGAGTCGGACCTGGGCGCCAACCTCGTCGTCCGCTCCAACGACGTCGTGGACCCGGCCCGCCTCACCGACCAGACGCTGACCGTGGTCTCCAGCAGTCCCGGCCTGCCCGCGGCGGTCAGGGGACGGATGGTCGAGGGCCGCTACTTCGACGCCGGGCACGTCGCCCGCGGTGACCGGGTCGTCGTGCTGGGCCAGCAGGCGGCCCGGCTGCTGGGCATCACCGGGCTGGCCCGGGCCCCGGCGGTCTTCATCGGCACCCGGGCGTACACGGTGATCGGGGTGCTCGGGGATCTGCGGCGGGAGAAGAGCCTGGCGAGCGCGGTCATCCTGCCGCCGACGGCCGGTCGGCCCTACGGCCTGGGCACCGTGACCCGCGTCCTGGTCGACACCGCCCTCGGGGCCGCCGACCTGATCGCGCGGCAGGCGCCGGCCGCGCTCAGCCCCGGCAACGAGGCGCTCCTCCAGGTCCTCTCGCCGCCCAGCCCCACCAGGGCCCGCGACGCGGTGCAGAGCGACGTCAACGCGCTCTTCCTGATCCTCGGGCTGGTCTCCCTGGTCGTCGGCGCGGTCGGCATCGCCAACGTCACGCTGGTGACCGTGATGGAACGCGTCGCCGAGATCGGGCTGCGCCGGGCGCTGGGCGCGGCGCGCCGCCACATCGCCGGGCAGTTCCTGGTGGAGTCCACCCTGACGGGGCTGATCGGCGGGGTGCTGGGCGCTTCCGTGGGGATTTTGGTGATCGTCGGGGTCTGCGCCGTCAAGCAGTGGACGCCCGTCCTCGACGTACGGCTGGCCTTCATGGCCCCCGCGGCCGGGGCCGTCGTCGGGCTGCTCGCGGGCCTCTATCCGGCGCTGCGCGCCGCCCGCATGGAACCAGTCAATGCACTTCGCTAGGTATGGTGCGATTTCATGACATCCCTGCTGCTCGTCGAGGACGACACCGTGATCCGCACGTCGCTGGGCATGGCCCTGGAACGTTACGGCTATCAGGTGACCACGGCCGCCGACGGGCTCGACGGGCTGGAGGCAGCCCGCACCGGCGACCACGACCTGCTGCTGCTGGACGTGATGCTGCCCGGCCTGGACGGCATCAGCGTGTGCCGCAGCATCAGAGAGACCAGCCAGGTGCCGATCCTGATGATGTCGGCCCGCGGCGACGGGCTGGACATCGTCGCCGGGCTGGAGGGCGGCGCCGACGACTATGTGGTCAAACCGGTCGACCTGCCGGTGCTGGTGGCCCGGATCCGGTCGCTGCTGCGCCGGACCACCTTCGCCCGTACGCCGGCCGCCGAGGCGGGGGCGGGCCAGGCCGTGCTGGAGTTCGGCGAGCTGAGCGTCGACACCGGCGCGCTGGAGGTGCGGCGGTCCGGCCGGCGCGTCGAGCTGTCGCCGACCGAGCTGCGGCTGCTGCTGGAGTTCGCCGCCCATCCCGGCATCGTCCTGGAACGGGCGACGCTGCTGCGCAACGTGTGGGACTACGGATGGGACGGCGACAGCCGCGTGGTCGACCTGTGCGTGCAGCGGCTGCGCAGGAAGATCGGCACCGAGCGCATCGAGACCGTGCGCGGGTTCGGCTACAAGCTGGCCGTCACGTGAACCCGGCCTCGCTGCGCTGGAAGATCGCCGCTCTCGTCACGCTCGCCGCGACCGTCGTCGCCGCCGTGGTCGGGCTGCTGGTGCACCGGGCGACCTGGCAGCAGGCGCTCGACATGGGCCGGGCGCGGGCCGAGGTGGCCCTGGACGAGACGCTGGCCTCCGGGAGCGCCGAGGACGTGGTGCCCGTCGACGAGCTCCCCGACGAGCTGGCCGGCCTGCTGCGGCCCGGCCGCCGGGTGGTCTGGTACGGGCTCGACCACCGGGACGAGCCGTGGGTGTGGGCGGTCCAGCCGTACGGCGGCGACGGCGCCGAGGTGGTGAGCGTGCAGATCTCGATGGGCTCCGACGTGCGCGGCCTCCAGGCGCTCGACCGGAACATGGCCAAGGCCGGGCTGCTCGCCCTGGCCGGGGTGGTGCCGGTGTCGATGCTGGCGGCCGAGCTCCCCAACCGGCGGCTGCGGCGGGTCGCGCGCACCGCCCGCCGGATCGCCGGGGGCGACCTCGCGGCCCGTACGGGCGCGCGCGGCCGGGACGAGATCGCCCGCATCTCCGCCGCCGTGGACTCCATGGCGGCGAGCCTCCAGCACCGGCTGCTGGCCGAGCAGCGCTTCACCGCCGACGTCGCGCACGACCTGCGCACCCCGCTGATGGGCCTGGTCGCCGTGGTCGAGCTGCTGGACGAGGGCGAGGTCACCGACCTGGTACGCGACCGGGTGCGGGTGCTGCGGACGCTGGTGGAGGACCTGCTGGAGGTGTCCCGGCTGGACGCGGGCGCCGAGGTCGCCGAGCGGGTCCGGGTTCCCCTCGCCGCGCTGGCCGGGGAGTCGGCGGCCCGGGTGGGGGTCGAGGCGCGGGTGCTGGCCGACGGTGACCCGGTGGCCGGGACCGACCCGCGGCGCCTGGACCGGATCCTCGCCAACCTCGTGCTCAACGCCGACCGGCACGGCGCGGCGCCGGTGGAGATCACGGTCGGCGACCGCGTGATCGAGGTGCGCGACCGGGGGCCCGGGTTCCCGCCGGAGCTGCTGGCCGACGGGCCGCGCCGGTTCCGTACGGGGGCCGCCGAGCGGGGCCGCGGTCACGGCCTGGGGCTGACGATCGCGCTGGGCCAGGCGCGGGTCATCGGCGCCGAGCTGACCCTGGCCAACGCCCCGGACGGCGGCGCGGTCGCCGTCGTCCGCCTCCCGGCGGATTGACGCCGGACACGGATCATCGACGCCGGGCCGACGCGCGCATCGATGACGCCGGGCCGATGCGCGGATCTTTGATGCCGGGCTGATACACGGCCGAGCGCGGGTGGATGCGCGGCCACGGCCGGACGGACACGCGCGCCGCGCACGCTGTCCGGTATGCGACGTTCCTTGATGTTTCTGCTGCTGGCGGGCGTGCTGTCGGGCTGTTCCGGCGCCCCCTCGGTCACCGGGGACGCGTCCCTGCCGTGGCCGTCCGAGGGGCAGGCGGCGGTCGAGGTGGAGGACGTGGGCAGCCTCGGCGTCAGCGGCGACCCGCGGCCGGTGCCGATCGCCAGCGTGACGAAGGTGATGACCGCGTACGTGATCCTGCGCCGCCACCCGCTCCGGCCCGGCGACGACGGCCCCCTGATCACCGTGGACCGCACGGCGGCCGAGGAGTCGTTCTCCCGGCTGGAGTCCACCGTGCCGCTCACGCAGGGCCGGACCGTGCCGCTGCGGCGGCTGCTGGAGCTGATGATGGTGCCCTCGGGCAACAACGTGGCCCGGCTGCTGGCCCGCTGGGACTCCGGCTCCCAGGAGCGCTTCGTGGCCCGGATGAACGCCGCGGCACGGCGTCTGGGCATGACGGGCAGCACGTACACGGGGGCCAGCGGCAACGAGGACACCACCGTCAGCACCGCCGCCGACCAGCTCAGGCTGGCCAGGGAGGCGATGCGCGACCCGGTGCTGCGGGCGGTGGTGGCGCAGACCGACACCTCCGTCCCGGGTGACGCCAGGCGGCTGCACAACACCAACACGCTGCTGAACAGGCACGGCGTCATCGGCATCAAGACCGGCTCGGGCACGGCCGCGGGCGGCAACCTGATGTGGGCCTCCCGCGTACGGGGTCACCTGGTGCTGGGCGTGATCCTCGGCCAGGCCGCGCACACCGACCCGGCCTCCGCCAAGGCCGCGGCGCTGGAGGCGGGCGGCCGGATGAGCGCGGCGGTCGAGCGGTGGCTGCTCGACCGGCCCGCGACCGGCGGGCAGGCTCAGGTCACGGACGGTCCAGGCTCGACAGGCCGTTGACGGCGACCTCGATCCCGCGCCGCCCGGCGGCCAGGACGTCGTCGTCGGAGCCGCCCTGCTGCTGGGCGACCAGCCCGGCCACGGCCAGCGCCCCCATGAAGCCGCCGACCGCCGCCCCCGCCTCCACCGGGTCCAGCTCCGGGCAGACCTCGCACAACGCCCAGGCCAGCCGGGGCTGGGTCTCCATCATGAGCGTCAGCCCGCGGGCGCGCAGCGCGGGCTCGGTGACCATCAGCCGCGCCCGCAGCGGCGACAGCGCGAAGTCGAGCTCGTCGTCGGCGGCCAGGCTGCGCACCAGGGCCTCGAACATCCGGCTCAGCAGCTCCCCCAGCGGCTCCCCCGGCCGCCGGCCGGCGATCACCTCCAGCATGGCCCGCTCGCGATCCTCGGCCTGGAGGAAGAGCACGTCCTCCTTGCTCGCGAAGTACGCGAAGAAGGTGCGGGGCGCCACGTCGGCGGCGGCGGCGATGTCGGCGACGGTGGTCTGCTCGTACCCCCGCTCGGCGAACAGCCGGACGGCGGCCTCCAGCAGCGCGCGGCGGGTGCGGGCCTTCTTGCGTTCGCGATGACCTTCCACGGCGCCACCCTACTGCATGCCCTGCTTTTATGCACAGGTTGCAATTTCGCAGCCTCTGCGCTTTTCTGGGGACATGGACATCCTTCAGAGCCTGCCGCTCGAACGCGAGGACCCGTTCGAGCCGCCCGCCGAACTGCCCCGGCTGCACGGCCCGCTGCACCCGATGATCTACGCCGACGGCCGCCCCGGCTGGCTGGTCACCGGCCACGCCGAGGCCCGCGCGGTGCTCGACGACCCGCGCTTCAGCAACACCTCCCAGGGCGCCGCGCCGCCGATCAAGGAGCTGGCGCCGCCCGAGGGCCTGGCCGACCTGGTGATCCCGCCGGGCTTCTTCATCGCCATGGACGACCCCGAGCACGCCCGCTACCGCAAGCTGCTCACGGGCCGGTTCAGCATGCGCAGGATGCGGCTGCTGGAGCCCAGGATCCAGGAGATCATCGACGGCCGGCTCGACGAGATGGACCGCGCGGGAGCGCCGGCGGACCTGGTGAGCGCGTTCGCGCTGCCGATCCCGTCGCTGGTGATCTGCGAGCTGCTCGGCGTCCCGTACGGGGAGCGCTCGCGCTTCCAGGACACCACCGCGCGGGCGGTGAACCTGGACAACACCGCCGAGGAGCGCGGCGCGGCGGGCGCCGAGCTGATGGGCTACCTGTCGGAGCTGGTCTCCCGCAAGCGGGCCGAGCCCGGCCAGGATCTGCTCAGCGAGCTGGTCTCCGGCGGCGAGCTGAACCACGAGGAGCTGACCGGGGTGGCCACCCTGCTGCTGACCGCCGGTCACGAGACCACCGCGAACATGCTGGGCCTGGGCACGTTCCTGCTCCTGTGCCGTCCCGAGCAGGCCGAGCTGGTGCGCACCGACCCCGGCGTCGCGGCGACCGCCGTCGAGGAGCTGATGCGCTACCTCAGCATCGTGCACATCGGCCCGATCCGGGTCGCCAGGGCCGACGTGCCGCTCGCCGGACGGACGATCAGGGCCGGGGAGACCGTGACCCTCTCCCTCCCGGCCGTCAACCGCGACCCGGCCCGCTTCCCCGACCCCCACCGCTTCGACGTCACCCGCGAGGCCGGGCAGCAGCTCGGCTTCGGCCACGGCATCCACCAGTGCCTGGGCCAGCAGCTCGCCCGGCTGGAGATGCGGCTGGCCTACCCGGCGCTGCTGCGCCGCTTCCCCGGTCTGCGGCTGGCCGTGCCCGCCGGGGAGGTGCCGATGCGGCCGCGCGCCACCATCTACGGTGTGGCCGCCCTGCCGGTCACCTGGTGAACCCGCCGCCGCGTTTGAGCCGCCGCCGTCCCGTGCAGAGAGCATGACGACGAGACGATCACGGGAGGCGCGCGCATGGCCGGTCAGGACGGCGGGATCAGGTTGTGTCAGGTGGTGCTCGACTGCACCGACGCCAGGGCGCTGGCGGAGTTCTACCGGTCCCTGCTGGACCTGGTCTACCGGCCCGGCGACGAGCCGCCCGAGGCGGGGGCCGACGACGAGCGCGGCCGCGACTGGCTCGTGCTGAGAACCGCGGACGGCGCCCCACGACTCGCCTTCCAGCAGGTCGAGACGTTCCCGGAGGCGACCTGGCCGGACCCGCGGGTGCCCCAGCAGCTCCACCTGGACCTGACCGTGTCGTCCGTCGAGAGCCTGCTGGAGCAGCACGAACGCGTCCTGCGCCTGGGCGGCCGACTGCTGCTGGACCGGATCGACGACGACGAGGAGCCCCTGCGGGTCTACGCCGACCCGGCCGGCCATCCGTTCTGCGTGTTCGTCTCCGCGCGGGGATGACCGTCCGGCGGGAGCGGTCAGGGCGCGGGTGAGAAGACCAGCGTGGCGTTGTGGCCGCCGAAGCCGAACGAGTTCGACATCACCGGCCCCCTCGCGATCGGGCGGGGCACGGGTGAGGCGTCGATGTCGCAGCGCGGGTCGAGCCGCTCCAGGTTGGCGGTCGGCGGCGCGGTGCACTCGGCGATCGCCAGCACGCACGCCACCGCCTCGATCGCCCCGGACGCGCCGAGGGCGTGGCCGGTCACCCCCTTGGTCGCGCTCACCGGCACGGCGGCGGGCCCGAAGACGCGGCCGATCGCCTGCGCCTCGGCCAGGTCGTTCAGCTCGGTCCCGGTGCCGTGGGCGTTGACGTGCACGATGTCCTCGGGCGCGACACCGGCGTCGGCGAGCGCGGCGTCCATGCACCTGCGGGCGCCCTCGCCGCCGGGCGCGGGGGCCGTCAGGTCGTGGGCGTCGCTGGTGCGGCCGTAGCCGGACACCTCGGCGTGGACGCGGGCCCCGCGGCGCACGGCCTCGTCGAGGCGTTCCAGCACGACGAAGGCGGCCCCCTCGGCCAGCACGAACCCGTCGCGGTCGGCCTCGAACGGGCGGCAGGCGGCCTCGGGGTCGTCGTTGCGGGCGGACAGGGCGCGGCACCGGCTGAAGCCGTGCAGCATGCCCGGGGTGACGTTGGCGTCCCCCGCGCCGGCCACGACCAGGTCGGCCGAGCCGTCGCGGATCAGCCGGACGCCCTCGCCGATCGCGTGCGCCCCGGAGGCACAGGCGGTGACCACGGACATGCTCGGCCCGCGGATCTCGTACCGCATGCCGATGGCGGCGGCGCCGGCGTTGGGCATGATCTTCGGGATGAAGATCGGCGACAGGCGCAACGCCCCGGCGCCCGGCGTGTCGAGCAGCGCCGACTCGTACGTCTCGGTGCCGCAGAAGGAGCTGCCCGCCACCACCGCGCGCCGCTCGGGCGGGACCCTCGGATGGCCGGCGTCGGCCAGCGCGTCGCCCGCCGCGCACACCGCCAGCAGCGACGCCCGGTCCAGCCGCCGCGCCTGCCGGTCCGTCAGGTACGCCGACACGTCCAGGTCCGGGACCTGGCAGGCGAAGCGCACCGCCAGCGTGGACACGTCGAACGACGTGATGGTCCGTGCCGTCGAACGTCCGGCCAGCAGCGCGTTCCACAGCTCCTTGGGGCCGGCTCCGGCAGGCGTGCGCAGGCCGAGCCCGGTCACCGCGACCCGGGGTCGCATCAGCCGCCCACCGCCGTCAGGTGGCGGCGGATGACGGCGGCCATGTCGGCGACGGTCCTTACCCGCTGGAGGGTCTCGTCGGCGAAGGTGCCCCATTCGTCCTCGACGGCGGCGTACAGCTCGGCGAAGTCCAGGCTGTCGGCGTCCAGCTCCTCGCGCAGGTCGGTGTGCGGGTTGATCTGGGCCGTGCTGACGCCCAGGACCCGGGCGCAGTGGCCGCGGAGCACGTCTGTTATCTGGTCGTCGGTCATGGTGCCGTCCGTTCTCTCGGCGGATGGGTGGCGTGTCCGAGTGTGCTGCAGGAGGGCGGGCGGGTCCGGGTATGACACCTCAAATGTCGATCAAGCCGGGCCGAGGGCGTCCCTGACCCGCGACTCGGTCAGCGCGGCGAGGGCAGCCCGGTCCTCGCGCGGGCGTCCGGTGAGCTCGGGGCGTACGGGGGGCAGGAACGTCACCTCGGCCACCAGGTGCCGGGTCGCGACCACCCGCAGCAGCGAGGCCGGCAGGGAGTCCTCCCCGATCCAGGCGGCGCGGGTGGAGGGCGCGCCGCCTTCGCGGTAGCGCAGCGCCACCGGCCGCACGGTCGCGCCCGCCTCGACGGCGGCCTGGAACAGGGCCGGGTGGAAGGCCCCCATGGCCCGTCCGCACCAGGTCGTGCCCTCGGGGTAGGCGAGCACGGCGTCCCCGTCGCGCAGGGCGCCGGCGACGGCCATGATCGCGGCGGGCAGCGCGGCCGGCCGGTCCTTGTCGATGAACAGGGTGCGATGGGCCGCGGCCAGCGACCGGACGAGCGGCCAGCGCCCGATCTCCCGCTTGGCGAGCTGGCGGACCGGGGTGACGGCCGCCATGATCAGCGGGTCGGCCCACGAGATGTGGTTGCTCACCAGCAGGGTGCCGTGCCCGGCCAGGACGGGGACGCCGTCCGGCACCCGCACCGTGATGCCGAGGGCGCGCACGATCAGCCTCATGGCCCCCCGCGCCAGGCGCCCGCGCAGGGGTCCGGGGCGACGGCGGAGCATCGGCGACAGCGTCAGGGCCGCCGCCAGGGCCAGCGCGCAGCCCAGCAGGCGGGCGGCCCGGCGGACCGGCCCGGCGGCGGTGACCGGCGGCCGGACGCAGGTCTCCGGCGTGCACGGCGACACCCCCGGCCGGGACGGCGGCCGTCCGTGGCGGTGGTCCTGGGCGCGGACGGTCATCACGGTGTGCCCGCCGGCGGTCCCACGGGCTCGGCCCCCTCCGGGCCGCCCGCGGCGGTGCCCGAACCCATGCCCGGCCCCATGCCCGGACCCATGCCCGTGCCCGCGCCGACGGGGACGCGCGGCGGGTCCCCCGCCGTGCCGTCGCCGGTCCTCCGCCTGCCGAGCAGGAGCCGGGGAGCCCACCAGTTGGCGGGCCCGACCAGGCGCATCACGGCGGGCACGAGCAGCGTGCGGATCAGCGTGCAGTCGACCAGGACGGCCACCGCGATCCCCACCCCGATCATCTTCAGCACGGCCAGCCCGGACGTCGCCACGGCGGCCATGACGACGGCGAAGATGACGGCGGCCGAGGTGAACAGCCGCCCGGTGTGCTGGAGCCCGGTGGCGACCGCGGTGACGGTGTCGCCGCGGTCGCGGTACTCCTCGGTGATGCGGGACAGCAGGAAGATCTCGTAGTCCATGGACAGGCCGAACGCGACGCAGAAGATCAGCGTGGGCATGAGGGCGTCGATGCTGCCGGTGGCGGTGAAGTCGCCGACCAGCCCGCGCAGGTGGCCGTTCTGGAAGACGTGGACCAGGGCGCCGAAGGTGGCGGTGAGGCTGAGCACGTTCATCACCAGGGCCTTGACGGCCAGCACGACGCTGCGGGTCAGCAGCGTCACCATCGCCAGGGTGGTCAGCGCGATCAGCGTCAGGGCCAGGGGCAGCGTGCCGGCGATGCTCTGCCTGACGTCGTCCAGCTCGGCGCCCGGCCCGGCGAAGAGCGCCTGGCCGGGGGCCGGGATCGCGCGCAGGCGCCGGACGAGCTCGCTGTTGGCCACCGAGTACGGCTCGTGCGCGGTGGTGACGAGCAGCCAGCTGCCCGCCTCGCCGGTGAACCGGCGGTTCGTCCCGGGGACGACGGCGGCCCCGCTGTAGGAGCCGCCGGCCGTGTCCACGCGCAGCACGCCGTCGGTGGCGGCCAGGCGCCTGGCGTAGCCGTCCAGCGGGCCGGCGGCGCCCTGGCCGGTCGGGCGCAGGTCCGGCAGCAGGATCATGGTGCCGCCGACGACCTGCTGGCCGCCGAAGTCCGCGCGCAGCGTCTGGGCCGCCAGCGCGGCGGGCGCCTGCGGCGGCAGGATGCGGTCGTCCAGGGTGCCGAAGCTGGCGCCCAGGAACGGCGCGCCCATGGCCAGCAGCAGCGCGGTGGTGGGCACGGCCACCGCCAGCGGGCGGCGCATGACGGCGACCGCCAGGCGGTACCAGGGCCCGTGCTCCACCGGCGGCGCGGACCGGCGGGCGGCGTTCCACGGGCCGGGCACGGGAAGCCGGTTGACCCGGTCGCCGAGCAGGGTCAGCACGGCCGGGAGCACCACGAGGCTGGCCACCGCCGCCATCAGGCTGATCGTCATCCCGCCCACGGCCAGCGAGCGCAGGATGGTGAACGGGAACAGCAGCAGCGCGGACATGGACAGCGCCACGGTCGCCGCCGAGCAGGCCATGGCCCGGCCGGTGGTGCGCATGGTGACGGCGATGGCCTGCGGGGCCTCCTGGCCCTGGGCGAGCTGCTCGCGGAAGCGGGTGACGATGAACAGGCTGAAGTCGACGGCCAGGGCGAAGCCCAGCGCGCTGGAGATGCTCAGCGCGAACACCGAGATCTCCATGACCTCGGTCATCAGCCGCAGCACGGCCATCGTGGCGACCACCGCCAGCGCGCCGATCAGCACCGGCAGCAGGGCGGCGACCAGGCTGCCGAACACCAGGCACAGGATGGCCAGGGTCAGCGGCGCGGCGATCAGCTCGGCGGTGCGCAGGTCGGCCTCGCTGCGGTCCTGGGCCTCGACGCGTACCTGGGCCTCGCCCGTGGCGGTCAGCGACAGGGGGCCGTAGCGGCCGTTCAGCGATTCCATGATCCGGCGGGCGGCGGCGTTGCGGGCGGCGTTGTCGCCGCTCAGGTTCGCCAGGACGACCGCCGCGCGCCCGTCGCCGCTGCGCAGCCTGGACGCGTGGCCGCGCCAGTACGAGGTGACCCGCCACACCCCCGGGTCGGCCGAGATCCGTTCGGTCAGGCGCGTCCCGGCGGCGTCGATCTCGGGGTCGTCGACCGGCCGCGCGGCGCGGGCGATCACGACCAGGTCGGCGTTGCCCACGCGGAAGGCGTCCTGCAGGATGTCGTCCGCCCGCACGGACTGTGACCCGAGCGGCACGATGTCGCCCAGCACGAGCCGATCGTGCACGTCCAGGCCGGCCACGAGCGACACGGCGAACGTCACGGCCGCGCCCCAGAGCACGACCCGTCGCGGCCACCTCCGCCCATGGCCGGACGGCGGCGAATTGCCCCACATCGGTAGTTCCTTACGTCGAGTATCGGTCGGTCGGGGCCGGTGCGCACGCGCTCCTCCGCGGCGCGGGCCCTGGATGGTCAGTCGAGGCCGGTGCGCACGCGTTCCTCGGCGGCACGGGCCAGGGCGGCCCGTCCGCGCTGCCCGCGGTCGGGCGCGGCGGGCCGCAGGGGCGCGGTGAGCCGGACCGCGGCCCGCAGCCGCCGCGTCCCGGCCACCCGGACGACGGACCCGATCACCGAGTCCTCGCCCACCCAGCTCCCGCGGCTCGACGGGCTCTCGTCCTCGTAGTAGCGCAGGACGGCCGGGCACACCGCCGCCCCGGCGTCGATCGCCGCCTGGAAGACCGCGGGCCGGAACGTGCCGACCTCGCGCCCGCAGGACGTGGTGCCCTCGGGGAAGGCGGTCACCGCCTCCCCGGCCAGCAGGGCGTCGCGGATCAGGCCCACCGCGGCGGGCAGCGTGGACAGGCGTTCCCGGTCGATGAACAGCGCCCCGCAGGCCGCGCCGAGCGTCCCGATGAGCGGCCACCGGCGCACCTCGTGCTTGGCCAGCAGGCGGCAGGGCAGCGCGGCCAGCATGACCACCGGGTCGAGCAGCGAGACGTGGTTGGCCACGACGAGCACCCCGGCCGCCGCCCGCACGGATTCCACCGGACCGGCGACCTCGACCCGGACGCCGAGCGCGCGCAACAGCAGCCTGGCCAGCGCCTGGACCGTCCTGGCCCGCAACGGCCGCGGCGCGGCGCCCATGACGAGGAAGGCCGGCACGGCGGTCAGCAGGACCAGCAGCGCGGCGCACAGCCGGGCCGCGCGGCGGGCCCGTCCGGCGGCGACGGCCTCCTCGGGCAGGCACGCGCGCACCGAGCACGGCGCCCGCACCAGCCACGGGTTGATCTCCACACGCCGGCCCACGCCGGCGAAGTGCCGCCACGTCGCGGACGCCCGCACAGACGTGACGGACGTCCCGGCGGACGGCCCGGTGGTAGGCAGGGCGGGTGGTGTGACGAGTGGTACGGCGGGCGGCGTGGCGGGCGGAGTCGGACAGGACACGCGGGACTCCCAGACGGTGATCGGCGGGCGGCCCGAGCGGCGCTAACGGCAGCGCAGGACGACGGCGGGCGGCAGGTTGCGCCGGATCGGCCCCGGAATGTGGACCGTTCCAAACATCTCGTGCACCTGGCGCGGAAGGGCCCGGCACGGCGGCGTGGGCCAGGCCGCGAGCATGGTGAGCGCGTCGAGCCGGGCGTCGGGCGCCGGGCGGGTCCGCGCGGCGGGCCGCGGATCGAGCTGCGCGGCGGGCAGCGGCGTTCGGATGTCCCGGTGCCGGGACGGGCGTGTATGCGGCGGATGTGAGCTTTCCGGGATTTCCTGCGACTGCACGATCATGAGCGTCCCGACTTCGGAGCGGGCTCGGCACCGGTGGGCCTGACGGCGGGGTGACAAGCGGATGATGATCCTGTTAGTGCAGGTTAAGCGCTATGCGGCCGAGAGCGCCGAATTTGCGGCACGTGTCGCCCGACCTTGCCCGACCTTGGCCGAATGCTCGACAACCCGTCCGAGCCCATAGCCTGGCGAGGTGATCTACGTGAAGACGCCCCTCACCCCCGAGATCCGCGCGGCCGCCTCCCGGGCCTGGGGCGCCGAGGGAGAGGGCGAGCGGCTGCACGGCGGGGAGGAGTCGGCCGCCTACCGCCTCGGCGGCCACGTCCTGCGGGTCGGCCCGGCCGGGCGCGGGGTGGCCGAGGCGGAGTGGTGCCACGCCGTCGCCCGGCACGCCGCCGTCACGCTGCCCGAGGCGGTGGCCCCGCTGGCGACCGACGGCGGGGCGACCGTGGTCGTCGTGGACGGGCGGCCGATCTCCTGCTGGCCCTATGTCGAGGGCTCCTGGCCGGACTCCGACGTCCCGGCGCAGCGTGAGGCCGGCGCGCGGCTGCTGGCCCGGCTCCACCGCGCCCTGGCCGGTCTGCGTCCCGGCCCGCGTCCCGTGCCCGCCTTCCAGGAGTCCGGCCTGTACGGCGACCCGCACCCGGACGCCGCCGACCTGGCCGACCCCGTCCTGGACCGCTGGCTGGCCGGCTTCCACGCCGGTCATCCCGTGCGCCACCCGCTGCACGGCGACTACTACACCGGCAACACCCTGGCCAGGGACGACGGCCGGATCGTCGCGGTCCTCGACTGGGACGAGACCTTCGTCGGCGCCCCCGAACTGGAACTGGCCGCCGCCGCGCTGGAGTGGGGCGACGACCTGATCGGGCCGAGCAAGGAGTTCGTGGCCGCCTACCACGAGGAGGGCGGCACGGCGGCCCCGCTCGACGAGGAGTCGCTCGCCCAGCTCGTCCGGCACAAGCTGCGCAGGGAGTACGCCTACTTCCGCAAGGCCGCCGCGTCGGGTGTGCGGCACGACGAGGAGGACCTCGAATATCACCGGGCCCGGGTCGAGCTGTTCCACCGGCTGCGGCCCTGACGCCGGCGTCCCGGGGGCGGGACCGGCCCGCCCCCGGAGCGTCGGGTCAGAAGTAGCGCAGCCACACGTACACCCAGGCCAGGGCCGTGCTGCCCAGGGTGACGACGATGCCGTACCGGGTGAACTGCCAGAACGAGATCGGGTTGCCCGTGCGGGCGGCGATCCCGAGGGCCACCACGTTGGCGCTGGCGGCGACCGCGGTGCCGTTGCCGCCGAAGTCGGCGCCGAAGGCGAAGGCCCACCACAGCGCCTGCCCGGTGGACGCGTCCGGTGCGGCGGCGGCCAGTTCCTCCACCACCGGCGCCATCGTCGCCACGTACGGGATGTTGTCGAAGAAGGCCCCCAGCACGCTGGAGCCGAACAGCAGCGAGGTGGCCGCGGCGAAGTAGTTGTCGCCGAACAGGTCGATGGTGGCCCGTCCGATGGTCTCCATGGTCCCGGTGTGCACCAGGCCCGCGACCATGACGAACAGCCCGGCGAAGAACACCAGCGTGGGCCATTCGACCTCGCGCAGCACGTCCCCGAGCTCGACCCGGCACACCAGCAGCATGACCCCCGCGCCGACCAGGGCGATGATCGAGGGCGCCAGGTGCAGGACGGAGTGCAGCGCGAACGCCGTCACCACCCCGGCCAGCACCGTCAGCGACCGCGCCAGCAGCGCGGGGTCGGTGATGGCCCGCCGCTCCTGCAACGCCATCACCTTGGCCACGTGGTCGGCGTTGTAGTGGAACGAGCGGCGGAACAGCGGGTAGGTGAGCAGCACGAACACCCCGAAGATCACCACGACCGCCGGAGCCATGTGCACGAGGAAGTCGTTGAACGTCAGCCCCGCCCGGCTGCCGATGATGATGTTCGGCGGGTCGCCGATCAGCGTCGCGGCCCCGCCGATGTTGGAGGCCAGCACCTCGGCGATCAGGTACGGCGCCGCCGGGATGCGCAGCCGCCCGCACACCATCACCGTCACCGGCGCGACCAGCATGATCGTCGTGACGTTGTCCAGGAAGGGCGAGGCCACTGCGGTGATGGCCATCAGCATGACCATCAGCCGGTACGGCCGTCCCCGTGAACGTTTGGCCGCCCAGATCGCCAGGTAGTCGAACAGCCCGGTCTGTTTGATCACGCCCACGATGATCATCATGCCGAGCAGCAGGAAGATGACGTTCCAGTCGATGCCCGCGTGCCCTGAGGAGAACACCTCCTCCCCCGGCGTCAGCCCGAGCACGGTCATCAGCCCGGCCGCCACGAGGACGACCTTGACCTTGTCGGCCTTCTCGGTGGCGATGAAGAAGAACGCCACCACGAAAATGGCCATGGCCAGGATCGCGCTCATCCGGATCAGTCCGGAAGGCTCGTGATGGCCAGGCTGGTCAGCAGGCGTTCCAGTGTGATCGCCCCGCTGAGGGTGCCGTCGGCGCCGAGCATGGCGACGAGCGGGCTGCGGGTGCGGGCCATCAGCGCCGCCACCTCCAGCAGCGTCGCCTCCGGCGGCACGGTGACGGGCCGCGCGGGCGGCTTGGGCAGGCAGTCGCCGACCGTCAGGTGGGCGAGCTCCTGCCAGAACACCTCGGCGTCGCTCTCGTCGAGGGTGCGGACCAGGGCCGGGTCCTCCTGGTAGGTGCCGGGGATGGCCAGCCGCAGCACCTGCGTGCCCGGCAGCACGGTCGCGGGCCTGCCGTGCTCGTCCACCACGATGAGCCCGGGGAGCCGGTTGACGACCATCAGGCGCACCGCGCGGACCACGGAGTCGCGGGCGGTCACGGTCGGCAGGGTGACGGCGATATCGTGTGCTCGCATGGCACCGTCCACGGTGGTCGGAGTGGTCTGGGAACGGCGTGCCGCGCCGGTTCCGGGCGCGGCCGCATGGCGGATCTTGATGGGGTACCTCCAGCGGGGGCGAACGTCAGAAGGGCGGCCAGGGGGCTCAGACGCCCTGCCCCGGCCACGGGACGGCGGCCGGCCCCCGGCGCGGCCCGCCCGTCAGATGGCCCCGGGGGACGGACCGCGACCCGCGGGCGGGCAGGAGGAGAAGCGGTCCTGCCGCCGCGGCCCAGAGAAGGTCCGTGCCACGCATCGCCCACCTCCTTACGGTCCGTCCCTGTTTTCCGGGGAGACCCATGTCATCACCGGGCGGGGGGCCGCGCCCATCGGGTCCGGCCCCCATATCGGGTGGGGGCGGAGCCGTATCCGGGCGAGGTAAGTGGACAGCGCGGGCGGAATACGCCCAGGCTGGAGGCATGAGAGACGCCGTCGCCACCGCGCCGGAGCCGCCAGGCCGCACCCCGGCCCAGGCGTTGTTCCGCCGCCTGTTCGTCATCAACGCGCTGGTCTTCGCCGCGGGCACGTTCGTGCTGGCGCTGTCTCCGGCGACGGTCTCCTCACCGGTGCTCCTGACCGAGGTCCCGGTGCTGCTGATCGGCCTGGCGCTGATCCTGGCGGCGAACGCGTTCCTGGTGCGGGCCAGCCTCGCCCCGCTGACCTCGTTGACCGCCCTGATGCGGCGCGTGGACCTGCTGCACACCCACGACCGGCTGCCCGCCGGCAACCGGGACCTCAGGAGCGTCACCGACACCTTCAACCAGATGCTCGACCGCCTGGAGGAGGAGCGCAGCGTGGCCAGCGCCCAGGCCCTGGCCGCCCAGGAGGCCGAACGCGGCCGCATCGCCCGCGAGCTGCACGACGAGATCGGCCAGAGCCTGACCGTCGCGCTGCTGGCCCTCAAGCGGGTGCGCGACCGGGCGCCCGCGGAGCTGGCCGAGGAGCTGGGACACGCCCAGGAGGCGATCAGGACCAGCCTGGACGAGGTGCGCCAGGTCGCCCATCGGCTGCGTCCCGGCGTCCTGGAGGACCTGGGGCTGATCAGCGCCCTCACGGCGCTGGCCACCGATCTGTCGCAGACCGGCACGGTCGAGGTCGGCCGCCGGCTGGCCCCGGGGCTGCCGCCGCTGACCTCCGAGGTCGAGCTCGTCCTCTACCGCATCGCCCAGGAGAGCCTGACCAACGTCGCCCGCCACGCCGAGGCCACCCGGGCGACGCTCACGCTGACGCCCGACGGCGGCGACCTGGTCCTGCGCGTCGCCGACAACGGCCGGGGCGGCATCGGCGAGCCGGGCGCCGGCATCCGCGGCATGCACGAGCGCGCCCTGCTCATCGGGGCCCGCCTGAGCGTGCACTCGCCGCCCGGTGGCGGCACCGAGATCGTCCTCACCGTCCCCGGCGCGGCCAAGGAGAACGCCCGATGACCCGCATCCTGCTCGCCGACGACCACGCGCTCGTCCGCCAGGGCGTCCGTCTCATCCTCGACGCGGAGCCCGACCTGACCGTGGTCGCCGAGGCCGCCGACGGGGCCGAGGCGGTCGAGGCCGTCCGCACCCACGACATCGACCTGGTCATCCTGGACATCGCCATGCCGCGCATGACCGGGTTGCAGGCCGCGCGCGAGATCGCCCGCCGCCGGCCGGGCGTGCGCATGCTGATGTTGTCCATGTACGACAACGAGCAGTACTTCTTCGCCGCGCTGAAGGCCGGGGCCTGCGGCTACGTGCTGAAGTCGGTGGCCGACCGCGACCTCATCGAGGCGTGCCGGGCGGCGATGCGCGGCGAGCCGTTCCTCTACCCCGGGGCGGTCACCGCGCTGATCCGCGACTACCTCCACCGCCACCGGCACGGCGACCCGCTGCCCAACAGCCTGCTGACGGCCCGCGAGGAGGAGATCGTCAAGCTCATCGCCGAGGGCCACTCCACCAAGGCCATCGCCGACACCCTGGTCATCAGCCCCAAGACCGTCGACCGCCACCGCAGCAACATCCTGGCCAAGCTCGGCCTCAACGACCGCCTCGACCTGACCCGCTACGCCATCCGCGCCGGCCTGATCGAACCCTGACCTCGGCGGACGGCCTCGCCGCCGGGTCCCGTGGGCCCCGCGGCCCGTCCGGATGGAGCCCGCGGGCGCAGTTCCATGAGACGATCGAGATCATGATGGGTCCGTTGGGCGCGAGCAGTCACGTCCTCCACGCCTCGCTTTCGTCCTGCCATGCCCCGGCACGGGCCGCCGCCGGTCCCGTCGCCGTGCCGGTCGCGTGCTGAGCATGGCCGAAGACACCGTCGCGTCCTGGGACGCGCTCACCGGTCAGGAGGCCCGCGGCCTCGTCGCCCGCATCGAGGGGCTGCGCCCGCGGCGCGGTCCCGGCGACGGGGGCGAGGTGCCGTCGGCCGACGTCGACGTCGTCGAAGGGCTCGTTCCGGCGGCGGCCGGCGTGGCGGCGGCCTGGCTGCGCGAGCGGCCGTCCCCGGCCCTGCGGCGTACCCGGCTGCGGGTCCTGGCCTCCTACCTGCGGTGGCTGCGGGCGCAGGATCTCGCCGGCGACGTGCTGGGCAGCGGGTCGCAGGTCGACGCCTACTGCCTGGCCGCCCTCACCACCGGGCTGGCGCCGTCCGGCCGGCCGCTGGCCAAGGCGACGGTGGTCCGCAGGCGGGCCGTCCTGGCCTCGTTCTACGCCTTCGCCGGGCGCCACGGGCGGGCTCTGCCCGCGCCGGCCGCCCATCCGCCCACCCCGGCCGAGCGGCGGCTGCTGCGCGGCGGGATCGCCACGCTGGCCGAGGAAGGGCGCTTAGCCGAGGCCGTGGCGGTCGGGCTGCTGGAGTCCACCGGTGCGTCCGTCGACGCGCTGGCCCGGCTGACCGCGTGCGACGTGCACCTGGTGGGCGGCGGCGACCCCGTGCTGATCACCCTGCACGACGGCCGGGGCGACATCGTCGCCTTCCCGCTCGCGCCCTACCTGCGCCGCCCGCTGCGCCGCCTGTGCGGCGACCGGCCCGCCGACCATCCGCTGCTCAGCGGCGACGCGGGCCGGCGTGTCGACCTGGCGTGGACGCGGGCCGCGCTCATCGACGCCGCGCTCGCCGCCGGTCTGCCCCGGTGGCGGGCCGAGGGCCTGCACCCGCACCTGATGCGCGCCCTGACCGTGACCGAACTCGGCGGGTCCCCGGCGGACGTCCGGGCGCGCTGAGCCCCTGACTCTCGGCGGCCGGGACGAGCCCCCTGCCGCCGGGAGCGGGCCGGTTCAGACGGCGCCGGTGAGCCGGCGGCGGAACACCCAGTACGTCCACGCCTGGTAGCCCAGCACCAGCGGCGTGAAGATGGCCGCGACCCAGGTCATCACCGTCAGCGTGTACGGGCTGGAGGCCGCGTTGGTCACGGTGAGGCTGTTGGCCGGGTCCAGGGCGGGCATGACGTTCGGGAACAGGCCGCTGAAGATCGCGCAGACCAGCGCGACCACGGCGACCGCGCTGGCGGTGAAGGCCCACCCGTCACGGCCGCGCACGGTCGCGGCCACCGCGCCGATCAGGCCGAGCGCGACCAGCGTCACAGCGGCCCACCGGACGGGCCCGGCGCCGTCGTTCGAGAGCAGCAGGAACGCCATCACCGCCAGGAACGCCGCCGGGGAGATGCTCTTGGCCATCCGGGCGGCGGCCAGGCGCAGGTCGCCGGTGGTGCGCAGGGCCAGGAAGACCGCGCCGTGCAGGGTGAACAGCAGCAGCGTGGCCAGCCCGCCGAGCAGCGCGAACGGGTTGAGCAGGGTCAGCAGCGTGCCGGTGTACTCGTGCTCGGCGTTCAGCGGGACACCGCGCACGATGTTGGCGAACGCGACCCCCCAAAGGAAGGCGGGGACGAGGGACCCCCAGAACAGCGCCCGGTCCCAGCCGCGCGTGCTGTCGCTCTTGCTGCGGTACTCCAGGGCCACGCCGCGGGCGATGAGCGCCAGCAGGATGAGGAACAGCGGCAGGTAGAAGCCGCTGAACAGGGTGGCGTACCACTCGGGGAAGGCGGCGAACGTCGCGCCGCCGGCCACCAGCAGCCACACCTCGTTGCCGTCCCAGACCGGGCCGATCGTCTTGAGCACGGCTCGCCGGTCGGCCTCCTCGCGGCTCAGGACGGGCATCAGGACGCCGACGCCGAAGTCGAAGCCCTCCAGCAGGAAGTAGCCGGTCCAAAGCACGGCGATCAGTACGAACCAGACGTTTTCCATGATTTCCTCAGTAGCTCAGCGCGGGGACGGCGGTCTCGGGCTCGTCCTGCTCGTTCGGCCCGATCCGGATGAACTTGACCAGCAGCCGGATCTCGATGATCGCGAGCACGGCGTAGGCGAGGGTGAAGCCGACCAGCGTGATGGCCACCGAGGGCACGTCCGCCGTGGGCGAGACGGCGTAGGCGGTGCGCATCAGCCCGAAGACGGTCCACGGCTGGCGGCCCATCTCGGTGAAGATCCAGCCCATGCTGTTGGCCAGGAACGGCAGGCCGATGCCGGCGACGGCCAGCCGGTAGGCCCAGCGGCCCGCGGGCAGCCGGCCGCGCCTGGTCAGCCAGAGCCCGGCCAGGGCGAGCAGCGCCGACAGCATGCCGAACCCGATCATGAGCCGGAAGGACCAGTAGGCCAGGCCGACGACCGGCCGGTAGTCGCCGGGGCCGTACAGGGCCTCGTAGCGGGCCTGGATGTCGTTGATGCCCTCGACCTCGCCGTCCAGGGTGTTGGTGGACAGCAGGCTCAGGCCGTACGGGATCTGCAGGTTGACGTGGTTGCGGCCGTTCTCGACGTCGCCGATGGCGAACAGGGAGAAGCCGGCGGAGGTCTCGTCCTCCCACAGGGCCTCGGCGGCGGCCATCTTCATCGGCTGCTGCTCGGTCATGATCTGGGCCTGCCAGTGGCCGGAGAACGACACCCCGACCGCCGAGACCAGGCTGACGACCAGCGCCAGCCGGGCCGAGGTGCGGAAAAGGGAGACGTCCCGCTTGCGCAGCAGGAACCAGGCGCTGACGCCCAGCACGAACGCGGCCGCCGTCAGGAACGCCCCGAACAGGACGTGCGGGAAGGTGACCAGCGTGGTCGAGTTGGTCAGGACGGCCCAGATGTCGGTCAGCTCGGCGCGGCCGTTGTTGATCCGGTAGCCGACGGGGTGCTGCATCCAGGAGTTGGCCGCCAGGATGAAGTAGGCCGAGATGTTGGTGCCGATGGCGGCCAGCCAGATCGTGGCCAGGTGCAGCCGGGGCGACAGCCGGTCCCATCCGAAGATCCACAGGCCGAGGAACGTGGACTCCAGGAAGAAGGCCATCAGCCCCTCCATGGCCAGGGGCGCCCCGAACACGTCACCGACGAACCGGGAATAGTCACTCCAGTTCATCCCGAACTGGAACTCCTGCACGATTCCCGTCACGACGCCCATGGCGAAGTTGATCAGGAACAGCCGGCCCCAGAACCGGGTCAGCCGCAGGTACTCCGGCTTCTTCGTCCGGTGCCACGCCGTCTGCAACCCGGCCACGATGATCGACAGGCCGATCGTGAGCGGCACGAAGAGGAAGTGGTAGACGGTCGTGATGCCGAACTGCCACCGGGAGAGATCCAGGACATCCATGCAGGCCAGGCTCCTCTTCCCGACCGTCGCGCCGTAGGGCCGTGCGTCCCTGGGACGAGGGACGTTGGTCCCATGGAGGGGCGAAGGACCCTGTCCGGGGTACGGGGTGCCTGGACGGCTTCACCACGCATGGGGACGCAGAGGCAGGAGGAGACAGTGACACGGACCGGCGACTTCGGCCACCGCATCCAGTACCACCGGCAACGGCTCGGGCTCACCGTCGAGCAGGTGGCGGAACGGGCGGACATGTCCGCCGGCTACCTCCGGTACATGGAGGAGCACGTGGACATCCCGGACAGGGGCACCCTGAACCGCCTGGCCGACGCGCTGGGGACCACCGGCGAGGACCTGCTGGGCGGCGGGCGCGACCGGCCGCCGGGCGTGGGGCCGGCGATGGCCGAACCCGTCCTGGAGGTGCTCGAACGTGACGAATGCCTGAGCCTGATCGCGCCCGGCGGCATCGGCCGGATCGCGTTCAACGGCTCGCACGGGCCGACGGTGCTGCCCGTCAACTACCGCGTGCACGACGGCGCCATCGTCTTCCGCACCGCCTCGGGCGGCCCCATGGACCAGGACCTGCGGACCGGGCTGGAGGGTGTCGAGGTCATGGTGGGCTTCGAGGTGGACCGCATCGACGAGGCCCGGCGGCAGGGCTGGAGCGTGCTCGTCCAGGGGCCCGCCCACCACGTGACGCCGGACGAGCAGGCCGACGACGACGTCACCCCGTGGGCGGGCGGCGACCGGTCGCTGCACATCCGGATCGTCCCCCACCACGTCACCGGCCGCCGCATCCACGCGATGTAGGGTCAGCGCGACCGGACGGGCACCCGTCGCCGGTAGACCACGTAGGGCCGCCACAGGTACGCCACCGGCGCCGACCACACGTGCACCAGCCGGGTGAACGGCCAGATCGCGGCCAGCAGCCAGGCCGACATCGCGTGCAGCTGGAACAGCAGCGGCACGTCGGCCATCAGGCGGGGGTCGGGACGGAAGGTCAGGACGCCCCGGAACCAGACCGCGATCGTGGCGCGGTAGTCGTAGCCGCCGCCGAGCAGGTTGCTGCCGACGGTCGCGGCCGAGCGGGTTGCGGTCGAACGTCGGGTGCGAGGGCAGCCAGCCCAGCCGGGCCGCCTGGGCGTTGCAGTCGGCGAACGAGCGGCCCGCGAACCTGCCCTCGCCCAGCGGGCTGGCCAGCTCGCCGGCCCCGATGCGTTCGTAACGCCACTGGTCGGTGGCCAGGTACCAGAACGCGGTGCCGGCCATGTGCCGGGTCGGGCGCTGCCAGTCGAAGCCGAAGGCCAGGTGCTGGAAGCCGGTGACCGGGCGGACCTTCTCCTGGCCCACGTAGTGCGCCCAGCCGCCGCCGTTGACGCCCTGGCAGCCGGTCAGCAGCACCAGGGTCAGGAACGAGCGGTAGATCTGGTCGGAGTGGAACCAGTGGTTGGTGCCCGCGCCCATCGCGATCATCGACCGGCCCTTGGTGCGCTCGGCGTTGCGGGCGAACTCGCGGGCGATCCTGGCGATCGTGGCGGCCGGGACCGAGGTGATCTCCTCCGCCCAGGCCGGGGTGTAGGGCCGGCCGGCGTCCTCGTAGCTCTCCGGCCAGTCGCCGGGCAGGTCGCGCTTGACGCCGTACTGGGCCATGAGCAGGTCGAACACCGTCGTCACGAGCTTGCCGGCCATCTCGGTCACCGGGACGCCGCGGCGCATGACCGTGCCGCCCTCGGTGGGCCCCTCGTCGAAGCGCGGCAGGTCCACCTCGACCGCCCGCCCGGACCGGCCGAGCAGGGTCAGCGCGGGGACGGCGCCGTCCAGGTCGAGGTTCCAGCGGCCCTCGCCCTCCTGGCCCCAGCGGTGGCCGAGCGTGCCGTTCGGCACCTGCGCCGCGCCGGTCGTCTCGTCCAGGAAGGCGGTCTTGAACTCGGCGTTCTCGCTCTCCTGGCCCAGGTCGGCGGCGGTCAGGAAGCGGCGCGGCACGTACGCGTCGCCGCGCGGCTCCAGTGTCACCAGGAACGGCAGGTCGGTGTACTTGCGCACGTAGTCGGTGAAGTACGGGACCTGGCGGTCGCGGAAGAACTCGGTCAGCGTGACGTGGCCCATCGCCATGGCCAGGGCGCCGTCGGTGCCCGGGTGCGGCGCGAGCCAGTCGTCGGCGAACTTGACGTTGTCGGCGTAGTCGGGGCTGACCGCGACGACCTTGGTGCCCTGGTAGCGGGCCTCGGTCATGAAGTGGGCGTCCGGGGTGCGGGTGACCGGGATGTTGGAGCCCCACATGATCAGGTAGCGGGAGTTCCACCAGTCGGCCGCCTCGGGCACGTCGGTCTGGTCGCCCCACACCTGCGGCGAGGCGATCGGCAGGTCGGCGTACCAGTCGTAGAACGACAGCAGCGTGCCGCCGATCATCGACAAAAAGCGGGTGCCGGCCGCGAACGAGGCCATCGACATCGCCGGGATCGGCGAGAAGCCCACCACCCGGTCGGGGCCGTGCTCCTTGATGGTGTGCACGTGGGCGGCGGCCATCAGTTCGAGGACCTCCTCCCAGCTCGACCGGACGAACCCGCCCTTGCCGCGCGCCCGCTTGTAGGCCCGCGCGCGCTCCGGGTCGCCGGTCAGCTCGGCCCACGCCAGCACGGGGTCGCCCAGCCTGGCCTTGGCCTCGCGCCACATCTCCAGCAGCACGCCGCGCACGTACGGGTAGCGCACCCGCGAGGGAGAGTAGGTGTACCAGGAGAAGGAGGCGCCACGGGGACAGCCGCGCGGCTCGTACTCGGGCGACTCCGGGCCGACCGACGGGTAGTCGGTGGCCTGGTGCTCCCAGGCGATCAGGCCGTCCTTGACGAACACCTGCCAGGAGCACGAGCCCGTGCAGTTCACGCCGTGAGTCGAGCGCACCACCTTGTCGTGCGCCCACCGGTCCCGGTAGAAGCGGTCCCAGGCGCCGGGGTCGACCTGGTGCAGGGTGCGGCCGTCCGCCGACACCTCCGCCCTGGTGAAGAACTTCCTGGCGGCCAGCAACGGCCCCATGCCCGGGATCGCGTCCATGTCGCTCACAACTCTTCCCCTGCCACAACGGTCATGGCCCCAGGCTGGCGGGTGGGCGCCCGGTCCCGGCAGGGACCAAAGTCCCCTCGTACGGGCCCGATGGGCCCGCCGCCGGCGCCCGGGACCTTGGTCCCTACTGCCGGGTGACGGGAGGCGGTAGCGTCGAGGACATGATTCGTGTGTTCCTTCTCGACGATCACGAGGTCGTGCGGCGCGGCGTCGCCGCCCTGCTCGACTCCGAGGACGACATCGAGGTGATCGGCGAGGCCGGGACCGCCGAGTCGGCGATCGCCCGCATCCAGGCCCTGAAGCCGGACGTCGCCGTGCTCGACGTGCGCCTGCCCGACGGCAACGGCGTCGACGTGTGCCGCGAGGTGCGCTCGAAGCTGCCGGGGCTGGCCTGCCTCATGCTGACGTCGTTCGCCGACGACGACGCCCTGTTCGACGCGGTGATGGCCGGCGCCTCGGGCTACGTGCTCAAGCAGATCCACGGCTCCGACCTGGTCGGCGCGGTGCGCACGGTGGCCTCCGGGCAGTCGCTGCTCGACCCGCAGACCACCGCCGCCATGTTGCAGCGGCTGCGCGACCAGGCGGTCCGGCAGGACCCGCTGGCGGCGCTGTCGGAGCAGGAGCGGCACATCCTCGACCTGATCGGCGAGGGGCTGACCAACCGGCAGATCGGCGAGCGCATGTTCCTGGCCGAGAAGACGGTCAAGAACTACGTGTCCAACCTGCTGGCCAAGCTCAACATGCAGCGCCGTACGCAGGCGGCGGCGCTGTCGGCGCGGTTGCGGGCCGACCGGCGCGACTGAACGTCCCCCGAGATGGGACTTTCGCCTCTGACATCGGGAACGGTCCTGGTGGGAGGCTGAGAGGCATGCAACTCGATTCGTCCGGGCTCCAGGTGCTCTCCCGTGAGGAGTGCCTGCGCCTGTTGTCGTCCACGCCGATCGGGCGGATCGTCTTCACCGATCGCGCCCTGCCGGCGGTGCAGCCGGTCAACTTCTGCCTCGACGGCGAGAGCGTCGTCATCCGCACCTCGATCGGGTCGAAGCTGGCCGCGGCCACCCGGCACGCCGTGGTGGCGTTCGAGGCCGACGAGTTCGACCCGTCGATGCGCACCGGCTGGTCGGTGACGGCGGTCGGGCACGCGCGGGCGGTGACCGATCCCACCGAGATGGCCCGGTTGTCCGCGCTGCCCCTGTCCCCGTGGGCTCCGGGGAGCCGCGACCACTACATCGTGGTGGACGCCGAGGAGGTGTCCGGCCGCCGGATCGCTGAGTGACGTACCGTTCAGACGCTTTCGTGCGGGGGCCCGCCGCCCCCCGCGCCCCCCCCGGTGGGGGGGGGCGGGCGGCGGGGGGGGCCCCGCCCCCCCCCCCCCGGCGCGCGACCGGCGACCCCCCCGCGGGAAACCCCGCCACACGAGGG
>NZ_JBEYTJ010000056.1:0-7577 GCF_040642995.1 Nonomuraea sp. NPDC047529 | reverse complement strand
GCCCACACTCTCCCCCCCCCCGCCGCACTCGCGATCTGCCCCGTCCCCTTCCCCCCCTTCGGGGGGGGGCCCGCCCGCCGGCGCGCCCCCGCTCTTTCGTGGGGTGCGGTCAGCGTGAGGCGACCGGCCCGGCCACGCGGCGGGCGGCCCGCGCGCGGACCGCGGTCACCGTCAGGGCCAGGGTGAGCACGGCGGTGGCCGCCAGCAGGCCCAGGCCGACGCCGTACGAGCCGAGCCGGCCGTACAGGAAGCCCATCACCAGCGGCGGGACGAACCCGCCGAGCCCGCCGGCGGCGCCGACCAGGCCGGTGACGGTGCCGACCTTGTCGGCCGGGGCGACCTGCGCGACCAGGGCGAAGGTGGCGCCGCTGCCCGCGCCGAGCGCGGCGGCCATGGTCAGGAACGCGTACGCGGCCAGCACGACGGCGGTGATGAGGAACGGCACGGCGGGCCCGCCGGCGCGGACCAGCGGGACGGTCGTCAGCGCGCTGATCGCGGTGCCGCCCATCCCGGCGCCGAAGATCCCGACGGCCAGGCCGCGCCGGTTCGGCGGGAACCAGGCGTTGACGAACGGCACCCCGACGGCGAACACGGTGCCGCCGATGCCGAGGAAGAACCCGCCGATCAGCAGCGAGACCATGGACGTCTGCCCGAACAGGCCGATGAACAGGACGGGGACGATGGTCGCCGCCGAGACCAGCGGGAACATCACCCGCCCGCCGAACCTGTCGGTGAGCGCGCCGACCGGGATGCGGCCCAGCGACCCCACGATCACCGGGACGGCCACCAGCAGCGCCTGCTGCCCGGCCGACAGCCCGAGCAGCTCCTTGAAACGCGGACCGAGCGGGCTGAGCAGGGCCCAGGCCCAGAAGTTCACCGCGAAACCCAGGGTCGCCAGGGTGAGCATCAACGCCGGGCTGCGGCCGGGGGTGGTGGCCGGTGCGGTCGTCATGTCTTCCTCACGTGGTTCATGCGGAGGTGGGGGCGGCCGGACATGGCCGCGGCCACCTGGCTGTGCTGTCCCATCACAGCTCAGCGGGCATGACGTGGGGTATGGACGAAGGTCCCGACCACCCGGGACTTAGGACGCGCGACGGGCTTCGGGGGTCGTCACAGCGGGACGTGCCAGCGCAGGCGGGTGCCGCCGTCCTCCTGCGCCTCCAGCTCGGCGGCCCCGCCCAGGTCGGCGGCCCGTTCCTCGATGTTGCGCAGGCCGCTGCGACGCCCGCCGTCCCCCACGCCGACACCGTTGTCGCCGACGACGAGGGTGAGCCCGCCCTTGGCGACCTCGATGGAGACCTCGGCCCGGGTGGAGTGGGAGTGGCGCACCACGTTGGACAGCGCCTCGCGCAGGACGGCCAGCAGGTGCTCGGCCACCGGGTCGGGCACCAGGGTGTCGATCTGGCCCTCCATGCGCAGACCCGGCATGAACCCCAGGTGCGCGCCCGCCCCTTCCACCAGGTCGACGATCCGCGTGCGCAGGCTCGGCGCGGTGTCCTCGCGCGGGGCCTGGAGGGCGAAGATGGACGAGCGGATCTGCCGGATCGTCTCGTCCAGCTCGTCGATGGCGTGCTGGAGCCGTTTGCCCGCCTCCGGCCGCTCGACCAGCCGTACGGTGCTCATCAGCGTCATCGCCGTCGCGAACAGCCGCTGGATGACGACGTCGTGCAGGTCCTTGGCGATGCGGTCGCGGTCCTCCAGCAGGCCGAGCCGTTCGGCGTCGCGGCGGGTCTCGGCCAGTTCCAGCGCGATCGCGGCCTGCCCCGCGAACGACTCCAGCATCTGCTGGTCGGCCCCGCTGAACGGCAGCCGTCCGCCGCACTTGGCCAGCATGAGCACCCCGCGTACGCGCGGCGCGGCGCCCAGCGGGACCATCAGGCCCGGCCCGTAGCCCAGCCGCCGCAGCGGCGAGTCGGGGTAGGCCGCGCCCGGCAGGTCCCGCTCGGACCGGGGCTCGGCCTGCGTGAACGCCTGCCCCTCCAGCGTGGCCGAGACGTCGAACTCCATCCCCAGCAGCTCGTCGGCGCCGTCGCCCTCGGCCACGTCGACGGTCAGGGTCCGGCCCGACGGGTCGGGCAGCAGCACCTGGACCAGGTCGGCGTCGCACATCTCGCGGGCCCGCGCCGCCATGGTGGTGAGCACCTCGCGGGAGCCGGCTCCGGACAGCAGGCTGGTGGTGATCTCCGAGGACGCCTTCAGCCAGGTCTCGCGCCTGCGCGACTCCTCGTACAGCCGGGCGTTCTCCACGGCGACGCCGGCGGCGGTGGCCAGCGCGACGACGATGGCCTCGTCCTCCTCGTCGAAGTCGCCGCCGCCGCGCTTCTCGGTCAGGTAGAGGTTGCCGAAGACCTCGTCGCGGACGCGTACCGGGACGCCGAGGAAGGTGCCCATGGGCGGGTGGCCGGGCGGGAAGCCGTACGACTCGGGGTGGTCGGAGATGCGGCCGAGCCGGAGCGGGCGGGCGTCCTTGATCAGCAGGCCGAGCAGGCCGAGCCCGTGGGGCCAGTGCTCGATCCCGGCGATCTCCTCCTCGCTCAGCCCCACCGGGATGAACTGGACGAGCGTCTGCTCCTCGCCGACCACGCCGAGCGCGCCGTAACTGGCGTCCACCAGCTTGGTGGCCGTCTCCACGATCCGCCGCAGCACGGTCTCCAGATCGAGGTCGCTGCCCACGGACACGACGGCCTCCAGCAGCGCGTGCACACGGTCGCGGGTGGCGAGGACGGCGTTGAGCCTCGTCTGCAGCTCGGCCAGCAGCTCGTCGAGCCGCATCTGGGGCATCAGGCTACGCTGCTCACTTTCCGACATACCGTTCAGTGTCCCAGCACGTGCCCTCGCCGCCGGAATCAGCCCGCCGGGCCCCTCCGCCTCTACAGCAGCGGCGGGACGGTGAACAGGTCGTCCTGGTCGCAGTCGAGCTCGGCGACGACGTCGACGACGCCCTCCACCGCCCGCACCGACTCCGCCAGCGCGGCCGCCCGCGACCTGGTCGCCACCCGGCCGGCGATCGTGACCACGCCGGCGTCGATCCCGACCGAGTACGTCCCGTCCTGCGGGAGCACCGCCCTGACGTCCGCCTCCAGCTCGGCGGCCGGGCGGGTGAAGACGCGCAGCACGTCGCGCTGGTGCAGGGTGCCGACGACGCGGCCGGTCACCGGGTCGATCACCGGGAGCTGCCTGACCCGGCGGGCGTGCATGATCCTGGCCGCCTCGCGAACCGGCATGCCCGGGGTGACCGTGACCGCCGGCGACGTCATCAGCTCCGCGGCGGTGACGGCCGCGGCCTTGCGGTGCTCCTGCCGCCGCGCGCGCGACTCGAAGACGGAGACGGGGTGCCGGGCGTGGCCGGTCTCCTTGAGCAGCAGATCGTCCTCCGACACCACGCCCACCGGCCGCCGGTCGGCGTCGATGACGGTGACCGCGCCCACCGCGTACCGCTTCATCGCCGCCACGATGTCGGCGAACGACGCATGCTCCAGCACCGCGATCGCCACGCGTCCCATGACGTCCTTGACCTCGATCGACATGATCGCCACCTCGCTTTCCACCTCCACGGTCCCTCCTGCGGGGGCGCGGCGGCAGCGGCGAACGTCCCGGAGGCGCAGGGGCTAAGGTCCTGGCCCGGCGGGACGGCGGCGGTCAGTACAGGGGTCAGTACGGGGGGTCAGTGCAGCGGGCCGGCGAAGACCACGATCTCGTCGATGTCGCCGGCGGCGGTGAGATGGACCATGTCGGTGCCCGACAGGACGGTGGCGCCGTCGGGCCCCTCGAAGCGCCAGCCGAACCGGGCCCACTCGTGCGGCGCGTCAACGGACGTCGTACGGACCATGCGGCAGCCACCGGCCCGGTAGCCCTGCACCACCTCGGTGATGAAGTCGGCCACCGAGCCCCGGCCGGACCCGCGGCCGAGCGGCCCCCAGAACACCACGTCGGCGGCGAGGGCCCGGCTGAGCAGCGCCGAACGGTGGTCGGGATCGTCGGAGTTGGCCGCGGCGATGAAGGCGTCGACCGCGTCGGCCGCGCCGGCGTGTGCCTGGTGGCGCTGCGGGGATGCCCCCGGTTCGCGCAGCGTCATGTCGTCCTCCAACCATCGCCGATCGCCATGAGCCAGTACATCACGATCGGACGGCCCGCGAACGGCTCACCGCATGACCGGCGCCACGCCGCCCCGGCCTACTGCTCTTCCGGCTGGTTCCCCACGAGCAGGTTGAACGCGCCGGTCAGCAGGTTGAGCGAGACCAGGCCGACGACCTCGGCGATCACCCGGTCGCTCCAGCCGAGCTCCCGCAGCCCCGCCACCTCCTCGTCGGTGATGGACGACGGCTCCACCAGCACGCGCACCGCCACCGAGATCAGCGCGGCCTCACGCGCGTCGGCCGAGGTGCCCTGGCGGGCCAGCGCGACGTCGGCCTCGCTGAGCCCCGCGGCCAGCGCGCCCTCGGTGTGCGCGGCCAGGCAGGTGCCGCAGCCGATCCACTCCTGCACGGCCAGGGAGATCTTCTCGCTGAGCGAGCGCGAGATCTTCACCCGCTTCATCGCGCGGGAGAAGTCCAGATAGCCCTGGAGCAACGCGGGCGAGTGGGCCATCGTGGACACCATGTCCCCCACCCCGCCGTGCCTGGCGACGATGTCCTCCAGGATCTGACGGGACTTCTCAGGGGCCTTCTCCGGAACAAGCGGTGCAAGACGTCTCATAACTCGGCAATATATACCCAGAGGGGGTATATGAAGAATCGTGCTGGATGACGTTGAACCGTTTCCGGCGGCCCCGCGTACCTCCGAGCATGCAGAGGCTCTTGCGCGGTGAGATGTTCATGCTCGGCGGCTTCGTCGCGGCGGCCGCGGCGACGATCCTGCTGATCCTGCCCCCCTCGATCGACCCCGCGGACGCGCAACGGACCCGCACCCCCTCGGGCCCCCTCTCGGCCGCCGACATCGACCTGCTGATCAAGGTGCGACAGGCGGGCCTGTGGGAGATGCCCGCGGGCGACTACGCCTCCACCCGCGCCCAGTCGCCGCGCGTCAAGCAGGTCGGCAAGCAGATCATGGGCGAGCACCAGAAGCTGGACCAGCTGACCCGCGACACCGCCGCCAGACTCGGCGTCGCCCTGCCCGACGAACCCAACCCCGACCAGCAGCGCTGGCTGGCCCAGCTCGCCGCCGAGAGCGGCCCCGCCTTCGACCAGGACTACGCGAACCTGCTGCGCGCCGCCCACGGCAAGGTCTTCGGCACCCTGGCCCTCGTACGGGCCGGGACCCGGAACGAGGAGATCCGCAAGTTCGCCCAAGAAGGCATCAACTTCGTCATGCGCCACATGACGTACCTGGAATCGACCGGCCTGGTCGACCATGACCAACTCCCCGAACCCCCACCTCCTTCCCCCGCCCCCACCCCCTGACCGCGCATCAGGAAGCGTCGTGCAGGTCCTTGGCGGCTGGGGCCGCACGGTCCGCAGGGCCGCCGGAGGCGGAGAAGACGTCAGGTGCGGTTTCGTGAACCCAGCCACTCTCGGAGCGAACACATGAACCAGCGGTGGCGACGCCAGAATCGCCGTACCCCTCACCCCGGAGCGCCGGCCGGATCGACGCTCCGGCGGCACACCGACCTCAGGTCCACGGTCCACGCCTCGCGGCTGACGGTCGTCGTGGCGCTGGGCGTCGCGCTGCTGGCCGGGTGCGCGACCGGCCCCGCCCCCATACGGCAGGCGGAACACCATCACGGCGCCGCTCCCCCCGCCCCCGTTCCCGCCGTCGCGCCGAAGTTGCCGGCCGCGAGCATGGAACAGCTCACCACCCTGCTCGGCTGCCCCGCCGGCAAGCTGCAGACCGACGCCGCCGAACTGCGGCAGGCGGCCTGCGACACCCCCCAGGGCCGCCTGACGATCGTGACGTTCACCACCGACAAGGGCAAACGAGACTGGCTCGACCTCGCCCAGGCGTACGGCGGCGCCTACCTGGTGGGCGACCGCTGGGTGGTGGTGGCCGCGTCCGACCTGCTGCAACGGCTACGAGGCCGGGTGGGCGGCGAACTCGAGACGCCGCAACACCACTGACCCGGCGCCCCCGTATGGTGCGCAAGGACGCGGATGACGGCCCTGCCCGGCTCTGGCACGATGGCCGGGTGCAGGTCGCCCGTCCCGTGTTCCGCGCGCTTCGCGCCGCGGTGTTCACGGCCGTCTGCGTCCTGGCCTCGGCGGCCCTGCACACGCTGGTCGGCGGCACGGCCGTCGCGCCCGGCCCGCTCGCCCTGGCCGTCGCGGCGACCTTCGCGGCCGCCTACGCCGCCGGTTCCCGTCCCCGGGGATGGCCGCTGCTGCTGGCCATGTGCGTGGCCGCCCAGTACGGCCTCCACGAGCTCTTCGACGCCTCCGAGTCCGCCCGGTACGGCCTGCGCCACCTGCTCGACGCCTCCCTGCCGGTGTCCGCCGGACCGTCCGCCGCGTTGCCCGCCGGGATGCCCGCCGGGGCCCACGGGCACGGCTCCTCGGGGATGGTGGTGATCCACCTGGCGGTGGCGGTCTCGTCGAGCTGGTGGCTGGCCCGCGGGGACGCGGCGCTGGCGGCGTTGCTGCGGTTGAGCACGGTCCGGCTGGCCCGGCTCTGGACCGTCCTGTGCGCCTGGCTGTCCGTCCTGGCGCCGCCGCCCGCCGGGCCCGCCCGCGCGTGCCCGCTCTGGCCCCGCGTGGCGGGCCACCGGGCGTTGCTGCTGGCTCCGGTGCTCTCCCGGCGCGGCCCGCCCCGCGCCACCCGGCACGCCCGGCCCCTCAGCCGCTGACGTTCCCGTCATGCGGCGGGTCCCGCGTGCCTCCCGGCAGGTAGACGACCCAGCCGGCGCCGTCGCGGCACGTACTCCGTCCCGTCGCGCGCCGGACCGCATGCCCATCCGGCGGTCGAGCCGGATGCCGGATCTCCGGAGTTCGCAGTGACCCGTTCCCTTCGTTCCGTACGCCGTCCGTTCCGGGCGGCCTGTCGTGCCGGTGTCGCCGTCGGCGGCGCCGTGCTGCTGCTGCTGGCCGCCGCGCCCGCCGCGCTGGCCCATGACCGGCTGAAGAGCAGCTCCCCCGCCGACGGCGCCAAGGTCGCGCAGGTGGAGAGCATCGAGCTGGAGTTCACCTCCCGCATGACCCTGCCGACCCTCGTGCTCGACGGCCCGGCGGGCGAGAACCTGCCGCTGGGCAAGCCGCGGGCCCAGGGCGTCACGGTGAAGGCCGAACCGGCCGCGCCGCTGGAGCCCGGCCGGTACCGGCTGGCCTGGCGGGTGGTCTCCTCCGACGGCCACCCGATCGCCGGCGAGCTGCGCTTCACCGTCACCGCCCCGGCCACCCCGACCGCGAGCGAGCCCGAAGCCACCCCTACCGAGACCACGACCGAGACCCCGACCCCGACCGGGACCTCGGCCGAGGTCGCCCCGGCGGCCTCCTCGTCACCGGTCGCCCAGGCCGAGGCGGAGACGGGCTCGGGCGGCGTGCCCGGCTGGTTGTGGGTGGCCGCGGCGGCGCTGGTCGCGGGCGGAGCCGCGACCGTCGTGGCCGGCCGCCGCAGGCGCGCCACCGGTGACGCCGACCCCAGGCCCTGAC
>NZ_JBEYTJ010000055.1:0-59652 GCF_040642995.1 Nonomuraea sp. NPDC047529 | reverse complement strand
CCAGCTTCAACCCGGCGTCGGTGACCTCCGGCAACTCCTCGACGCTGACGCTGTCGGTCGGCGCGTCCACCGCGCAGGGCACCTACCCGATCACCGTCACGGGCACGGGCACCGGCTCGACCACGCACAACGTGACCTTCAACCTCACGGTCGGCACCGGCAACCCCGGCGGCCGGACGTTCACCAACGACACCGACTACCAGATCAGGGACTACTCCACGACCACGAGCTCGATCACGTCCAACGCGACGGGCACCGCGGCGTCCCCGGTCAAGCTGTCCATCACGATCAGCCACACCTGCGCCGAGGACCTGAACATCCGGCTCCGCGGCCCGAGCGGCACCTACTACCTGGTCGACGCCTACGGCGGCACCTCCTGCACGCAGTACGGCACCAGGACCTTCACGGTCCCGGTCAGCCAGCAGGCGGCCGGCACCTGGACGCTCGACATCCGGGACGTCTACTTCGGTGACACCGGTTTCCTGGACTCCTGGACCATCACGGTCTGACCGTCGGACTCAGGGGTAGCGGGCCCCGGCCGGTCATCCGGCCGGGGCCCCTTCACGTCGTCGTGCGACCACCGGTCCGCACGATGATCAGGTGGCCTTGCCGCGGACGAGGTAGAGGTTCATGCCGGTGAAGTCGAGGGTGACGTTGTAGGGCTTGAAGAAGCAGTGGGCGAAGTGGGCCAGCCCGTCGAAGCCCGTCCCGTAGGGCCAGGGCACGTTGACCGGCATGTTCGGGTCGGCCTCGCAGTAGACGTGCCGGGCGACGGCGTCACCGAGACGGATCTCCTTCGGGTAGCAGGGATAGGTGATGGTCGGGTGGCTGTGGGCGAACGTCTCGATCGGGCGGTCCTGGTCGGTGCGCACCCCCAGGCGCTTGGCCACGTCCCCGGGCATGCCCGCGGCGATCTCGCCGAACCCGCCCAGGTTCACCCCCACCACCCGCTGTCCGGAATCGGCGATGCTGCCCAGGCTGTGCAGGTTGTGGTCGCGGGCCAGCCACAGCGGCAGAGGCGAGGCCCCCGCCCGTGCCGCGGCGGCGCGTGCCTTCCTGGCCGTCTCGGGGGTGCGGCGGCGCAGGATCAGCTGCCTGCCGGCGTAGTCGAACGTGGTCAGCAGGTGGTAGAAGACCCACGTGCCGATCATGCCGTCGCCGTCGGTGCCGACGTCGCCGCCCGACTCCGTCGACGACCACCCCACGGGGACGTTGCGCAGTTCGAGGTCGCCCAGTTTGAAGGACTCCAGCACTCCGTAGTAGACCCAGATGGGGGTGCCCTCGAAGTCGGTCTTCTGGCTGACCACGGGGGTCAGCCCGGCCTCCTTGGCCACCGACGCGGTCAGGCTCAGATTCGGGGCGCCGGTGTAGAACGTGAACTTCTTCGCCGGTCCGCCGTTGACCGAGGCCTCCACCAGCGGCCTCGGGTCCATCTGCTGGAACCGGACCCGGCCGACGTCGCCCTTGATCTGGTACGGCTCGCCGCTGACCGCCGCGAACCACTTGGCGTAGTCGTCCACACCGGCCGCCTTCCAGCAGGGGACGGAGAGGGCGAACTTGTCCTGCCGGATGTAGCAGTCGCCCAGGAGCTCGTTGGCCTCCTTGTCGCCGGGCGCCAGGCTGACCGCCGTCTTGAGGTATTTCTCGGCTTCGGCGAACCGGTTCGACAACAGCCCGACATGGCCACGCCCGCGAGCCGCGCTCAGGTTCTGGGGGTCCCTCTTCAGGATCTCCTCGTACGCGCGGCCGGCCTGCTCGAACTTCCCGGCCTTGAACAGCGCGTCCGCGTCGCCGCCGCCGGTCGCCGCCATGGCCGCGCTCTCCAGCAGCGGCGCGGTCGCGGCGGCGCCGGCCAGCACGGCGGCGCCCCGGAACAGCGACCTCCGGTCCCAGATTCCGTCATCGGTCAAAGCCTTCTCCCCTTCGTGATCGTCTTCGCCGCGACTCGCCGTGCGGCGGACGGTCACCGCACACGCCGGCACCGACGTGCTGTGATCCGCGCCTTCAGTGAAGACGGAAGCCTGTTGCCGTGGCGTACGCGTTTTTCGATACACCGGCGAGATGTCGCGCCGCCAGGACGATCTCTCGGTCGTTGCTCGTTCCCGCACCTCACCAAGGGTGTCGAGGAGCTGCCGCATCCCGTCGACCAGGCCGCTCCACTCGGCGCGCAGCATGGCGAGGTAGGTGCGACCCTCCGGGGTGATGGCGTAGTACTCGCGCGGCCTGGCCCGCCGTATCGGCGGTGAACCCGAGGACCGACAGCACGGCCGGCTCGATCGTGCCGCGGGCGAGCTCGCGACGCAGGCGGGCGACGGTCGCCGATCCCGTCCGGTCCGGGCGGCTCACCCCCGTGAGAAGATCTCGCAGAACGGGTGAAGCATGGACGGAAGGCAGCGATGTTCGCGATTTCCCTGGGTGACGACGGCGCCGAGCTGCGTCCGCTGGAGCCCTGGCGGGCCGAGGAGTTCCTGAGCCACGTGGACCGGGGACGCGAGTTCATCGGACGGTTCATCTCCCTGCCCGACCTCGTCACCGACCTGGAATCGGCCAGGGCGGTGCTCCAGGAGTACGCGGACAAGGCGGCGGCCGACATCGGGCGCATCTACGGCATCTGGGCCGACGGCGAACTGGCCGGCGGCGTGCTGTTCCGGACGATGGACGTCCGGCACGGCACCGCCGAGGCGGGCTGCTGGCTGGAACCGTCGGCGGCGGGCAAGGGCCTGGTGACCCGGGCCCTCCGCGTGATCATCGACTGGGCCGTCGAGGAACGCGGCATCCACCGCGTGGAGTGGCAGGCCGCGGCGGGGAACACGGCCAGCATCGCCGTGGCCCGGCGGCTCGGCATGACCAGGGACGGCGTACTGCGCGAAAGCCACCTGCACCGGGGCGAACGGCACGATGCCGAGCTCTGGTCGGTGCTCGCCCCGGAATGGCGGGCCAGCCGCCGACGGCCCTGAACCACCGGACGCCGGGCCCGCCGGTCAGGGGTGGATGCCGAAGGGGCCGAGCAGGCCGGTGTCGATCCGCATGGACTCCAGCAGGCCGTACGCGTTGTCCTCGGTGAACACGTCGGCGGCGGCCAGCCTGCCGAGGTAGCCGGCGACGACCGGGGCGGCGGCCTGCCGGGCGACCGCGTCCAGGTAGCCGGCGAAGATCGCCCACGCGTTGCCCGCCTGGCCGTACTTGTCGAAGAACGGCGCCGGGTCGAGCCTGGCGACCGTGTCCCGGACGCTGGTCCGCAGGTCGGCCAGGTACCGCTGTTGCAGGTGCCCGTCGGCGCGGGTGCCGAGACGGCCGAGATGGCCGCCGACGAGCGTGCGCCACGGATATCTCATGGCGATGTCGTGGGCCCGCAGCCAGCCTGGGACGTCCTGGGAGACGGCGAGGTTCTTGAACGGCACCCAGCCGGGATAGAGCACGTCGACCACCATCAGGGTCTCCTGCTCGGGGGCGTGGACGAAGATGTTGTCCGGTGAGTGGTTGGGGCCGTGGTGGGCCAGTTCGAGACGCTCGCCGCCGACCCGCAGCACGTGGTGGTCGTCGAAGGTGACCGTGGGCGCCGGCCGGTTCGGGTCCGCGTCCCGGCGCAGGAACCTCGCGGTCTCGGTGTGGGCGATGCGGACGACGTCCTTGCCGAAGATCGAGGCGGCTCCGATGTGGTCGGCGTGCGAGTGGGAGTAGACGAGGTGGGTCACCTGCCGGGGGCGGCCGTTGGCCCGGGTCACCTCCTCGACGGCGCGCAGCAGGTTGTGCCCGATGGTGGGCGGCGCGTCGACGAGGACGACGCCCTCCCGGGTGGTCAGGAACATGGCCTGGTAGGAGGAGTCGGTGACCCAGTACAGGTCGCCGGCGATCCGGCCGACGAAGTAGCCCTTGTCGTTGAGCGCCGGGCCCTTCGACGCCTCGGGGATGGGTGCGTAGTCGGGCAGGGTTCCGGAGGCCGCCGCTTCGCCGGTGCCGAGCAGGCCGGCGGCCAGGGACAGCGCCGACGCGGCGGTCGCCCGGCCGAGGAAGGTTCGCCTGCTGGAGCGGGCGGTGGTGTGGATCATGGGGATCGTCTCCGTTCGGAAGGTGTGCGCGGGACGGGCGGCCGGGCCGGGGCCGCGCCTGCCGCGGCTCCGGCCCGGTGGATCTCGCGCGGGATCAGCGGACGGTGCGGGCCGCCGCGGTGATGACGGCGGCGGTGGCGTCGGGGCGGGAGATCATGATCACGTGTGAGGCGTCCTTGACCTCGCTGGTGTGCGCGCCGGCGCGCTTGGCCATGAACCGCTGGGCCGCGGGCGGGATGGCCTGGTCGGCGCCGGCGACCAGGTACCAGGAGGGGATGGCCTGCCAGGCGGGCGGCCCGCTCGGGGAGCCGAGCGCGGCCAGGGAGGCCGGGCGCTGGGTGGCGGCCATCAGGGCGGTGTCGCGAGCGGGCAGGTCGGCGGCGAAGGCGGCGCGGAACGCCTCGCCGTCGATGTAGGCGTCGGTGCCGGTGCCGCCGCCGGGCAGCGGGTACTGGCGGGTGACCAGGCTGGTGGGCAACCGGCTGCCGGGGAACCGGCCGGTCAGGTCGAGCGCCGACTCGGCCTGCTCGGGGGCGAACGCGGCGACGAAGACCAGCGCCTTGACGTTGGGGTGGCCGGTGGCGGCGTTGGAGATGACCGCCCCGCCGTAGGAGTGGCCGACCAGGACGACCGGCCCGTCGATGGAGGAGACGACGCTCGACAGGTAGGCCGAGTCGCCCGCCAGGTCGCGCAGGGGATTGGCGGGGGCGATCACCGGGTAGCCGGCCCCCTGGAGCCGGGCCACCACCTTGTTCCAGCTCGACGCGTCCGCGAACGCGCCGTGGACCAGCACCACGGTGGGCTTGGCCGTACGCCGGGCCGCCGCGGTGGCCGGCGATGAGAAGGCCGTGACCAGGACGGCCAGGACGGCCAGCGCCAGCGGCAGCAGGATCCGGATTCCCGGCCGGGTGTGTGGGGACATTGCGGAGCTCCTTGGTAGCGGGGAAGTCGTCGGGTGGGGCGGGAACGTCGGGTGGGGCGGGTACTAGGCCACCGGAGGAGGACCGGCCACGCGCAGCCGGTACGCCATGGCCGAGGCGACGACGGCGTCGAGGTCGAAGGCGGCCGGCACGTCGTTCATGCCGGAGACGGGCGAGCCGTTGGCGGCGAACCAGTCCTCGATGCCGGCGGGGCCGAAGGCGACGACCATGCGGGCGTCCGGTGAGCGGACCAGGTAACTGTGCGGGACGCCGCGCGGGCCGTGCGCGACGGCGCCGGCGTGCAGGTCGTGGCGGTCGTCCCCGACGAAGAAGGTGATCTCGCCGTCGAGCACGATCCAGATCTCGTCCTCCGCCTCGTGGACGTGCAGGGGTGGCGCGTGGCCCTCGGGGTCGGTGAACTCCATCACGCTGAGGGCGCCGCCGGTCGCCGCGCCCGGCACCAGGACGCGGGCCCGGCCGCCGAGGAACCAGAAGGGGTCGCGCGGGTCGCCGGTGCGGGACGGACGTGGTCTGTGCATGGGGGCTCCTGTTCCGGGCGCCGGGTCAGCTCTTGGCGAGGAAGCGCAGGAGGGTGCGGGTGAGCTGCCGGGGCTGTTCCTCGAAGATCCAGTGACCGGAGTTCTCGACGACGATCCCGGTCACGTCCTTGGCGTACCGGCGGACCTGGGCCGGGACGAAGTCGCCGAGGCTGCCGCGGGCGCCGATGGCGAGCACGGGCATGGTGAGCTTCTTCGCGCCGTACACGCGGTTGTCGGCGACGTCCTCGGGGAGGGCGCGGAACCAGTCGAAACTCGCCCGCAGGTGGGCGTCGTCGCGCAGGTAGCGGGCGTACTCGCGGACCTGTTCGTCGCCGACGCCGTTCTTCTTCACCTCGAGGGAGTCGGCGAAGCTCTCCACCCACTGCTCCTCCCTGCCCTTCACCATGCGCTCGGGCAGGCCGTTGGTGAGGCTGAAGTAGCCGAAGTTCCAGAAGCCCGGCCCCTTGGCGGTCAGGGACGGGAAGGTGAACAGGCTCTTGTCGGGGATGGGCGCCTCGCTGAGGACCAGCCTGGTGACGTCGCGGGGGTGGGCGGCGGCGTAGGCGTAGGCGACCATCGTGCCTATGTCGTGCCCGACGAGCCTGATCTTCCGGTTGAGGCCGAGCTCGGTCAGCAGCCCGTGCACGTCGGCGGCGAGGGTCTTCTTGTCATAGCCTCCGGCGGGTGCGTCGCTCCTGCCCGCGCCGCGCAGGTCCGGCGCGATGACCGTGTAGTGCTCGGCGAGTTCCGGCAGGACCTCGCGCCAGGTGTACCAGGTCTGCGGGTAGCCGTGCAGCAGCACCAGTGTCGGGCCGCGTCCGCCGCGCACGTAGTTGATCGCGACGTCGCCGACGCGGACCTTCTTCTCCTGGAAACCCGCGGGGAGGCGCGGCTCCCGGCCGGTCTCCGACGGCGTCCCGGAGACGACGGCCGTGACGGGCGCCCGCGCGGCCTGGGCGGAGGCGGCGGGCGCGAGGGAGGCGAGCAGGCCGATCACCGCGATCGGGACGACGACGCCGGGGCGTCGCAGGCGGTTCGCCGGGGGCTTGGGCAGTGCTGTGGTCATGGCCAAACCGTAGGAACCGGCCCGGCCGCCGGGCGAGCGTCACCTGACTGCGTCACCCAGCGCGACGTGGCCGCGGCACCGGGAGGCGGCCCGAGGTGGCCGCCGAGCTCGCCGTAAGCTTTGGGTGATCTCCACCGGACGCGGCGAAGGAGCACTCGATCACCACACCCGGCTTCGCGGAGGTGCTGCGCCGCCACCGGCACGCGGCACGTCTGACACTGGAGCAACTCGCCGCGGCCTCAGGGGTCAGCGACCGGACGCTGTCCGACATGGAACGCGGACGCAGCAAGGGCCCCCAGCACCGGACCGTCACCGCCCTGGCCGACGCCCTCGGCCTCGGCGACGCCGACCGCAGGCACCTGGTCGAGCTGGCGCGGGAGGGCCGCCTGCGCGATCACTGGGCCCGCCCGACCGGGCTGTGCGAGCTGCCGCGCTCCGTCGACGACTTCACCGGCCGCGTCGCGGGACTGGCCTGGACCAGCGAGCTCCTGCGCGCCGGGGACGCGCCGGGCGCCGCGGGCGTCGGGCTCATCACCGGCTCCGCCGGGCTGGGCAAGACCACCTTGACCATCCGCGCCGCCCACACCCTGCGGCCCGACTTCCCCGACGGGGTGTTCTTCCTCGACCTGTTCGGCATGTCCCCGCAGCCCCTGCCCGTCGAGGAGGCCCTGGGCCTGCTGCTTCGCGCCCTCGGCGTCGCCGACCAGCAGATCCCGGCCGACGTCACCGAACGGGCGTCCATGTACCGGTCCCTGCTGCGCGACCGGCGCGTGCTGATCGTGCTCGACAACGCCGCCTCCGAGGAGCAGGTCCGGCCGCTGCTGCCGGGCGGCGGCGCGGGGAGGGCCCTGGTGACCAGCCGCCGCCTGCTGGCCGGTCTGGAAGGAGTGCGCAGGCTCGCCCTCGGGCCCCTGTCCCTGCTGGAAGCCGCCGAGCTGCTGACCGGAATACTCAAGGACCGCGGCGCCGCCGACGACGGATCGGCCGTCGGGCAGCTCGCGCAGCTGTGCGGCGGTCTGCCCCTCGCGCTGCGGATCGCCGGAAATCGGCTGGAACGCCGCCGACCTAGCCGCCCGGCTGACGAACGAGGAGCGCCGCCTGGACCAGCTCAGCGCCGGCGATCTCAAGATCGCCACCGCGTTCGGGCTGTCCTACGAGCAGCTGGCCAACGCGACGCGACGGCTCTTCCGCCGGCTCGCCCTGGTGCCGGGCCGCGACTTCGACGCCGCTCTGGCCGCCGTGGTGGGCGGCACGTCGATCGAGGAGGCATGGGACGCCCTCGACGAACTCGTCGACCTCGGTCTGCTGCAGGACAACGCGTCGGGACGCTACCGCTTCCACGACCTGGTCCGGCTGTTCGCCCGCGACCGGCTCCAGCAGGAGGAATCCACGGCCGAGCGCGACGCGTTCACCGCGGCGATGATGTCGTGGCTGCTGCGGACGGCCACGATCGCCGGGCGGTGGTTCGATCCCGGGTACGGCGATCCCGGCCGAGCCGACCCCGATGCCGCTGAGCTGTCCTCCTTGGAGGAGGCCGACCATTGGCTGCGCGTGAATGCGGACAACTGGCTGGGCGCGTTACGTCACGGGGCCGGCATCGGCCGGTTCGCCGCCGTCCTCGACTGCGCCGAGGCGATGGACTGGTTCTCCGACCGGTGGATGCACGCGCCGCACTGGCACGAGGTCTTCACCCTCGGCGCCGAGGCCGCCGCCGCCCTGGGCGATCAGGCCCGGCAGGCCACGCAGCTGAACATGCTGGCCTGGGTCCATCTGCTGCCGCGAGACGATCCGGAGACCACGCTGCGGTACACGGCCCAGGCGACGGACCTGGCCACCCGCAGTGGTGCCACGATCCAGGTCGCCCTGGCCCACCACCATGCGGGGGGCGCGCTCCGACGGCTCGGGCGGCTCGACGAGGCCATCGCGTCGGAAACCCGGGCGGCGGAGATCTACCAGGCCAACGGCGACATCGATCGGTACTGCCACTCTCTCGGCGGCCTCGGCACCTGCCTTCGCGATGCCGGACACTACGCCGAGGCACTGGAGCAGTACCTCGGCTTGCTGGACCTGCTGAACGACGACCGCTCGGGGACGACTCCGAGCGTCGCGGCGCTCCTCCGGCCGATCGTGCTGGCCCGTGTCGGCGAATGTCTGGCACTGCTCGGCCATCGGGCTGAGGCGATCAGCAAGCTCACCGAGGCGATCAGCCTCATGGAGCAGGGCCGGTTGGCCTTCTCGCAGGCCCGCTCTCTGGAGACGCTGGCGGCCCTGCTGGCCGAGGAGGACCGGACCGGCGAGAGCCACCAGGCCTATGCGCGGGCGGCCGAGGTGTACCAGGCCATCGGCGATGCCGAGGCGAGCAGCCGCTGCCGTGATCTGGCGATCGCCGCATCCTGACCGTTCCGCGCTACTTCTGCGTCCTGTTCTGCGTGGCCGGACGACGAGCGCGCGACTTGGATGGAGGGCACCAGGACAGGCGCCGGGCCTGTCCGTCCGGCTCAGGAGCGACCATGACCGCCATCAGGAACGTCGTGCTCGTGCACGGCGGTTTCGTGGGCGGATCCGGCTGGCAGGGCGTCTATGACGAGCTGACCAGAGACGGCTTCCGTGTTCACGTCGTGCAGCATCCGGCGCTGTCGCCGGCGGACGACGCCGCGCTGACCCGCCGGGTCCTGGACTCCCTCGACGGCCCGGCCGTCCTGGCCGGCCACTCCTACGGCGGGGTCGTCATCGGCGAGGCCGGCGCCCACCCCAACGTCACGTCGCTGGTCTACGTCGCCGCGTTCGTCGCCGACGAGGGGGAATCGGTCGGCGCCCTCATCGCCGCGTCGCCTCCGGGCGCTCCGGCGCCGCCCCTCCTCCCGCCGCGGGAGGGCCTGCTCTTCCTCGACCGTGACAGGTTCGCCGCCTCCTTCGCCGCCGACCTGCCCGGCCAGGTGGCCGCTTTCATGGCCGACTCCCAGGTCCCGTGGGGCGTGGACGCCCTGGACGGGCCGGTCGGCGAACCGGCCTGGCGGCACAGGCCCAGCTGGTACCTCGTCGCGACCGAGGACCGGATGATCCCGCCGCCGGCTCAGCGCTGGATGGCCGGGCGCGCCGGGGCGAAGGTCGTCGAGGTCATCGGCGGCCACGCCGTGCACGTCTCCCAGCCCGTCGTCGTCGCCGACCTCATCCGCGAGGCCACGGCCTGACGGCGTAGGAACTGAACCCATCAGTGAAAGGCCGGAACCCCTCATGACCCGCGTTCCCGAAGAAGGCGCGACCTCCGACCGCTGGGACGCCATCCCGGCGGACGCCGTCACCGTGATGGTGCGATCCGCCGGCCGCAGTGACGGCGGGTTCGATGGACGGGAGCCCTGGCGCAAGCGATCATGGCTGCATATGCCAGTAAATCAGCCAGTAAGGGCACTTTTCGGGCGAGAGTGCGAACAGCGGCGGCTCGGCGAGTTCGTGGACGGCGTCCGCCAGGGCGGCGGGGCGATGCTGGTGCGCGGCGAGGCGGGGATCGGGAAGTCCGCCCTGCTGCTGGACACCGCGAAGGTCGCCGCCGCGCGGGGCATGCGGATCCTGCGGACGGCGGGGGTGGAGTCGGAGACGCACATGCCCTTCGCCGGCCTCCACCAGGTGCTGCTTCCGCTGCGCACCGAGATCGGGCACCTGCCCGCCCCGCAGCGAGACGCGCTGGGAGCGGCGTTCGGGCTGACGGACGCCCGGGTGCCGGACCCGTTCCTCATCGCCCTGGCGGCGCTGAACCTCCTGGGCGAGGCCGCCGCGCGCTCGCCCGTCCTGCTCCTCGTCGAGGACGCCCACTGGCTGGACCGCGCCAGCGCGGACGTGCTCGCGTTCGTCGCGCGCCGGCTGGACTCCGAACCCATCGTGCTGCTGGCCGCGATCCGCGACGGCTTCCCGAGTTCCCTCGACGGGGCAGGGCTGCCGGAACTGCTCCTCGACCGGCTCGACGACACCGCCGCGACCGCCCTGCTGGACGTCCACAGCCCCGCCCTGACGCCGACCGTGCGCACCCGATTGCTGCGCGAGGCGGCGGGAAACCCGCTGGCCCTGGTCGAGCTGCCGATCGCCGCGGAGACGCAGGACGGGAAGGGCCCCCTGCCGCCGGGCTGGCTCCCGCTGACCACCCGGCTGGAACAGACCTTCACCGCCCGCATGTCGGGACTGCCGCCGGTCCTGCGGACCATGCTGCTGGTGGCCGCGCTCAACGACAGCCCCGCACTCCCGGAGATCCTCGACGCCACCGCGCTGATCACCGGCGCGCCGGTCACGGCCGACGACCTGAATCCCGCCGTGGCTGTACGGCTGGTGGACGTGCACGAGGCCGGACTGTCGTTCCGGCACCCGCTCATGCGCTCGGCGATCTACCAGGGCGCGAGCATCTCCCAGAGGCGCGCCGCGCACGCCGCCCTGGCCGAGGTCCTGCACGACCGGCCGGACCGTCGCCTCTGGCACCGGGCGGCCTCCACCCCCAGGCCGGACGAGAGCATCGCCGCCGAGCTGGAGACCGCGGCCGCGAGCGTGCGGCGCCGGGGCGACCTGCTGTCGGCCGTCGCGGCGCTGGAGCACGCGGTCAGGCTCAGCGAGGACCCCGCCCACCGGTGCGAACGCCTGGTGCGGGCCGCCGAGTACGCGGCCGAGATGGGACGCCGCGACGTCGTCACGCGCCTGCTCGGCGAAGGCGAGCCGCTGCGGCTGTCGGCCCGGCAGCGGGCCCGCATCACGTGGATCCGCGAGACCTTCGAGGACGGCATCCGTGACGACAGCGCGGCCGCCCATTCGCTGGCCGACCTCGCCGAGAGCATGGCGGCCCAGGGAGACGTCGATCTCGCGCTGAAACTCCTGTCCAGCGCGTCCTTGCGGTGCTTCTGGGCCCATGCCGACGAGCGGTCGCGGCAACGCGTCGTCACCGTGGCCGAGAGCCTGCCCGTCGACGAACTGGACGGGCGGTTGCTGACGGTCCTGGCGTTCGCGGCCCCCGTCGAGCGCGGCGAGGTCGTCATCGAGCGACTTCGCCACCTGGCCGCCCACCCGGCCGGCGGCCCGGCTGCTCGGCTGCTCGGCAGTTCGGCGTTGATGGTGGGGGCGTTCGACCTGTCGGAGGAGTTCTGCGCCGCGTCGCTGCCCGTCCTGCGCTCGCAGGGCCGGCTCAGCCTCCTGGCGCGGGACCTCGGGGCGCAGGCGTGGAGCGCGGCCCGGCTGGCCGACCTGAGCGTGGCCATCCCCGCCGCCGAGGAGGCGGCCCGCCTGGCGTACGAGACGTCCCAGCCGCTGATGCACGCCATCGCCCAGGCGTCGGGCGCGATGCTCGCCGCGCTGCGCGGCGAGCAGGATCGCGTGGAGAGCCTCGCGGTGGCGGCCGAGCAGGTGGCGCTGCCCGTCGGAGCCCGTCCCGTGCTGGCCACGGTGCAGCTCGCGCGCGGCCTGGCCGCGCTGGGCGAGGGACGGTACGGCGATGCCTTCGACCACCTGCGACGGATGCACGACCCCGCCGACCCGGCCTTCCACCTGGCGCTGCGCTGCTTCTCCCTGGCCGAGCTCGCGGACGCCGCGGTGCACAGCGGTCAAGGTCACGCGGTGGCGGGCATCGTCGAGGAACTGGAGGCGGTCGCGCTCACCACGCCGTCGTCGTCCTTGCACGCCGACCTGCGCTACGCCCGGGCCGTCCTGGCCGACGAGGCGGCGGCGGAACCCTACTTCGACGCCGCGCTCGCCGCCGACCTGCGACGATGGCCCTTCGTCCGGGCCCGGGTGCAGCTGGCGTACGGGGAGTGGCTGCGGCGCCAGCGGCGGACGGCCGAGTCGCGGGCGCCCCTGCGCATGGCCCGCGAGACGTTCGACGCCTTGGGGGTGATCCCCTGGAGCGAGCGGGCACGTCAGGAGCTGCGGGCCTCCGGCGAGAGCAGCCGCACCCGCACCAGTGAGCCGCGCGACGTCCTGACCGCGCAGGAGCTCCAGATCGCCCAGATGGCGGCCGACGGCCTGACGAACCGGGAGATCGGCGAGAAGCTGTATCTGTCCCGCCGGACCGTCAGCTCCCACCTCTACCGGATCTTCCCCAAACTGGGCGTCACCTCGCGGTCGGCGCTGAACTCGGCCCTGCGCGCGTCCCTCTGACCTCACCGCCGCGCTGCGGTTGACGCCGAGTGACGCCGAGTGACGCCGAGTGACGCTGGGTGGCGCTGGGTGACGCAGTCATGTGACGCTCGCCGGGCCCGCGGAGGGCTTCCTACGGTGAGGCCATGACCACAGGCACATCGTTCAAGAACGGCAGCACGCCGACCGTCGTCCTGGTCCACGGCGCCTTCACGGACGCGTCGAGCTGGGCGGGCGTGATCGCCGAGCTCCAGGAGTCCGGCATCCCCGTCACCGCGGTGGCCAACCCGCTGCGCGGAGCGGCCACCGACGCCGCCTACCTGGCCGGCGTCGTGGCCGCGATCGACGGTCCGGTCCTGCTGGTGGGGCACTCCTACGGCGGTGTGGTCATCACCGTGGCCGCGGCCGAGCTGGACAACGTCGTCGGGCTGGTCTACGTGGCCGCCTTCGCCCTGGAGGAGGGGGAGAGCGTGCTGGACGTCACGGGCCGTTTCCCCGACAGCCTGCTGGGCCCGGCGCTGCGGCCGGCCGTCCTCCGCACGCCCGACCGGGCGGAGGCCGTGGAGCTGTACCTCAGGGAGGACCGGTTCCCCGTCGTGTTCGCCGCCGACCTGCCCGAGCGCCTCACCTCGGTGGCGGCCGCCGCGCAACGCCCGATCGCGGCCGTGGCGTTCGAGGAGAGCTCCCCGGACGCGAGCTGGAAGACCCTGCCGTCCTGGTACGTCGTGGCCACCGCCGACCAGGCGATCCATCCCGACGCACAACGTTTCATGGCCCGGCGCGCCGGGGCCGACACCGTCGAGGTCGAGGCGTCGCACGCGATCGCGCTGTCACGACCGGCAGCCGTGGCCGGTCACATCCGCACCGCCGCGACCGCGCCCCACGCGGTCGGGCACACCCGTCCGGCACAGAGGAGCAACCGATGAGCGCATCGACCATCCCCGTCATCTTCATCCACGGTCTGTGGCTGCACGCCACCTCCTGGTCCTCCTGGATCGAGCTGTTCACGGCCGCCGGGTACGACGCCACGGCCCCCGGCTGGCCGGGCGACGGCGACAGCGTCGAACTGTCCAGGAAGGACCCCGACAGCATCGCCGACCACGGCATCGACGACGTCGTCGCCCACTACACGGAGATCATCAACGCCCTGGACGTCAAGCCGATCCTCATCGGCCACTCCTTCGGCGGCATGATCGCCGAGAAGTTGCTCGGGCAGGACCTGGCCAGGGCCGCGATCGCGATCGACGCCGCCCAGATCAAGGGCGTGCTGCCGCTGCCGCTGTCGGCGCTGCGCTCGACGCTGCCGGTGTTCCGGAACCCGGCCAACAAGCACCGGGCCGTCTCCCTCACCCTCGACCAGTTCACCTACGCGTTCGGCAACGCCGTCCCGCCGCAGGAGGCCGCCGAGCTGTACGAACGCTGGACCATCCCCGCGCCGGGCAAGCCGCTGTTCGAGGCCGCCGCCGCCAACTTCTCCCCCCACTCGCCCGCCAAGGTCGACACCGGCAACAACGTCCGGGGGCCGCTGCTCCTGATCGCCGGCGGCAGGGACCACACCGTCCCGGAGACCGTCACCAAGGCGACACTCAAGCAGTACCGGGACTCCACCGCGATCACCGACTTCCAGGAGTTCCCCGATCGCGGCCACTCGCTGACCATCGACCACGGCTGGCGCGAGGTCGCCGACGCCTGCCTGACCTGGCTCGCCGAGAACGGCCTGCGGACGAGCTGAGCACGCCCCGCGGCGTTGACCACCTTCCCCGGCCAACGCCGCGGCCGCGCGGCCGCTTGACCCTGACGCAGGGTCAATGTCCCAGCATGGCGGCATGACCACGACAACCCGTACGAACCGCACCCCGTCCGGCGACCTGACGGTCCACCACGACGGCGTCACGATCCCGCTGTCCCGCGGCGGACGGGGACGCCCGCTGGTGTTGTGCCCCGGACTGAACTCCACCCAGGACGGCCTGCGCGAGCTGATCGAGCTGCTGCGGCGCGACCACGAGGTGGTGACCTTCGACCTGCGGGGCCACGGCCTCACCTCGGCCGCCGACCGGTACTCCTTCGAGTCGTTCCTCGGTGACCTGGACGCCGTGATGGCGCGGGTGGGACGGCTCGGCCTCGACCAGGCCCCCGTGCTCGTGGGCTACTCGCTGGGGGCGGACCTGGCCGTGCATCACGCCGCCGCCCATCCGGGGAGCGTCGCCGGGCTCGTCCTGATCGACGGGGCGAACCCGGTGCCCGAGCCGTTCCTCACCGAGGACGCCCTGCCGGAGTTCCGCGCGATGTGGACGGAGCTGGCCGCCCGGCAGCGGGCCGAGCACGGCACCCCGCGCCAGGTGCTGCTCACCGCCGAGCAGATCCTCGACCTGAACGTCGAGATCGACGCGGTCCGCTCCGGGATCCTGTCCCGGTACGAGAGCGTCGACCGGCCGATCACCATGATCATGTCGACCTCGATGGCGGGCGGCGGCGACGAGCGGGCGGCCCGGTTCGACCGGAACTGGAGGGCCGGGGTCGAACGGCTGGTCCGGCGGCGGCCGCACATCGCCACGTCCTGGGTCGACGCCGGGCACGGGCTGGTCTTCACGCACGCCGCGCAGGTGGCCCGGATCGTCGGCCGGGCGGCCTCCTGACCACTTCTGGGAGGCTGGTGCGGTGCTGACCATCGGGGAGCTGGCGTCGTACGCGGGGGTGACCGTGCGGGCGGTGCGGCACTACCACGCCAAGGGGCTGCTGCCCGAGCCGGAGCGGGACCGCTCCGGCTACCGCAGGTACGACGCCGCCGCCGTGGTCGAGCTGATCAGGATCCGCACCCTGGCCGAGGCCGGGGTGCCGCTCGCGCGGGTGCGGGAGCTGCTGGGGGCCGGGGAGGAGGAGTTCGCCGCCGCGCTCGCCGACATCGACCGGCGGCTGCTCGCCGAGATCCGGCAGCGGCGGCGTCACCGGGAGCGGATCGCCCGGCTGGCCGCCGGGGACAGCCTGGCGCTGCCGCCGGAGGTGGTCGGGTACCTCGACCGGCTGCGGGCCCTCGGCGTGGACGAACGGATCGTCCGGGCCGAACGTGACGGCTGGATCCTGCTGGCCGCGCACTCGCCCGGCCGCGTGCCGGAATGGATGGCCCGCAAGCGGGAGCAGCTCGCCGACCCGGACTTCACCGGCTTCTTCCGCATCCTGAGCCGGGCCCTCTCGCGCTCCGCCGACGACCCGCGGCTGGCCGGGATGGCCGACGAGCTGGCCGCCTACCTCACCCGGCTGGCCGCGGAGCGGGGCGCGGGCTACGTGGACGACCTCGACGTCGAGCCGTCGTTCGTCCAGCTGATGGACGGCCTGGCGTTCGACGCCGTCCCACCCGCGCGCCGGCTGATCGAACTGCTGCGGCGGCGCGGCTGGACCGGCTGGACCAGGCTGGAACGCGTGGACCCGCCGCCCGGCTCGTGAGGCCCGGCGGCCGGCTCAGCCGTCGAGGAAGCGTTCCAGCTCCGCGGTGACGAAGCGGGGGTTCTCCTCGACCAGCCAGTGCCCGGCGCGCGGCACGTCCACCGCGCGGACGATCTTCGTCAGCCGCGCGGACACCGTGGCCCGGATCGCGTCGAGCTGCCCTTGGGCGGTCATGAGCAGGGCCGGGACGCCCACCGGCGCCGCCGCCTTCGTGTCGCGGACGTCCTGGTCGAGAGCGCGGTAGAGCTCGAAGCCGCCCGACAGGGCCGCCGGCCGGCTGTAGGTCCTGGCGTACTCGGTGATCTCGGCCTCGGTGAACGGCGACCTGTCGGAGGTGCCGCCGAACGCCGTCCCGCCGTAGGAGACCTGGGGGTAGAACAGCGCCAGGTACTCGCGGACGTCGTCGCCCACCACCGCCTCGGGCACCCGTCGCTGGGAGTGGAAGGCGATGTGCCAGCTCAGCGACCGGTACGTGGCCGCGTCGACGGCCGGGCCGGGCAACGGCAGGTCCAGGTAGCCGAGGCGGGCGGTGTCGCCGGGGAACTGTGCGGCGTACTGGAACGCCACCGCGGCGCCGAAGTCGTGGCCGACGACGGCGGCGTCCCGGACGCCGAGCCGGTCGGCGATCAGTTTGTGCACGTACCGGGCCAGGGTGGCCTTGTCGTAGCCGGTCGGCGCGCCGGTGCTGTCGCCCAGCCCCGGCAGGTCCACGGCGTAGACGGTGTGGTGCCTGGCGAGCTCCGGCATGATCGGCCACCAGCCGTACCAGGTCTGGGGCCAGCCGTGCAGCAGCACCACCGGCGAGCCGCCGCCGCCCTTCACGTAGTGCATGCGCACGCCGTCGACGTCGGCGAACCCGTGCCGGAACGTGTTCCCGAACCGGGGATCGTCCTGGGTGGCGGCGGCGTACGAAGGCGCGCCGGCGGCGGTCGGCGTCGAGCAGGCGGCGGTGATCGGGAGCAGGAGGGCGAGCGCGACGGCCGCCACCCTGGAACGGGCCGGGCGGCCCGGCGCCCGCCGCAATACGGTGATCATGTGGTCCTGTCCTGAGAGTGGTGGCGTCAACGGCCGGTCGTGCCGTCGATCAGTTCGCGGAGGATGTCGGCGTGCCCCGCGTGGCGGCCGGTCTCCTCGATCATGTGGGCGAGCGCCCACCGCACGCTGGGCGCGGGACGGCCCGGCCGTGGGCGGGGGAGCGGCGCGCCGAGGTCGGCGCACGTGTCGAGCACGGCGTTCGCCTGTTCGACCGCCTCCCGGTAGCGGGCGACGACGTCGGCCGCACTGTCGTCCGGCGCGGCCCGGAACGTCGCGGGCCAGGAGGTGACCTCCGCGCCGAGGAAGATGGCGCGTTCGACGTGGGTCAGGTGGTGCAGCAGGCCGAGCAGGTTCGTGCCCGAGGGCACGGCGGCGGTCCTCGCCCGCGGTTCCGGGGCGCCCTCGACCTTCGCGGCGATCGAGGAGCGCAGGTAGTCGAGGAAGCCGCGCAGGGTCTCCGTCTCGCTGCTCCCGGTGAGGGGCGGCGGGGTGTCGCGACGGCGCACGGGTCTCTCCCTTCCTGGTTCTGTACGAGGGCCCTGGTTCTGTACGAGGGTCAGCCGGTCCGGCGGACGAGCAGGACGTGGTCGGTCACCTCGGCGGTGCGCCCGTCCGGTCCCGTGGCCAGGCGGCGGGGCGCGTCGGCCCGCTCGGTCGTCCAGGTCGCCGCGTCCAGGGCGAGGCCGGCGGCGACCTCCTGGGGGCTCGGGTGGCGTACGCCGGGGTCCTGGTTCCACGACCAGGGCGCGGTCGAGCCGTGGTCGACGACCAGCAGGCGCCCGCCGGGACGCAGGGCGCGCGCGGCCGAGCGCAGGACGGCGGTGCGGTCCAGGTCGTCCGGCGTGTGCAGGTAGTGGGCGCAGATCAGGTCGAACGCGCCGGAGGGGAAGGACGCGCCCAGGTCATGACGTACGGGGGTGAGCCGGTCGTCCAGGCCGTGCCCGCGCGCCAGGGCGGCCAGCCGATCGACCGCCACGGCCGAGACGTCGGCGGCGGTGACCCGCCAGCCCCGGCCGGCCAGCCACAGGGCGTCGCCGCCCTCCCCGCATCCCAGGTCCAGCGCGTCGCCGGGCGGCAGGCCCGCGACCAGTTCGGTGAGGCGGGCGTTCGGCCGCGGATCGGTCGCGGCGGGACGTGCCGCGTACACGTCGTCCCAGAACTCGCTCATCGAGACTCCTTCCGTCGGTGTGTGCTCCATCCGACCAGGGGGCCGCCGATCTGGCACGAAAACTTGCGGTTATGGCAAGATGCCTGCATGCAGGACGACATGGACGAGGTGCTGGGCGCGGTCGGGCCGCGCCTTCGCGCGCTGCGCCGTCATCGGGGCATCACCCTCGCCGACCTGGCGACGACGACCGGGGTCTCGGAGAGCACGCTGTCCCGGCTGGAGAGCGGGCAGCGCCGGGCGACGCTGGAGCTGCTGCTCCCGCTGGCCCGCGTCTACGACGTCCCGCTGGACGACCTGGTCGGCGCCCCGCGCACCGGCGACCCCCGGATCCACCTCAAGCCGATCACCCGGTTCGGCATGACGTTCGTGCCCCTGTCCCGGCGGCCGGGCGGGATCCACGCGTTCAAGATGATCATTCCGCCGCGGGCCGAGCCGCTCGAACCGACCCCGCAGACCCACGACGGCTTCGAGTGGCTCTACGTCCTCACCGGCAGCCTGCGGCTCGTCCTCGGCGACCGCGACCTGACGCTGCCGGCCGGCGAGGCGGCCGAGTTCGACACGTCCATGCCCCACTGGCTGGGCAGCGCCGACGGCGGCCCGGTGGAGCTGCTCATCCTGTTCGACCCGCAGGGGATGCGCACGCACATCCACGCCGACCCGCACCGGCCCGCCCACTGACGCGTCCGGCGGCCCATCCACGGCCTGACCTTCACTTTGTTGCGGACAACAGGTGCCGAAGCCCGTTTTCGGGGGAGAAGGGAGTGGCTTCGAGTGCCTAGTGATGGGAGTGGTGACCGTGGAGGGGTCCGGGGGAGCGATTCGGGTCGGTGTGGAGGAGGAGTTCCACATCATCGACGCGAACACACGCCGGGTGACCGCGCGGGCGGGGGTGCTGCTGAGCGCGCTGCCAGAGGAGAGCTTCACGCACGAGCTGCAGCGGTCGATGGTCGAGGCCAACAGCGCGCCTTTCCTGGACCTGGACGACCTGGCCCGCGACCTGTGCCGGCTGCGGCGCAGGCTGATCGGCACCGCCGACGAGCTGGGGCTGGGGATCGCGGCGGTCGGCACGCCGCAGCTCGCCGACCTGGACGAGGTGAAGGTCTCCCCTGACCAGCGTTACGAGAAGATGCTCAGCGACTTCCAGGTGCTGACCCGTGAGCAGCTCATCTGCGGCACGCACGTGCACGCCGAGGTGCCCGACCCCGATCTGGCGGTCGTGGTGGCGCACCGGCTGACGCCCTGGCTGCCGCCGCTGCTCGCGCTCAGCGCCAGCTCGCCGTTCTGGGACGGGGCCGACACCGGCTATGCCAGCTATCGCACGCTGGTGTGGCAGCGGTGGCCGACGGCGGGGCCCATGGGCAGGTTCGACTCGGCGGCCGACTACCAGGAGATGGTGCGAGGGCTGATCCGGTCAGGGGTGATCACCGATCCGGGGATGATCTACTTCGACGTCCGGCCCTCGCAGCACGTGCCGACCGTGGAGCTGCGGATCTGCGACGCGTGTCCCCGGGTGGAGGACGTCGTGCTGATCGCCGGGCTGTTCCGGGCGCTGGTGGCCAGGGAGCTGGCGGCCGCGCGCCGCGGTCACGGGCCGGAGGTGCAGCTGGAGGCGGCGCGCGCGGCGACCTGGCAGGCCGCCCGGTGGGGGCTGGAGGGTGAGCTGGTCGATCCGGTGCACGGGGTGCCGCGCCCGGCGGGGGAGGTGGTCGAGGGCCTGGTGGCGGGCCTGCGTCCGCAGCTGGAGGCGGCCGGGGACTGGGAGCTGGTGACGGGGCTGACCCGGCAGATCCTGGGGACGGGCACGTCCGCGGCCCGGCAGCGGTCGGCGTTCGCGAGGCGGGGCAGCCTGGTGGACGTGGTCGACCTGGTGCTCAGCGAGACCCGCGTGTGCGAGTGGGACCGGCCGACGGGGGACCACGACCTCCCTTCGTGCCGGCCGGCGGCTTGATGACGGACGTTCGGCGAGGCGGAGGGGCTGAGGCATGTGCGGGTTGAGCGGCGAGTTCAGGTTCGACGGCGAGGAGGCCGACGTCGGCGCGGTGGGCCGGATGACCGACGCGATGCACGATCGCGGGCCGGACGGCTCCGGCCTGTGGGCGCAGGGGCCCGTCGCGATGGGCCACCGGCGGCTCAAGATCATCGACCTGTCGGAGAAGGCCGCCCAGCCGATGGTGGACGCCGGGCTCGGCCTGGCGGTGGTGTTCAACGGCTGCCTGTACAACTACCGTGAGCTGCGCGAGGAGCTGCGCGGCGCGGGCTACCGGTTCTACTCCACCTCCGACACCGAGGTGCTGCTGAAGGCTTACCACCGGTGGGGGGTCGCCTGCGTCGACCGGTTCAAGGGCATGTTCGCCTTCGCCATCCACGAACGCGACAGCGGCCGACTGGTCCTCGGCCGCGACCGGCTCGGGATCAAACCCATGTACGTGACCCGCGACGCCCGCCGCCTGCGCTTCGCCTCGACCCTGCCCGCGCTGGTCGCCGGCGGCGGCACGGACACCGGGATCGACCGGGTGGCGCTGCACCACTACATGACCTTCCACTCGCTCGTGCCCGGCGAGCGCACGATCCTCGCCGGGGTGCGCAGGCTGCCGGCGGCCACCGTCCGGGTCGTCGAGGCGGACGGCACGAGCGCCGATCACCGCTACTGGAACCCGTCCTACACCCGCTCGGCCCTGCCCGAGCAGGCCGGGCTGAGCGACGAGGAGTGGCGGCGGGCCACCCTGGAGGCCCTGCGCACGGCGGTGCGCCGGCGGATGGTCGCCGACGTGCCGGTGGGCGTGCTGCTCTCCGGCGGCCTGGACTCCAGCCTCATCGTGGCGCTGCTGGCCGAGGAGGGGCAGAGCGGCCTGACCACCTTCAGCATCGGCTTCGAGCCGGCCGGCGGCGAGCAGGGCGACGAGTTCGCCTACTCCGACCTGGTGGCCGACCGGTTCGGCACCGACCATCACCGCATCAGGATCCCCGACGCCCGCCTGCCGGCGGGGCTGGAACGGGCGGTGGGCGCCATGAGCGAGCCGATGGCCAGCCACGACTGCGTCGCCTTCTACCTGCTGTCGGAGGAGGTCGCCCGGCACGTGAAGGTCGTCCAGTCGGGCCAGGGCGCCGACGAGGTGTTCGCGGGCTACAGCTGGTTCCCGCCGCTGGCGGACGTGCCGCGCGAGCAGGCGGCCGACGTCTACCACCGGGAGTTCGCCGACCGTCCGCACCACGAGCTGTCCGGCGTCCTGACGCCCGGCTACCTGGTGGAGCAGGACGTCAGCGGCGACTTCATCAGGGACCACGTGGCGCGTCCGGGCGCCGACACCGCGCTCGACGCCGTCCTCCGCCTGGAGACCACGGCCATGCTCATCGACGATCCGGTCAAACGGGTCGACAACATGACCATGGCCCACGGACTGGAGGCCCGCACGCCGTTCCTCGACCACGAGCTGGTCGAGCTGGCCGCCGCCTGCCCCGACGGGCTCAAGCTGGCCCACGGCGGCAAGGGCGTGCTCAAGGACGCCGCCCGCCGGCTGCTGCCCGCGCAGATCATCGACCGGCCCAAGGGCTACTTCCCGGTGCCCGCCGTCCGGCACGTCGAAGGGGACCTCCTGGAGCTCGTCCGGGACGCGCTCACCAGTCAGGCCGCCCGCTCGCGCGGCCTGTTCCGGCCGGAGTTCGTCCGGCGGCTGCTGGCCGACCCCGAGGCCGACAGGGCGACGACGGGCGTCAGCACGCTCTGGCAGCTCGGCCTGCTCGAACTGTGGCTCCAGGCCCACCACGTGTGATGCCGGACATCCTCGGCGGCCTGTCGCACCTGCCGTCACCCGCCGCGCTGGACGCCTGGAGCTGCCGACGGCCGACCCTGGCGCCGGACAACAGCGCCGTGGCCTTCGTCAGCGACCGGGACGGCACACCCCGGCTGTGGGTCCAGCCGCTCGGCAAGGGCCTGGACGCCTGGGAGATCGACACCGGCCCCCAGCCGGTCGTGGACGTGAGCTGGGGGCCGACGGGCGAGCGGCTGGCCGTCCTGCTGGCCCCCGGCGGCGGCGAGCACACGCAGGTGTGGACCGTGCGGCCGCACGGCGGCGAGCTGCGGCCGCTCGCCCTCCCGCACGGGTCCGCCGCGCTCGTCCGATGGACCGGCCGGGGCGAGTCGGTCCTGCTGGCCGAGACGTCCGCCACCGGCCTGACCCGGGCCGAGCTGGCCGACGCCGCCACCGGCGCGCGCCAGGTCATCGCCGTGGGCGAGCTGCTGTGGCCGGCCGCCGTCAGCCGCGACCACGCGCGCATGCTGCTGCGGCGCGGGCCGCGCGGCCTGCGCCGGATGCACGCCGCCGACGCCCTGCCCGGCCATCCGCCGGGCGGCGAGCGCGACCTGCTGCCCGGCCTGCGCGGCTCGACCGACCAGGGGGCCCTGTCGCCCGACGGCGAGATCGCCTACCTGGTGTCGGACGCCGGCCGCGACCGGGCCGCGCTGCTGGCGGTGCGGCGCAACGCCTACCCCGTCGTGCTGGCCGAGCGGCCGGACGCCGAGCTGGACCAATTCGCGCTCAGCGCCGACGGCCGCCGCGCCGTCCTGGTGTGGAACGAGCACGGCCGCTCGGCGCTGGACGTCGTCGAGCTGCCCGCCGCGCACGTCCGGCCGCTCCCGCCGCCGCCCGCCGACGTGGTCACCTCGGTCCGCGTCGCCTGGGACGGCGGCACGGCGGTGCTCGCCGCCGAGAGCCCCGAGGAGCCCTCGCACGTGCTGCTGTGCGACCTGTCCGCCGGGACGTACCGGTACGCCGCCGGGGCCGGCCGGCTTCACGAGGCGACCGGCGCCGAGCTGCTGCGCTTCCCGGCCCGCGACGGGCTGGAGCTGGCCGCCTGGCTCTACCGTCCCGTGCACGCGCAGGGGCCCGCGCCGTTCGTCGTGTCGCTGCACGGAGGGCCGGAGGACCAGGAACGTCCCACCTTCAACCCGCTCTACCAGAACCTCCTGGCGGCCGGGATCGGCGTGCTGGCGCCCAACGTACGCGGTTCGGGCGGGTACGGGCGGGCCTTCCGCCAGGCCGACGACCTGGCGCTGCGCTTCCGCGCCGTCGAGGACGTCGCCGACTGCGTCGCGGTGCTGGTGCGGACGGGCGCGGCCGACCCGTCCAGGCTGGCCTGCATGGGCTGGTCGTACGGCGGCTACCTGACCCTGGCCGCCCTCGTCACCCATCCCCGGCTCTTCCGCGCGGGTGTGGACATGAGCGGCATCGCCGACTTCGAGACCTTCTACGCCCGTACGGAACCGTGGATCGCCGCCGCGGCGGTGTCGGAGTACGGGCACCCGGAGACCGACCGGGACCTGCTGCGCGCCCTGTCCCCGCTGCGCGCCTTCGACCGGCTGACCGCCCCCCTCCTGGTCGTGCACGGGGCGCAGGACACCAACGTGCCGGTCCACGAGGCCCGGCAGGCGTTCGAGGCGGCCCGCGCCCGCGGGGTGCCGAGCGACCTGCTGATCTTCGAGGACGAGGGCCACGACATCCGCAACCGGTCCAACCGGATCAGCCTCGTCTCCAAGGTCCTGGACTGGCTCGACCACTACCTGTGGGCCTCCCCGTCCGCGCCTCGACCTTGATCGGGCGTACGGAGGCGGCCATCATGGTGGCGGTCCCGTCGTGGTGGAGGCACGGCGCGACTCCGCGGCTCCGTCCTCCGCCCACCGGCCCGGAAGGACCGCGCGTGACCGACCTCGACTCCCGCCTGCGCGCCTGGCGGCACGACCTGCACCAGTGCCCCGAACCGGCCTTCGCGGAGCACGCGACGAGCGCCTACGTCGCCGGGACGCTGGAGGCGGCGGGCCTCGACGTCGTCCGGGGCGTCGGCGGCACCGGCGTCGTGGCCTCCCTGACCAGGGGTGGCGGCGACCGCGCCATCGGGCTGCGGGCCGACATGGACTGCCTGCCGCTCGACGAGCCGGGCACCCGCGCCCACGCCTCCCGCAACCCCGGCTTCATGCACGCCTGCGGCCACGACGGGCACATGGCGATGCTTCTCGGCGCCGCCGCCGTCCTCGCCGCCGAGGGCGGCTTCGACGGGACCGTACGGTTCGTCTTCCAGCCCGCGGAGGAGCCCGGCCGCGGCGCGCGGGCCATGCTCGACGACGACCTGCTCGTACGCTTCCCCGTCCAGGCCATGTACGGCCTGCACAACCTGCCCGGCGTCCCCGCGGGCCACCTCCTGACCCGCGCCGGGGCCATCATGGCCGGGGAGGACAACTTCGAGATCCGTATCCGGGGACGCGGCGGCCACGCCGCCCGTCCGCACATGGTCGTCGACCCCATCGTCGTGGGCGCCGAGATCGTCCTGGCCCTGCAGACCGTCGTCGCCCGCAACGTCGACCCCGCGCTGCCCGCCGTCGTCTCCTGCACCGACTTCAGCACGGACGGCGTGCGCAACGCCATCCCCGGCGAGGTCGTCATCACGGGCGACACGCGCAGCTTCGACCCCGCCGTCGGCGAGCTCATCGAGGACCGGATCCGCCGGCTCTGCGAAGGCATCGGCGCGGCCCACGGCGCGACGTGCGCCGTCACCTACACCCGCGAGTTCGCCACCACCGTCAACGACGCCGCCTGCGTCGCCGAGGCGGTCGGGGCGGCCGTCGCGGTCGCCGGCGAGGAACGCGTCGACCCGGACTGCGCGCCCGTCATGCCCAGCGAGGACTTCGGCGTCTTCGCCGAGGCCGTGCCGGCCTGCTTCGCCTTCCTCGGCAACGGCACCGAACCCGGCCGGGGCGGCGACCCGCTGCACAGCAGGCAGTACGACTTCAACGACGCCGTCCTACGGACCGGGACGGACTTCTACGTGACGCTGGCCCGCCGCGTCCTGAGGGGCGACGCCGCCTCGGTGCCCCCGGGCTGACCGCCCGGTTCCTCCGGCGTCCGCAGGTCGACGGGGCCGACGGGGTCGATGGGGCCGGTCGTCAGCCGGCGTCCCGGCGCGGGCCGGTCCACGTCTGCGTGACCGGGCCGTCCGGGAGCGTGACGTCCAGCTCGCGGCACCACGGTCCCGGCGGCGTCCAGCCCTCGGCCGGCCTGAAGGTCACGCGCAGCCGGCGGGCCGAGGGCGGGACCACCCCGCCCAGGTGACGGCTTCCGTGCGCGGCCCGCCCGCCCTTCGAGTCGTAGGCGCCGTTGTTGTCGCCGCTGTAGTCGGTGCCGAGGTCGTCCTCGGTGGACAACATCCAGTACCAGAAGAACGGCCCCTTGCTGTCCGTCTCGTCCTCCCGCAGCCCCGGGACGAACTCGTAGTGCAGCATCCCGCCGCCGTCCGACAGCTCCAGCCCGCGGGCGACCACGTGGTGGCCTTCCAGCAGCTCCCCGAGGTCGAGGTCGAAGGCGAGGTCGAGACGCCTCGACCCGTCCCACCTGGCGAAGTAGGCGTCGGTGGCCGTACGCGGCGGAATGCTGATCATGACCCCCATCTTGGGACATAAGGGAGAACCCGGCCAACCGGTATTCCGCGGCGCGCGCTCACCCGGCCGTGTGCGCGAGGACGGCGGCGGCCAGCTCCTCGTGCACCTCCGGCGGCAGCGTGTGCCCCATGCCCGCCACGATCATCAACCGCGCCCCCGGCACCTGCTCGGCGATCAGCGCGCCATGGCCCGGCTTGGCCGGCTCGTGGCTGCCCTCGATCACCAGCGTCGGCGCCTTGACCTGGCCCAGCACGCCCACCGGCTCGAAATCGGGCTTGGCGCCCGCCGCCAGCCGATGGTTGACCGTCGCCGACAGGTCCCGGGCCCGGTCGTAGATCCGCTCCTGCGACCGGCGCGCCGCGTCCTCGTCGAACGGCAGCCCGGTGCCGTGCAGCAGCCGTTGCTCGGCGATCATGCCGTCGATCGCCGCCCGCCGGTCCGCCGGCGGCGGGGACGCGATCAGCGCCTGGTAGAAGGCCACGAACTCCGGCGCCGGCTCCGGCAGGCTCCCCTCCGGCTGCGGCTGCCCGAGCAGCGCCCGCATGATCACCTGGCCCTCGCCGCCGCCCAGCGGCGAGGACCCGATCACCGTCAGCGAACGCACCCGCTCCGGCCGCTCCACCGCCACGAACTGCGCCAGCAGCCCACCGGCCGAATGACCGACCAGGTGCGCGCTGTCCAGGCCGTGCGCGTCCATCACCCGGTAGACGTCGTCCTTGATGGCCTCCCACGTGTACGGATCGGCCTCGAAGTCGACGGTGTCCGACATGCCGGTGTCGCGGTGGTCGTACCGGATGACCCGTCGGCCGCCGGCGGTCAGGCGGCCGACGAACTCGTCCGGCCACAGGACGCCCTGCGACATCGAACCCATGATCAGCAGAATCGGCTCGTCGTTCTCGGCGCCGAACTCTTCGCTCCAGATGTTCACGTTTTGCATGACTCAGATCCTGCCGTCGCCGGTTACCGGCGCCTTCTGTAGAACTACCAGTCGCGCCAGATCAGTACGGGAGCCGATGCCCAGCTTCGGATAGATCTTGTACAGGTGGTACTCGACCGTACGCGGGCTCAGGAAGAGCTGGGCGGCGATCTGCTTGCTGGACAACCCGTCGGCGACCAGGCCCGCGATGCGCAACTCCTGCGGGGTCAGCGCGTCGAGCACGGCCACCGGCGGCGCCTGCCCGCTCTCGCCCGCCGCCCGCAGCTCCTCCTGCGCGCGCCGCGCCCACGGCCGCGCGCCCGCCCGCTCGAACGTCTCCCACGCCATCCGCAGATGCGCCCGCGCCTCGCCGGGACGCTGCCCCCGGCGCAGCCGCTCGCCCAGCAGCAGAGCCGTCCTGGCCGCCTCGAAGGGGTTGGTGTGCAGGCGCAGCGCCTCCTCGAAGGCGTCCTCGCGGCCGTCGGCCAGACCCCGGCAGCGCGCCAGCAAGGCCCGCGACTCCGGCGTCGCCGCGTGCCGCGACCACCGCTCGTACGCCTCCAGCGCCGCCCGCGCGGCCGCCTCGTCACCCGCCCCGACGGCGGCCTCGACCCGGTCGGGGGTCGTCCGCCAGACCACGGCCGGATGCCCGGCGCCCGGTCCGGCCGCGGCGATGGCCGCGAACCGGTCGCGCGCCGCCGCGTGCCGGCCCAGGCACAGGTCGAGCAGCGCCGGCGCGTACGCCGCCACCCCCGCCCGCAGCCCCACCCGATGCGGGACGGCGATGGCCAGCGCCTCGCGGGCCTGCCGCTCGCAGGCCTCCTCCTCGCCGCGCAGCGCCGCCACCACCGCCAGGTTGGCCAGGTGCGCGGCCACCGTGTTCTCGTAGCCGGCCTCGCGGGCCAGCTCCAGACCCTCCTCCGAGAGGGCCTGGCTGCGCGCCAGCCGTCCGGCCAGGCGTTCGGCGGTCGCCACGAACTCCAGCACGACCGGCAACTGCCCCGCCATGCCCGACACCCTGGCCACCTGCCCGGCCCGGCCGGTCAGCTCGGCGGCCAGGTCCGTCTCGCCGAGCTGGCTGGCCGCGGCCGCCGCCCACAGGTGTGCGGCCGCGTCCTCCAGCTCGCCGGCCCGCGCCAGCGCCCGCCGCAGCAGGCCGGGGCCGGTGGCGTCGCCGTCGAGGGTGAGGCCGATCCCGGCCACCGCGTCCCGCAGGAAACCCTCGGGGTGCGCCGCCGCCCGCCGGCCGAGCTCGACGATCATCGGGGTGTCGCCGACGTACGCGGCCGCCTCGGAGGCGTCGGCCAGCATGTCCAGGCTCTCGCCCGCCGCCAGGATGCGCACGGCCTCGGCGGCGTTGCCCGAGTTCAGCTCGAACCGGCCGCGGAGCTGGGCGATCTCCATGGTGACGGCGGCGTTCCCGGCGGCCCGTTCGCGCGCCTCGGCCAGCAGCGACTGCGCCTGGCCAGGACGGCCGCCGAGCCAGGCCGCGACCGCGGCGTCCTTCAGGCGGACGGCACGGGCGTCCGGCTCCGGGGTCAGCTCGGCGGCTCTGGCCAGGGCGGTGGCGGCGGCGCCGTACCCGCCGCGGTCGCGCGCCCGCCCGGCGGCGGCCACCAGCGCGGCCGCGACCTCCTCGTCCTGGCCCAGGGCGGCCCCGGCCAGGTGCCAGGCGCGGCGGTCGTCGGCGGTCAGCTCCGCCAGGACGGCGTGCACCCGGCGCACCTCGGCCGGGGCGGCCGCCTCGTGCACCGCGGACCGGATCAGCGGATGGCGGAAGCGCACACTCGTGCCCGACACCTCCGCCAGCTCCCCCTCCTCCAACTCGGCCAACGCCGCCCGCCCGGCCCCGGCCTCCCCGGGAACCGGCGCCGCCCGCTCGGCGAGCAGCCGGTCGGCGGCGCGCAGGACCACGTCGAGGTCGCCCTCGACGGCGGCGACCAGGGCGGTCAGCCGGGCGGGGGCCGACAACGCGGCCACCCGGTCGCCGAACAGCCGGGCGCCGCCGGGCAGCGGGTCGGGCAGCGGTTCGCGTCCGGCGAGCTGCGCGGGCGTCAGGCGGGCCGCGATCTCGCCCAGGGCCAGCGGGTTAGCGCCGGTCAGCGTGACGAGCTCGCGCCGCACCCGGACGGGCAGCACGCCATGGCGGGACTCCAGCAGCTCGTCGGCGGCGGCCTCGGCCAGCCCGCGCACCTCCACCGTCAGCGGCACGCCCTTGACCGGCGCGTCCCCGCGCACGGCGAGCAGCAGCGCGATGCGTTCGGTGGCCAGCCGCCTGGCGGCGAACAGCAGCGCGTCGGCCGAGGCCCGGTCGACCCACTGGAAGTCGTCCACCACGCAGACCAGCCCGTCCGGCGCGGCCGCCTCGACCAGCAGCGAGAGCACGCCGGCCGCCAGCAGGAACCGGTCACCGTCCCCTCCGGCGGCCAGCCCAAGGGCCGCGCCGACGGCCACCCGCTGCGGCTCGGGCAACGCGTCGAGCGAGCCGGTCACCGGCCACAGAAGCTGGTGCAGCGAGGCGAACGCCAGGTCGGACTCGGACTCCACACCGGTGATCCGCAACACCCGCATCGCGCCGCCGCGCGCGGCCGCCGCGTCGAGCAGGGCCGTCTTGCCCGCCCCCGCCTCCCCGCGCAACACCACCGCGCCGCCGGAGCCCTCGCCGGCCCGCGCGATCACCTCGTCAAGGGCGCTGATTTCCGCAGATCTGCCGTAAAGCACAACCCCTTACTGTAAACGCGCCGCTCAGGCCGCCGAGACAGGGCGAGGCACGCGGCCCGGAACCCCGTCCGCCACACTGGACCCATGGAGTACGTCGGACGGGCGCCCGCGCCGCCGCTCGACCGGTTCATCGACGACATCTACTGCCTGACCGGAGTGCCGCGGCACCGCCGGATGAGTGTCCCGCCGATGCCGTCGGGACACCTGTTCATCAACCTGGGCGGCCCCACGCGCCTGTGGGACTCCGACCCTTCCGTGCCGCCGGCGGTGCTCGCCGACGGATGGTTCATGGGGATGTGGACCAGGCGGTTCCAGTACGAGTACCCCGCGCGGGTGCGGCTCGTCGGGGTGCACTTCAAGCCCTGGGGGCTGTCGCCGTTCGTCGGGGTGCCGGCGTCCGAGCTGCGCGACCGGTGGGTGCCGGTGGACGCCGTCTGGCAGCGGTTCGTGGACCGGATCCGCGAGCGGGCGGGCGACGTCGTCCCGGCGGCCGAGATCCTGCGGGTGGTGGAGGAGGAGCTGCGGTCGCGGTTCGCCGGGGCGGGGTCGCGCAACCTCGACCTCGTCCGGCACGCGGGCGACCGGCTGGAGACCTCGCACGGCGTCGTCCCGGTCGGCGCGCTGGCCGACGCCGCCGGGGTGAGCGGCAACCACCTGGCCGCGCAGTTCAGGTCCCATGTCGGCGTCACCCCGAAGCGGGTGGCGCGGATCTACCGATTCGCCCGGCTGATCCTGTCCGTGGACGCGCCGCGTCCGGTGGACTGGCCGGGGCTCGCCCACGCGGCGGGCTACTTCGACCAGGCCCACTTCGGCAGGGAGTTCAAGGACTTCACCGGACACACCCCGACGGAGTACCTGGCGCTGCGCCGCCGGTTCCCCGCCGAGCCGGGGTTCCCGCCGGACAACGGCCCGATGCCCGCCGATTGATTTTCTACAAGCCCGGCCGCCCCCGGGGGCGACAGGATCGGAGGCGAACGCGCGACGAGCACCGAGGAGACCCCGTGGGCACAGTGATCATGCACAACGTGATGTCGGTGGACGGCTTCATCGCCGACGACCACGACGCCGTCGGGCCCCTCCACGACTGGTACTGGAACGGCGACACCCCGATCACCCCGGACGACGACCAGGACTACGACCACTCCGGCACCGGCGGCCGGTTCCGGATGTCCAAGGCGTCGGCGGAGTACGTCGGGCCGATCTGGGCCTCGATCGGCGTGATCGTCATGGGCCGCACCCTGTTCGACCTGGTGAACGGCTGGGAAGGGCGGCCGCCCGCGGGTGACCACGTGGTCGTGGTGTCCCACCGGCCCAAGCCCGAGGGCTGGCACCCCGAGGCGTCGTACCACTTCGCCGGCGACGTGACGGCCGCGGTCGCCAAGGCCCAGGAGCTCGCCGGCGACCGGGTCGTCAGCGTGAACGCCGGCGACGTCGGCGGCCAGATCCTCGCGGCCGGCCTGGTGGACGAGGTGGCGATGGACGTGGTGCCGGTGGTGTTCGGGTCGGGCAAGCGCTACTTCGGCCGCCTCGACGGGCGGCACCTGCTGGCCGGCCCGCACGTCGTCGTCCAGGGCGAGGGCGTGCTGCACCTGCGCTACAAGGTGCGCCGCTGACCCTGGTCGATGATCCGCGCCAGGTCCCTGCGGAACGCCGACCCGTCCAGCGAGGGGTGGCTCATCCTCCTGTCGGCCAGGACCTGCCCGATGTGGTCGAAGCGGAGGGGGCGCTGCCGATCCGCGGAAGCTAGCCTGACGCTGTGACCTCCGTTCTGCTGTGGTGCGTGCTCCTCGGCGTCGCCCTTCTGTACGGCGCCGCCGTCCGGGGCACGGCCGGGATCACGGTCGCGGTCGCGGCGGGCCTGGTGGCGGCGGCGACGGTCGTCGCGGCGGTCCGCGGATGGCCGCCGGAGGCGTCGGCGGGCGTGGCGTTGTCGGCGGGCGGGGTGGGCGCGGTCGTCTGGGCGCTCGGGCGGGCGCACCGGCGGCGCCGGACCCGGCGGGAGGCGCTGGCCGCGCACCGGGTGGCGCGGGCGCGGGCCGGCGAGGCGGTGGCGGACGCCGTACGCCTCAGGATGGCCGCCGAGCTGCACGACACCGCCGCGCACCGGCTCACCGGTATCGCGGTGGGGGCGGCGTCCGCGCGGCTCGTGGCCTATCCGGCGCTGGGGGAGTCCGCCCTGCGCCACGCCGGGGAGGCCGCCGGCCTGGCCCGCGCGGAACTGGCCGGTGCGCGGGCCGCCGCCCCCGGCCTGGCGGCGATCGACACCCTGGTCGAGGACTGGGCCGTGCCCGGCGGAGTGCGCTACCGCAGGACGGCCGCCGCCGCGTCCCCCGAGATCGCGGCGGCCGCCTACCGGGTGGTGCGCGAGGCGCTCACCAACGCCGCCCGGTACGCGACCGGCGCCCGGCTGGAGATCGCCGTCCTGGCCGGACCCGGCCGCCTGACCGTCGAGGTGAGCGACACCGGAGGCGGGGGGAAGCACGGCGACCTCGGCACCGGCCACGGCCTGTCAGGGCTGGCCACCACCGTGGCGGCCTGCGGCGGCACGCTCACCGCCGGCCCGGACACCGGCGGCTGGACGGTCCGAGCGGCCTTCCCGGCCCCCACCGGACCGGCCCCCACCGGACCGGCCCCCACCGGACCGGCCCCCACCGGACCGGCCCCCATCGGCCCGGCCCCCATCGGCCCGGTCCCCGCCGGACCGGCCCCGCTCCGCGGGGCGTGGTGGCGCGGGCGGCGGGCGTGGGACGCGGCGCTGGCCGGGCTGGCCGTCGCGTTGACGATGGGGGCGAGCCTGCTGCCGGGAGGCACTCCGGCGCCGCGGGACTTCCTCGTGCTCGGCCCGCTCTTCGTCCTGCACGCCCTGCCCCTGTGGTGGCGGGTGCGGCGGCCCGGGTGGAGCCTGGCCGCGATGTTGTCGATCTATCCGGTGGCGATGGCGGGCTGGACCCCGACCCCCGCGGGCGACCTGTTCCTCTGGGCGTGGTGGGTGGAACTGGCCCAGCTCTACGCCTTCGGCGCCCACCACCCCAGGCGCAAGGGCGTGCTCGCGATCGTCGCCGTCGGCCTGGTGGGCGGCCTCGCGCTGGCGCTGGGCCCGGGCATCTCCGGGAACCGGACGGCCGTGTGGGCGGTGCTCGCGGCGGCCGTGGCGCTGCTGTCGGCCCCGGCGTGGGCGGCCGGCGTCCTGGTCGGCGGCGCGAGGGCGCGGCGGCGGGCGGCGGAGACGGCCGAGCGCGACCTGCTCCGAGGCCGGCTGGCGGACGTGGCCCGCGGCGAACGCGAGCGGATCGCCGAGGGCCTGCGCGGCACGGCGGTCCGGCACGCGGACGCCGTCGTCGCGGCGGCCGGGAAGGGCGACCTCCAGGCGGTCCTCGACGCCGCCCGCGCCGGGATCGACACCCTCCGGCGGCTGCTGGACGAGCTGCGCCGCCCCGCCGGGGCCGACGGCCCGCCGCCGACGCTCGCCGGGCTGGAGGTGCTGGCCGCGCGGCGGCAGGCGGGCGTGCGCCACGTCGGCGACTTCGGCGGGCTGGCCCCCGAGCTGGAGGTGGGCGTCTTCAGGGCCGTCGAGGAACTGGCCGGGGAGCGGATCACCGTGTCCTACCTCCCCGAGGGCGTCCTGGTCGAGGGGACGGCGGCCCGCCGCGCCCGGCGGCGGCTGCACGCCCTGGCCGACGGGTACGGCGGCGCGCTGGCCACCGGCGGCCGCGACGACGTGCGGGTATGGTTGCCCAGATGATCAGGGTGATCGTCGTGGACGACCAGGCGGTGGTCCGGGCCGGGATCGCCGCGGTGCTGGCCGCCGAACCCGACCTCGACGTGGTCGGGCAGGCCGCCGACGGGGAGTCCGCCGTGGCGCTCGCCGCCGAGCTGCGGCCGGACGTGGTGCTCATGGACGTCCGGATGCCCGGCCTCGACGGGCTCGCCGCCACCGCCCGCATCACCGCCGGCACCCCCGGCGCCAGGATCGTCGTGCTGACGACGTTCGGGCTGGAGGAGTACGTGTTCGGGGCGCTGCGCGCGGGCGCGTCCGGGTTCCTGCTCAAGGACGCCGAGCCCGCCCGGGTCGTCGACGCGGTGCGGGTGATCGCGCGCGGCGACGCGCTGCTCGACCCGGTGATCACCCGGCGGCTGCTCGAACGTTTCGCCGCGGCGGCCGACCCCGGCCCGCCCGCGCGGGCCGACGGGCTCACCTCCCGCGAGCGCGAGGTGCTGGGGCACGTCGCGCGCGGGCTGTCCAACGCCGAGATCGCCGCCGTCCTGGCGCTCAGCCCGGCCACGGTCAAGGATCACGTGGCGGCGATCCTGGCCAAGCTCGGGGTGCGCGACCGGCTGCACGCGACCATCCACGCCTACGAGTCGGGCCTGATCCGTCCCGGGGCCGGCTGACCCCCGCCGCCGGGCGGGGGTCAGGTTCGATCGTGGGCAGGAGGAGAGGCGGCGCCCGCCTTCCTAACGTTGTGCCGTATGAAACGTGTGTCAGGCGCGATCCTGCTGGTGGGCGCCGAGATCGCCGCGGTCGCCGCCGGGGCTCTGGCCTTCCTGCTCGTGGCGGCCGTGACGGCCGCCGTGCCGCTGTTCGCGGGGGCGGGGGTGCTCGCCGTCGCCGCCGTCAGCGGGCTGCTCGGACGTCCCGCGCTGCGGATGCTCGGGCTGCCCCGGCTGGTCCTTCCCTACGTGGTGGTCAACACCGTGGCCCTTGCCGCCCTCGCCGGGCTGGCGGCCTTCCGTCCCTTTCCCGTCCCGCCGCCCGCCGCGACGCCTCCCGGGGTCGCGTTCTGGCAGCTCCCGACGGGCTCCCGCCTCGCCTACGTCAAGCTCGCCGGGTCCGGTACGGCGGGCCGCCCACCCGTGATCTTCCTGCACGGCGGGCCGGGAACGCCCGGCGAGGGGCTGCCGGAGGGCAGCGAGGACCTGGCCGCCGCCGGGTTCGACGTCTACGCCTACGACCAGCTCGGCGCGGGCCGCTCGACCCGGCTGGCCGACCCGGCCGGTTACACGGTCGCCCGGCACGTCGCCGACCTGGAGGCCGTCCGCCAGGCGCTCGGCGTCCCGAAACTCATCCTGGTCGGCAGGTCGTGGGGCGGTACCCTGTCGGCCGCCTACCTCGCCGCCCACCCCGACCGGGTCGCCAAGGCCGTGCTCACCTCGCCGGGCGCCATCTGGGAACCCGCCTTCCCCGGCGGCGTCGGCAGCCCGTGGGACGGCCTGCCCGCCCCCCTCCAGGCCAGGGCCGACGCGCTGACGAGCTCCCCGCGGATGCTGGTCCAGTCGCTGCTCCTGGGGGTGAACCCGGCCGCGGCGCGGGCGCTGGTCCCCGACGCCGAGGCCGACGCCCGGATGCGCGCGCTGCTGCTCGTGGCCAAGGACGCCACCGGCTGCGCGGGCGCCGAACCCGCCCCCGTGCACGGGAACCCGCCCGGCTTCTACAGCAACCAGGTCACCGCCGAGGACGCCGCCGCCCTCCCCGACCCGCGCCCCCGGTTGCGCCGGGTACGGGTGCCGGTGCTCATCATGCGCGGGCAGTGCGACTACCTGAAGTGGGAGGTCACCTACGACTACCGGCGCACTCTGCCGGACTCGACCCTGGTGTACGTCCCCGGCGCCGGCCACTCGATCGCCAACGGCCGTCCCGACCTCTACCGCGGCCTGATCGGCGCCTTCCTCCTCGACCGCCCGCTGCCCGTCCCGGCCTACACCGGCACCACCGACCCCGCGGGGTCCTAGATCTGTCCTAGATCCGCCGCCGCGCACGCGCTCGCGGAGACGGCGGCGATCTTAGGATGCGGGTGACCCACGGCCCGGTCCGGCCGGGCGGGGCGGGAGGAGAGATCGCGTGCAGCAGGACGAACGGCTACGTCACAGCTCGTCATTCGGAGCCGCGGCGGCCGCGTACGCCGAGCACCGCCCCGACTACGCGCACGCCGCGGCGGCCTGGGCGCTGGAGGGCGCGCCGGGGCGGCGGGTGCTCGACCTCGGCGCCGGCACCGGCAAGCTGACGGCGACACTGACCGGGATGCTGACCGGGCCCCTGACCGGGACACCGGCCGGGACGGGCGTCGAGGTCGTCGCGGTCGAGCCCGACCCGGAGATGCTGGCCGAGCTGCGCCGCGCGCTGCCGGACGTCCGCGCCCTGCCGGGCAGCGCCGAGGCGATACCGCTGCCGGACGCCTCCGTCGACGTGGTGCTGGCCGGCAACGCGATGCACTGGTTCGACATGGCCGTCGCGGGCCCCGAGATCGCCCGGGTCCTCGCGCCGGGCGGCGTCCTGGCCGGCCTGTGGAACGTCCTCGACGACGGGATCGACTGGGTCGCCGGGCTCGCCCGGGTCAGCGGGGACGAGGCCGTCGGCCCGCGGGACACGCCCGCCCGCTGGCGCGCCGAGACGGCCGGGATGCACCTGCCCAGGACGGGGGCGCCCGCCCGGTTCGGGTCGCCGGAGCAGGCGGAGTTCCCGCACGGGCAGCGCCGCACCGCCGACTCCCTCGTCGAGACGCTCGCCACCAGGGCGGGGATGCTGGTCATGCCCGAACAGGAACGAACGGCGCGCCTCGCTCGCATCCGCGCCTACCTCGCGAGCCGTCCCGAGACCGCCGAGGGCGAGTTCACCCTTCCCATGCTGACCGCCGTGCTGCGCGTCCGGCGGTTGTGACCGTCACGGCCACGAAGGGGCCTTCACACGCCGCTCGATCCGGGCAACAGTGATCACAAGGCCGGGGACGACGGCCAGAAGGGAAGTGCCGATGTCCGGCGCGCCGCTGTACGACACCATCGGAACCGCCTACACCGCGACGCGGCGCACCGATCCGCGCATCGCCGAACGGATCTGGGCCGCGCTCGGCGACGCCCGGACCGTGCTGAACGTCGGCGCGGGCACCGGCTCCTACGAGCCGCCCGGCCGGTACGTCCTCGCGGTGGAGCCGTCGGCGCTCATGCGTTCGCAGCGCCCTCCCGGGGCGGCGCCGTGCCTGGCGGGGGCCGCCGAGCGCCTGCCGTTCGACGACCTGGCCTTCGACGCGGCGATGGCCGTCTCGTCCGTCCACCACTGGCCGGACGTGATCGCGGGGCTGCGCGAGATGCGGCGGGTGGCCCGCCGCGTGGTGGTGTTCACGCACGACACCAGTGCCGCCGGCTGGCGCGACCGGTTCTGGCTCTCGCGCGACTACCTGCCCGAGGTCATGGACCTCGTGGCCGGCCGGCCGCTGGTGACCGAGCTGGCCGACGCCGTCGGAGCCCGCCTGGAACCGGTGCCCATACCGTGGGACTGCGCCGACGGCTTCTTCGAGGCCTTCTGGCGGCGGCCGGAGGCGTACCTGGAGGAGAACGTCCGGCGCGGGATGTCGGTCTGGTCCAGGCTCGGCGCGGACACCGAGCGGCGCGTGGTGCGCGACCTGGGTGACGACCTCGCCTCCGGCCGGTGGGCCGAACGCAACCGGGACCTGGCCGGCCTCGACGAGGCCGAGCTCGGCCTGCGCCTGCTGATCGCCTAGCTGAAACCGACCTGCCCGGCCCCGGCCCCCGCCGGGGCCGGGCCGTCTCAGCGGTTGCGCAGGATGACCTTCCCGACGGTACGGCGGGCCGCGAGGTCCGCCAGGGCCTGGCCGGCCTGCGCGAGGTCGTACTCGCCGCCGGTCATCGGACGCAGGCGTCCGGCGGCGGTGAGCTCGATCAGGTCGGTCAAGGGCGCGGCGGCGGTGCTGCCGGGCAGGCGCAGGTGCGCGCCCAGCCAGTAGCCGCCCACCGCGATGTTGCGCTCGCCGAGCAGCCCCGGGTCGATCGGCCGGGGATCGACGCCGCCCGAGGCCCCGTACGTGATCAGGCGTCCGAAGGGGGCCAGGGCGTGCAGCGCCGCCTCCAGCAGCGGCTCGCCCACCGCGTCGAGCACCACGTCCACCGGGGCGCCGCGGTTGGCCTCGACCAGGCGGCCGGTGTAGCCGTCCGGGGCGCTGTCGACGACGGCGTCCGCGCCGAGGCTCAGCACCAGCTCCCGCTTGTCCGCCGTGGACGCCGCGCCGATCACCCGCCCGGCCCCGGCCTCCTTCGCCAGCTGCACCGCCAGGTGACCCACCCCGCCCGCGGCGGCGTTGACCACCACGCTCTCCCCGGGCGCGACCCGCGCCGCCGTACGGACGAGATGCCACGCGGTCAGGCCCTGCACCAGCAGCGCCAGCGCGGCGCCGGCGGGCAGCTCCTCGGGGATCTCCACCGCCTCCTTCACCAGCGCCTTCGTGGCGTAGGCCCGCTCGGCGAAGGCGAGCACCCGGCGGCCCTCCGCCGTCCGGCCCACCACTTCGCCGCCCGGCACGAACGGCAGCTCCGGCGGCAGGTACGACCCGCGCAGCCGCTCGATGTCGGCGAAGTTGAGCCCGGCGGCCTCGACCTCCACCAGGGTCTGGCCGGGGCCCGGCACCGGATCGGGCACCTCGGCCAGGGTCAGCACGTCGGGTCCGCCAAGTCGTTCAGCACGCATCACTCTCATGCCCCAGACGCTAGGGGGATCGCGAAAGCCCAGCCAGGAGGTGCCGTTTCTGGTTGACGCGGAATGCATGAAGACCCTTCATACGTTGCCGTGCCGTGGACGATCTCACCGCGGCGGAGCTCCGCGTCCTGGTCGCCGTCGACGGCGAAGGCAGTGTGTCGGCGGCCGGCGTACGGCTGGGGCTGACCCAGTCGGCGGTCTCGCACGCCCTGCGCGCCGCCGAACGGAAGATGGGAGCCGTCCTGTTCCAGCGGGGACGGGCCGGCGCCCGGGCCACCCCGGCGGGGGAGGCCGCGGTCGGGCACGCGCGGCACATCCTGCGGCTCATGGAGGTCATGCGGGCCGACACGCGCACCGCCGGCCTCGGCGAGGCCACCGGGACGATCCGGCTGGCCGCCTTCCGCAGCGCCGCCTTCCACCTGCTGCCGCGCGTGCTGGTCCGCTTCGGGCAACGGCACCCCAAGGTCACCGTCGACGTGCGCATCGTGCCGGACCTGGGCCGGGGCATCGCCGGCGAGGTGGCCGACGGCCGGGCCGACGTGGGCGTCGTCTCCCTGCCGGTGTACGTGGACGGCCTGGTCTGCGAGGAGCTGTACGAGGAGCCGTACGTGCTGGCCCACCCGCTGGGGCATCCGGACCCGCGGTCGCTTCCCATGATCGACTGGCACGAGAACTGCTCCGGCGAGACCCGGCGCTGGCTGGCCGCGCAGGAGTGGATCCCGCCCGGCGACATCACGGTCGAGGACGACGGGGTCGTCATGTCGATGGTCGGCCACGGGCTCGGCGCCGCGATCGTGCCCCGGCTGTCCACGGTGGACGCCCCGGCCAGGGTCGCCATGGCCGAACTCGGCGAGGGCGCCCCGCGCCGCCGGGTGGGCTACGTGACCACCCGCGAGCTGACCGGCTCCGCGCTCATCCGCGACCTTCTCGGCGAGCTGCGCGCCCTCCGGCCCCCCGCGGCCGTGCGAGCGGCCACCCATCCATGAGCCGCCGCTGACGACCGTTTGGCCGTGCGCGGGCTCGCCATGGGTACGGTCCCTGTCATGGAAGAGGTGCCGCCGGCGACGAACGACATCGTGGACCGGCTGCTCGGCGCCGCCAACGTCCACGACGTCGAGGCGGTGCTGCGGTGTTACGCGCCGGACGCGGTCGTGGTGAGCCCCGAGATGGAGGCGGGCAATCCCGAGGAGATCGCCTCCTACTTCACCCAGATCTGGGACGGCTTCCCCGACCTGCGCTTCACCCTGTGGGACACCGTCGCCGTGGGGGACACGATCGCCACCGAGCTGACGGCCACCGGGACGCACACCGGCCCGTACCTGACGGTCGGGGGAGAGGTGCTCGCCGCCACCGGCCGCCAGATCACCGTACGGGCCTGCTGGTTCTGGGACCTGCGCGACGGGCTCGTCTCCAGCCAGCGCCTCTACTACGACCAGCTGGAGATCTACGCACAGGTCGGCCTGCGCCTGCCGCTGCCCTTCGAGGGCCCCGGGAACGGCGGTCCTGAACCGTCCTGAAGTGCGGTTATTCGCGTGATACGTCCGATCATGGGTAGGGAGGCGCCACACCAGGTCAATTTGTCGTGGCCCTTTCTAAGGAATCACGCATGAACGACTCGCACCCTTTCAGGTCCGCCGTGGACAAGGTCGTCGACGCCGTCACCGACCGTGACGCCCCGAAGCCGGCCGAGATCCCGGGGGTGCCCGGCAGCATGCCGCCCACGCTTGAGGAGCCGACCGAACCACGTGGCCCGCTGCCGCCCAAGCCCGACCAGCGCGGGCCCGACACCGTCTCGCCCACCGGGCAGCCCACCGGCGCGTCGCAGGACCAGGTGGCGCAGGGCGGCGAGTACCTGACCACCGCCCAGGGGGTGCGGCTGCGCGACACCGACCACTCGCTGAAGGCGGGGCCGCGCGGCCCGGTGCTGCTGCAGGACCACCACGTGCGCGAGAAGGTCATGCACTTCGACCACGAGCGCATCCCCGAGCGGGTGGTGCACGCCCGCGGCGCCGCCGCCCACGGCGTCTTCCAGGCGTACGGCACCGCCTCGAACATCACCAAGGCGGCCTTCCTCGCCGAGGACGCCAGGACCGACGTCTTCGTACGCTTCTCCACCGTGCTCGGCTCGCGCGGCTCGGCCGACACCGTACGCGACACCCGCGGCTTCGCCACCAAGTTCTACACCGCCGAGGGCGTGTTCGACCTGGTCGGCAACAACATCCCGGTCTTCTTCATCCAGGACGGCATCAAGTTCCCCGACGTCATCCACGCCGGCAAGCCGCACCCGGACCGGGAGATCCCGCAGGCGCAGAGCGCGCACGACACGTTCTGGGACTTCGTCTCCCTGCACACCGAGGCCACCTTCCACACGATGTGGAACATGTCCGACCGGGGCATCCCGCGCTCGTTCCGGATGATGGAAGGCTTCGGCGTGCACACCTTCCGCCTGGTCAACGCGGCGGGGGAGACGACGCTGGCCAAGTTCCACTGGAAGCCCAAGCTCGGCGTGCACTCCCTGACCTGGGAGGAGGCCCAGATCGCGGGCGGCGTCGATCCCGACTTCCACCGGCGCGACCTCGCCGACGCGATCGAGGCCGGCGCGCACCCGCAGTGGGAGCTGGGCATCCAGGTCTTCCCGGACACGCCGGAGCAGATGTTCGAGGGCATCGACCTGCTGGACCCGACCAAGATCGTGCCCGAGGAGCTGGCCCCCGTCCACCCGGTCGGCCTGATGACGCTCGACGCCAACCCGTCGAACTTCTTCGCCGAGACCGAGCAGGTCGCCTTCCACGTCGGGCACCTCGTGCCGGGCGTCGACATCACCGACGACCCGCTGCTGGCGGCGCGGCTGTTCTCCTACCTCGACACGCAGATCACCCGGCTGGGCGGGCCCAACTTCGCGCAGATCCCCATCAACCGGCCGCACGCGCCGGTCAACGACATGCTGCGCGACGGGTTCCACCAGACGGCGGTCCACCGGGGGGTGGCGCCGTACCGGCCCAACTCCCTGGACGGCGGCTGCCCGTTCCAGGCCGGGGCCGGGCAGGGCGCCTTCGTCGAGGTGCCGCTGGAGGTGGCCGGACGCAAGGTGCGCGAGGCGCCCGCGACGTTCTCCGACCACTACAGCCAGCCGCGGCTGTTCTGGCTGAGCCTGTCGCCGATCGAGCGCGAGCACCTCATCAGCGCCTACACCTTCGAGCTGGGCAAGTGTTACGAGCAGGCGGTCAAGGAGCGCCAGCTGCGGGTGCTGGCCAACATCGACCCGGTCCTGTGCCGGCAGGTCGCCGACGGCCTCGGACTGCCCGCGCCCGAGCCCACCGTGGCGCTCGCCGACCCGCCGCCGAGCCCGGCGCTGTCGCAGGTCGGCCGCCAGTGGCCGCTGGACGGCCGGGTCATCGGCATCGTGGCGGACGAGACCAGCGACCTGGGCGTGGTGGACGCCGTCCGCCAGGCCGTGCTCGACGGCGGCATGACCCCGCTCGTCATCGCGCCCAAGGGCGGCATGCTGGGCGGCACGCTGGCCGTCCAGCGCACCTTCGCCACGGCCCGTTCCGTCGAGTTCGACGCGGTGCTGCTGGCCGGGGCGCCGGCGCCGGGCGACGACGCGTACGGAGCCCGCGACGCCAAGGCCGGCGACGGCGGGACGCCGGTGGACCCGCGCGTGCTGCTCCTGGTCGGCGAGGCGTACCGGCACGCCAAGGCGCTGGGCGGCTGGGGCACGGCCGAGCAGGCGCTGCAGGCGGCGGGCGTCCACGCGCAGGCGCCGGGCGTCGTCACCGGGCAGGACGGCGAGGGGGTGCTGCGCGACGTGCTGGCCCTGCTCGCCCTGCACCGGGTCTGGGACCGCTTCCGCATCCACCCCGACGTCGCCTGACGCGTCACCGCCGCTCGTGCCCGGCCGCCCGAGCGGCGGGAAAACCGGGTGCGGCGGGCCGGTGGGGTGGTGTGTGATCGGGGGATGACGATCGAGATGGGCCGGCCCGGGATCGACGGCCTCGGTGACGTGGCGCGGACGCTGGGGGAGTGGCAGCACGACGCGGAGCCCGTGCAGGTGCATCCGGGCGACCTGGGATGGTTCTGGCGGTTCGGCGCGGCCCGGACGGCGGCGGCCACCCGCACCTGGAGCCGCGCAGGGAAGGTCGTGGCGGTCGGGCTGCTGGACGGCGCGGACCTGCTGCGGCTGGCGTTCGCCCCGCACGCGTCACGGGACGAGGAGCTGGCCCGGCGGATGGCCGGGGACGTGTCGGTGCCCGATCGCGGCGTGCTGCCCGAGGGCCGGGTGTACATCGAGGCCCCGGAGGGCGCGCTGGTCCAGGACCTGTTGCTCAAGGACGGCTGGGCGATCGGCGAGCCGTGGACGCTGCTCCGGCGCGACCTCGGCGCCCCCGTGCCGGATCCCGGTGTCCATGTCGAGGCGGCCGGGCCGGAGCAGGCGCACGAGTGGGCCGCGGTGCTACGGGCGTCGTTCGACGGCTCGACCTTCACCGAGGAGCGCTGGCACGCGATGGCGGCGGGCGCGCCGTACGCGGGCGCGCGGTGCCTGCTCGTCCGCGACGAGCGGGGCACGGCGGTGGCGGCCGTGGCGGTGTGGCAGGCGGGCGAGGGCAGGCCGGGGCTGATCGAGCCGATGGGCGTGCACCGGGCGCACCGCGGGCACGGATACGGCCGGGCCGTCACGGTCGCCGCGGCCCGCGCGCTCCAGGAGTCGGGGGCCTCCAGCGTGATCGTGGGCTGCCCGAGCTCCAACACCGGCGGCGTCGCCACCTACCGGTCGGCCGGTTTCGAGCGGCTGTCGGAGAGACGGGACGTGTTCCGCGACGCCTCCTGAGCCCTCGGGCGAACGCCGGACCCGCGGACTCAGCCGGTGTGCAGGGTACGGAAGCGGCCGGGGTCGGCCGGGTCCCGGTCGGCGACCTGGATCGGCGGCCAGGCCCACTGCCGGACGCCGATGCCCGGCACACCGGAGAACCTGATCGGCCCCCGCGTGCCCTCGACGGCGACGTCCGGCCACGCCCCGGCGACGCGCGCCCGCTCCACGCCGTGGGAACGCAGCACCTCGGCCAGGACGGCGACCGTGTCGTAGCCCTCGAAGGCCACGAAGGACGGCTCCCCGGCCAGCCGCTCGCGAAGCGCCGTCCCGACCCGCACGCCGAGGGGGCCCAGACGCTCGGGCAGGTAGCGCAGGAACGGGATCCCGGCGCCGTCGCCGCCCAGCGAGCCGGCCCACCCGGCGAACTCCGGTTGCCCGGCCGGCGCGCCGATCAGCATCCCGGCCAGCCGCCGGTCGCGGCGGACGGCCCTGACGATCGGCACCGCCGGCTCGGGCTGTCCGACCAGGAGAAGCAGGGCCGTCGCGCCGCTGCCGGCGAGTTCGTCGCAGAGGGCCGCGGGGGTGAGTTCGGTCATGTCGAGCTCGACGACCGTGCCGCCGCGGGCGGCGAGGCGGTCGCGCAGGATGCCGGTCCCCGACGCCCAGTAGACGCTCGGCTGGGTCGCCACCGCGACGCGGCCGTGGCCCGCGCCGAGGAGGAAGTCCGCGTAGATCCGCCAGCCGCGCGACTGCGCGGGGGCCAGGCGCGCGACCCACTCCGTCGGCTGTTCGGTGAGCGCGTCGAGAACCGCCGACGAGCAGAGGAACGGCAGGCCGAGCGCGTCGGCCCTGGTGGCGGCGGCGCGGGCGACCACGCTGTGGTACTCGCCGGCCAGCGCGGCCACGCCCAGGCCGGCCAGTTCGTCCACGGCCGCCGCGGCCCTGTGCGGGTCGGCCGCGGTGTCCCGGACCACCAGCTCCAGCGGCCGTCCGCCGATCCCGCCGGCCTCGTTGACCTCGTGGACGGCCAGCTCCAGCCCGGCGAGCAGGTGACGGCCCGCCTCGACCCAACCGGGCGGGGTGAGCGGGACGAGCGCGCCGATCCGGACGGGTGATCCGTCGGCCCGCCCGGCCCCCGGCTGCGATGGTGGCGTGTCCATGTGCGTGACGTCTCCCGTCTGGTGATCCCGTGGCCAGTATGCCGGTGGCGCGGCGTCGCGAGGGCCCCGGGGGGCAGTACGACGATCTTGCACGGGCCGCCAGCGCGTGGCGTCCACCTCTTGTCGTGACTCTCCGTTATTTTTCGAGGTGGATGAGGGGGATCCGTAGTGACTGATTCACGTGGGACCGTGTCCCGCAGGCTGTTCGTCAGCGGCATGTTCGCCGCCCTGGGCACCGTTCCGGCGGCCGCCGCCGCGGCTTCGGAAGGGACCGCCGCCGTGGCGCCCGCCAGGAGGGTGCTGCGGGCCGCGCCCGCCACCGTGTCGCTGGGCGGACAGGAGGTGTCCACCTGGGCCTACGACGGCGTGCTGCCCGGCCCGACCATCCGGGCCACGGCCGGCGGCACCGTACGGGCCAGGCTGGTCAACGACCTGCCCGCGCCGACCACCGTGCACTGGCACGGCATCCGGATCGTCCCGGAGATGGACGGCGCCCCCGGCTTCTCGCAGCGGCCGACCAAGCCCGGCGGGACGTTCGACTACGTGTTCACCGTCCCCGACCCCGGCACGTACTTCTACCACTCCCACGTGGGCATGCAGAGCGACCGCGGCCTGTACGGCCCGCTCATCGTGGAGGACCCGCACGAGCCGCTGAGGTACGACCAGGAGTTCACGGTCCTCCTCGACGACTGGCAGGACGGCGTCAAGGGCACTCCCGACGACACGCTGAGCGCCTTGAGCACCACCCCGCACGACGACACCCTGAGCAGCCACGTCCTCGGCGGCACGTCCGGCCATGTGCGCTACCCGTACTACCTGGTCAACGGCCGCACCGCGGACGAGCCGACCGTCTTCCTGAGCCGTCCCCGCGTCCGCGCCAGGTTCCGGGTGATCAACGCGGCCGCCGACACGGCCTTCCGCGTCGCGCTCGGCGGCCACCGCCTGACCATCACCCACACCGACGGTTTCCCGTGCAAGCCGGTCACCGTGGACACGGTCGTGGTCGGCATGGGGGAGCGCTACGACTTCGTCGTGACGCTCGATGCGGGGGCGTTCCCGCTGATCGCGATGGCCGAGGGCAAGAGCGGGCGGGCGTTCGCGGTGGTGCGGACCACGCCCGTCGCGCGGACGCCGTCGCCGGACGGCGAGGTGCCGGAGCTCCAGCGGAAGCAGCTCAGCTACGACGACCTCCAGGCGCGCCGCTCCCACCAGCTGCGCCCGCCGTCCAGGACCGTCACCGTCACGCTCGGCTGGCGCCAGCGCGCCGACGGCGGCAGCGAGTGGCCGCTCAACGGCCGCCTCGCCGACGACCCGCTGCGCCTGCGGGTCGAGCGGGGCGAGACGATCAGGATCGTCCTGCACAACGACACGCACATGTGGCACCCGATGCACCTGCACGGCCACACCTTCCAGGTCCGGGCGACCGAGCGCGGCGGGCCGAGGAAGGACACCGTGAACGTGATGCCGTACAAGCGGATCAGCATCGACGTGCACGCCGACAACCCCGGCGAGTGGATGTTCCACTGCCACAACCTCTACCACCAGGAGCAGGGCATGATGGGCGTGCTCGGCTACGGCAAGCCCCCGCGCCGCAAGCACGTCATGACCCACTGAGCGGCGCCCGCGCGGTCGTGTGGAGGTAACCGGCGGCGGCGGCGAGCAGAGACGTCCCCCAGAGCAGGAAGACCGGGTACGTCCCGGCGAACCCCCAGCTCCCGTCGAGGACCTCCGAGCCGCCGCCGGGCGCGCACGCGCGGGTGACGCCGAACGTCAGGCAGCTCGTCATCATCGCGCCGTACTGGCCGACCAGCAGGCCGACGGCCGCCGCCGGGACCACCGCGAGCCCGCGCGGCACCCGCCGCCCTCCCGCGACGGGCACCCACCGCGGGAAGATCTGCCCCCATCGGGCGATCAGCCCCAACGTGAGCAGGCCCCCGGCCACCGGCCCGGCGACGAGCAGCGCCCAGAACACCGCCGAGCCGCCCAGCTCCGCCAGCCCCGCGCGGGAGCCCTCCGCCACGCCGAGCGGCAGGCCCAGCCCCCACAGCAGGTGCGGGACCGAGAAGCCCAGCACCGGCAGGCCGGCCGCCGCCCAGGCCGCCGCCCTGGCCCAGAGCGCGGGACGGACCGTCCCGTCGGACCGGCGTTCGTGCGGTCGCGCGGCGGTACGCGTGCCGAACCGGACGGTCGCCAGCGCCACCAGCACCCCCAGCGCGGCGAACAGCGCCTGCCGGACGAGCAAGGGGTCGTCGAGCTTGCCGAACGCCAGCCGCATGACCAGGTTCCCGGGCGCGACCAGCGCGAGCGCGGCCGCGGCGGCCCAGCCCGCGGCCAGCAGCGCCGGCCGAGTGGTTGATCTCATGGCCGTCCACGGTAGGCCGGGCGGCCCGCCCGCGGTCTCCCTCCCGAGGGGGAACCGGCTCCCCCGCCAGGGGCAGGGCCAGGCGAGGTCGAGCGGCCGGCCGGACGATCCGCAACTCCTGCGGCGACAACGCCGCCAGCCGCCCGGTGGCCTCAGCCGGGGACCGGGCCGCCGGCCCGCCGTACGGCTTCGGTGAAGGCGTCGTACGGCAGGCCGCCCGCGCCGCTCCACATCTTCTGGGCCAGGACGGCGAAGGTCGGCTCGATCAGGTCGCGCACGTCGTCCTCGGTGTAGGGCGCCGCGGTGATGTCGTTCCACACCGCCGACATGGCGCCGAGCAGCCGCGGATCGCCGGGGGCGACGCTCTGGCCGTCGGGGAAGACGTGCGGCGCCCAGTGCTCGTACAGGTGCTCGCCGTCCAGGCCGTCGGGGTGGTAGTAGGTGGCGGCCGGGACGACGTACAGCAGGGAGTCGCTGGTGTTGATGAAGGAGTGGCCGTCCCGCCCGGCCTCGTGCGGGCCGTACCAGACGGTGGCCCAGCAGTTGACCACCACGTCCCGGTCGTAGCCGTCGGGGACGCCGCCCGCCATCCTCGTCAGGCTGCCCCAGGCGCGCGGGCGTTTGCCCAGCGCCCGCAGATGGGCCGCCATCGCGTTGAAGAACTCCTTGTAGCGCGGCTCGTCGGCCAGGTACTCGTCGGCGCCGAAATGCGCGTGGGGGCCGCGGAACCAGGGGGCGAACTCGGTGAACAGGTCCTTGACGAACTGCGTGGCCGCCGGCCTCGACAGGTCCAGGTGGTCGTCGCCCAGCCCGAGCGAGGGACGGAACCGGACGAGCGCCAGCGCGTGGGCGGGCGCGTCGATCTCGGGGACGACGGTGACGCCGTTGGCCGCCGCCGTGTCCTCGAAGGAGTCCCAGTCCGCCCGGTCGTAGGCGCCGTCGGCCGAGGCGAGCCCGGCCAGCGCGGGGTCGCCGGGCACCAGGCGGAAGCCCGCCTGTACGTCGTCCCAGGTGCCGCCGGGGTCCAGGAAACCGTTGTCGTTGAGGTGCAGCTGCAGCTCGTTGAGCTTGAACCAGCCCATGACGGCCAGCCGCTCGCGGATGAAGCCGGGGGTGAAGAAGCGGCGGCCCACGTCCAGCACAAAGCCGCGCACCGGGTAGTCGGGCCAGTCGGCGGCGCCGCCCACCGGCAGCTCGGCGGTGGTGCGCAGGATCTGCAGCAGGCTGCGCGTGCCGTAGAACAGGCCGGTGGGCGTGGGCGCCGAGATCCGGACCTGCTCGCCGGTGACGTCGAGCAGGTAGCCCTCCTCGGCGAAGCGGTCGCCGCCCGCCTCGCACGTCAGCGCGGGATCGAGGGTCAGGACGACGTCCCCGGCGCGCGCCGGGCCCCCGGCGGCGGCGAGGGTCAGGCCGGTGAGGTGCCCGATCTCCCGGACGAGCCGCTCGCGCAGGGCGGGCTCGTCGCCCACGACCCTGGCCAGCCGGCCGTGCGGGAGGGAACCGGTGCCGCCGTCCCAGTGCTGGAGGCGGGGGACGACGACCGGACGCGGGTTACCCAAGGTCGGCCTCCTCCCGGATCTCCACGACCGGCTCCTGGCAGCCGTCCAGCTCCAGGACGACGATCTCGTTGGCGCCCTCGCGCAGCAGCGGCCAGGGCAGGTAGAGGGTGCGCTGGGGTCCCCGGTCCCAGTAGCGGCCCAGGCAGAACCCGTTGATCCAGACGTAGCCCTTGGTCCAGCCGGGCAGGGCGAGGTAGGCGTCGCGCGGCTCGGCCACGGTGAGCGTGCCGCGGTGGAAGACCGGCCCGGTCGTCGCGCCCGTACGGCCCCACGGCAGCCCCGACACGTCGTCCAGCGGGATCGGCACCGCCTCCCAGTCGTGGACGTACTGGCGTTCGTGCCGCACGCCGCCGACGATGCCTTTGCGGTCGCCCAGCCGCGGCCCGTAGTTGACCCGGCCCATCGACTCGACCAGCAGCTCGACGACCGCCGACGGTCCGGGCACCGCGACGGGCACACCGGTCAGCCGGTCCCGTTCGAGCACCGCCACCGGCTCGCCGTCCACGAACAGGTGCGCCCGGTCGGCCAGGCCGTCCACGTGCAGCTCGTACGGCCGCCGCGGCCCGTGGACGGTGGCCCGGTAGAGCACCAGCCCGTGGGCCAGCCCGAGTTCCTCGAACGTCGGCGGCCGCGCCGAGCGGACCACGTCCTGGGGGAGCGCGTCGAACAGCCGCAGCGACTGCGTCAGCTCGACGGCGCCGGGCGGGAGGGTCGGCGGCAGCGGCTCCGGCTCGGGCACCGGGCCCCGGGAGTGGGCGGCCAGCACCTTCCTGAAGGCCCAGAACTTCTCGGTCGGCGCGCCGCGCTCGTCGATCGGCGCGTCGTAGTCGTAGGAGGTGACGGTCGGCTGGTACTCCCGGTCCTGGAGGTCGCCTCCCAGGTTGGCGCCGGCCCAGGTGCCGAAGTTGCTGCCGCCGTGCGCCATGTAGAGGTTGACCGACGCGCCCGCGGCGAGCATGCGTTCCAGGATGCCGGCCACCTCGGCGGCGTCCCTGGTGGTGTGGGTGTCGCCCCAGTGGTCGAACCAGCCGTTCCAGAACTCCATGCACGCCGGCGGGTCGTCGGGCCGGAAGCGGGCCAGCTCGGCGAAGGAGCCCTCGGGGTCGGAGCCGAAGTTCACCGTCGCCCGCACGCCCGGCAGGGTGCCGCCGGTCAGCATGTGGTCGATCGCGCCGTCGGAGGTGAACAGGGGCACGTCCAGGCCCCGCTCCCGCAGCCCGTCGGCCAGCCAGGCCAGGTAGCGGCGGTCGGAGCCGTAGGAGCCGTACTCGTTCTCGACCTGGATCATGGACACGTTGCCGCCGCGGGGGACCTGCCGGGCGGCGACGATCGGGATCACCTCGTCGAAGAAGCGCCCGACGTGGCCGAGGAAGGTCTCGTCGTGGCAGCGCAGCCGCGCGTCCCGGTCGGCGAGCAGCCACCAGGGCAGGCCGCCGTTGTCCCATTCGGCGCAGATGTAGGGCCCCGGCCGCACGATCGCCCGCAGCCCCTGCTCGGCCGCCAGGTCTAGGAAGCGGCCCAGGTCGGCCCGGCCGGTGAAGTCGAAGTGGCCGGGCCGGGGTTCGTGCAGGTTCCAGGCGACGTACGTCTCGACGGTGTCCAGGCCCATGGCCCGCAGCATGGCCAGGCGCTGCCGCCACTGCTCCGGAAGGACCCGGAAGTAATGCATCGCTCCCGACAGCACCTGAGTCATGCCTTCTTCTCTCTTCTGGTCCGGTCAGCGGGTGACGATCTCGTAGAGGGCGAGGTTGCCCCATTCGAGATTCGCCTTGTGGACGATCAGCCGGATCTTCTGGGTGGTCACCGGCGCGGGCAGCCGCATCGTGCTGGTCTCGACGGTGGCGCTGCTGGACGGCCAGTCGATCAGGTGGTGGTCGACCTGGGTGACCCAGGAGCCGCCGTCCCAGGTCTGCAGCGACACGTCGGTGATGCCCTGCCCCTTGGCCCAGGCGGTGTGCAGGGTGACCTCGGAGACGGCGCGCGGCGCGCGGTAGTCCACGGTGATGTCGCCGGGCAACGTCACCCCGGTCGAGGCCGAGGCCCACGGCGTGCCGGGGTCGCCGTCGATCAGGTTCTCCAGCGCGGACGCCGACGGGAACGACGAGGTCGCCACCGGGACGCCGCCGGGCGGCAGGTACGGCTCGGTGGCGGCGGGCACGCGCAGCCGCACCTCGCCGATCCGGAAGCGCCCCTCGCCCGTGACGACCAGCCGAACCCGGCGGGTGGTCACCTCGGCGGGGAGCGTGACGGCCTGCTTCGCGCCGGTCGCCCTGGTCTGCCAGGTACGGCCGTCCTCGGAGGTCTGGACGTCGAACGCGAGGCCCGGCGCGCCGGTCACCTCGACCCGGCTGAAGGTGCGGGGCAGGGCGTAGGTCAGGTCGACGTTGCCGGGGAAGGCCGGCTTGGGCCCGCTCTGCCAGAACGTGGCCGGGTCGCGGTCGGCCAGCCGCTCCAGGTGGCCCTTGGGCGTGAACGTGCTGCTCACCCGGGGGAGCGGGACGGCCCGCTGGTAGGCGCCGAGATCGGGGGCCGCGTCGGGGACGGGCGTGCCGGCCAGGTCGGCGACCGCGGGCAGGCTCACGCCCGCGTCGGACACCGGCGAGCCGTCCAGCGGCCGGTAGCCGGCCAGGCCGCCGGAGCCGGGCGAGGCCAGCTTCGGGTCGGCCACGATCGCCCGGTGGTCGGGCCCCGTCGGCGGTTGGGGCGTGCCCCAGTAGAGGTTGTGGTCGTAGACCGCGCCGTTCTTGCCGTCGAACCCGGCGCCGGCCGCGTTGAGGAAGACGTTGTCGCGCACCTTGACGCCCGCGGCGTCGTTGTAGATCCGCACGACCTTGCCCAGCGGATATGTGCCGGCCCCGGCCAGCGGCGGCTTGACCTCGACCACCCGGCCGTCGGCGTAGACGGTGTTGTTGTGCAGGTCGGTGCCCTGGGTGGCGGTCGACAGCCCGAACACCTCGTAGCCGTCGCTCTCGCTGACGTTGTAGCGGACCACGGTGTCGCGGGTGGGCGCGCCGGCGAAGGAGACGGCGATGAAGAACCCGCCGTCGTTGTGGTGGCTGTAGTTGTACTGCACGAGGCTGCGGTTGTTGTCGGCGTCGGCGTCGAAGCCGTGCCCGTCGGAGCCCGGCCCGTTGAACCCGGTGCCGCTGACCTCGTTGCGCTGGACGACGAGATCGTCGTTGCCCTGCCACCAGATGCCGACGTTGCCACCGGTCGGCTTGGTCCGGCCGGTCACCGCCCGCTCGACCTTGTTGCCCTCGACGAGCGCGCCCTTGGTGTGCATCGGGGTGATGCCGCCGCCGGTCACGTCATGGACGCGGTTGCCGCGGACGACCACGCCCGTGCTCGGCGTCCAGGTGTTCACCTCGCTGTCGGGGATGCCGGTCTCGGCAGGATACAGGCTGGTCATGCCGTTGCGGCGGGACCAGGTGGACCACATGATGAACCCGTAGGAGCCGATCTTCGAGATCTCGTTGTCCTCGATGACCAGCCGGTCGAAGAAGGTCGGGACGCTGTCGCCCCTGATCGAGACCAGCAGTCCGGCGGTGGCGACGCTGTGGCCGCCGGCGCCGTCCACGTCGTGGATGTCGAGGTTGCGCAGGGTGACGTCGGCCAGCCTGCCGGCGTCCTTGGCGTACAGGTTGACGCCGGTGCGGTAGACGGGCCGGCCGTCGCTGTTGGTCACCTGGAGGCCGTCCACGACGAAGTCGTGCACGTCGCTGATGGTGACCGCGGCGCCGTCCAGCCCGCCGCCCTCGATCAGCGGCTTGGCGCCCTGGCCGTAGGAGCCGACGGTCGCCGGGCGGCCGGGCGCGCCGGCGCCCTTGATCGTGAGCCGGCCGGTCCAGCGCTGCCCGGCCCTGAACAGCAGCCGGTCGCCGGGGCCGAGCGTCAGTGCGCTCGCCTTGTCCAGGCTCCGCCAGGCGGTGGCCGGGCTCGATCCGTCGGCCGAGTCGTTCCCGGCCGAGGCGTCGACGTAGTAGGTGGTGCCGTTCGCGGCCTGGGCCGGGGTGGCGGCCAGGAGTCCGGCGAACAGGGTCAGCGCGGTGACGATGACGCGCAAGAGGGGGCGTCCTTTCCAGGTCATTTGCCGATCCCGGCGGTCATGCCTTCGACGACGCGCCGGCCGAGCCAGATGTAGAGGATGACCATCGGATAGATGAGGATCACGATCCCGGCGAACAGGCCGCCCCAGTCGGAGCTGTACTGCATGGTCGAGTACAGGTTGAGCAGGGCCGCCGGCAGCGTGCGTTCCTCGGGCAGCGGGGTGATGATCAGGACCAGCAGGGTGGAGTTCCACAGGCCGATCACGTTGAGCACGAGCACGGTCGTCAGCCCGGGCCGGGCCAGCGGCGCGATGACCCGCACGAACGAGGTCAGCGGCCCGGCGCCGTCCAGTTCGGCGGCCTCCTCGACCTCCTTGGGCAGCGACCGGAAGTACCCGGTCAGGACGAACACCGCGAACGGCAGCGACAGGACGACCTCGAACACCAGCAGCGTGATGCGGTTGTCCCACCAGCCGGTGACCCAGTCCTCCATGAACGTGTAGACCGACAGCTTGGCCACCACGATCGGGATCGCCATGGTCTGCAGCGGGATGCTCAGCCCCATGGCGAAGAACCCGGTGATCGGGCCGGCGATCCGCCGCGACGAACGCGACAGCGCGTAGGCGGCGGGCGCCGCGATCGTGACGATGAGGAACGAGCCGAGCGCGGTCAGGACGACGCTGTTGAGCGCCGCGGCCGAGAACTGGCCGGCCTGCCAGGCCGAGTCGTAGTTCTCCCAGGCGGGGGAGGCCGGCAGCGCGAACGGGTGCAGCCACACCTCGCCCGAGGACTTCAGCGACTGCAGGCCGACCCAGGCGACCAGGGCCAGGTTGAAGGCCACCCACGCCCACAGGGCGACGGCCGTCAGGCGGGGCAGCAGGAGGTCGCCCACCAGCCGGGCCAGGGGACGCCTCACCGGGGGGACGGTCGTCATGACAGCTCCACGCTCTCTCGGCGGGTGATGCGGCGGACCAGGACGATGAGCACGATGGTGATCAGGGTCACCACCACGCCCATCGCGGCGCCGGACCCCAGCTCGGGCACGCCGCCCCCGGTGATCACCGTGTACTGCTGCACGGCCACGGTCCTGGCCTGCAGCGGCGGGGCGCCGGGCGTGCCGCCGGTGGTGAAGGCGATCACGATCTCGAACACCTTGAGGCTGTTGACCACCCACAACACGGCGGCGACGGCGAACACGTCCCAGGTGAGCGGCAGGGTGATGTGGCGGAACTGCTCCCACTTGGTCGCGCCGCCGAGCACCGCGTCCTCGTACAGGTGGGGCGGGATGCCGTCCACGGCCGACATCATCAGCGCGATGTAGAAGCCGGTGGAGGACCACACCAGGCCGCCGATGACGCACCTGAACACCAGGTCGGGGCCGAGCCAGGGCAGCCCGTCGATGCCCGCCCAGCCCAGGACCTGGTTGACCACGCCGCCGGGGTTGAGCAGGAACCCGACCGCGGCGCCGACCGCGATCGCCGAGATGATCATCGGCAGGAAGACGACGGACCGGATGAAGGCCCGTCCCTTCAGGTGGCGCAGCGCCATCATCGACAGGAACGTGATCCCGAAGACCAGGGCGCCGCCCGCGACCGCCAGCAGGAAGGTGTTGGCGAACGACTGCAGGAACGCGTCGCTGCGCAGCAGCGCCTGGTAGTTGCGCAGGCCGCGCCACTCCATCTCGGCGCCGGGCCCGGCCCACCGGTAGAGGCTGACCCACACCCCGTAGAAGGAGGGCAGCACGAACAGCAGCGTGTAGAGCGCGAGCGCGGGCAGCAGGAAGGGCCAGAAGGCCCGTTCCCGCGCCGGCCGCAGAACCTTGCCGCGGTACGGATCCCGCGACGGGAGCGCCGTCTCCGCAACGAGGGAGCCGTATGCCATGTCAGCCCTTGTTCGCGAGGTAGTCGGCGGTCTTCTTCTTGCCCTGCGCGACGAACTCGGCGGCGTCGATCTTGCCCGCCATGAGCTGGTCGTCCAGGGGCAGCAGCAGGTCGACCCAGTAGGACTTGTCGGCGGCCAGGGTGTCGTAGGTCTTGTGCACCGCGGGCGCCTCGGAGATCGCCTTCTGGACGTCGGCCAGGAAGTCGGGGGCCGGGATGTCGGGACGCGAGGGGATGTTGAGCGCCTCGGTGGAGATGCGGCCCAGGTACTTGCTCTGCAGCGCGAAGGCCAGGAACTCCTTGGCCGTCTCGACGTTCTTGCCCTTGACGTTGACGCCCCAGCCGAGCGCGCCGACCTCGACGGAGTTCTTGCCGCCCGCCGGGAGCTGGAAGGAGCGGATCTTGGCGCCGGCCGGGGTCTTCGTCTTGACCTCGCTGGCCAGCCAGGTGCCGTTGATGTTCAGGCTGGAGTTGCCCTGCGCCCAGTCGTCCTGCGCGGCCGGGTACTTGGTGGCCATGTGGTCCTTCTGGAAGTAGCCGCCCTTGGTGAGCTGCTCGACCTGCTTGGCGGCGGCGAGCACCTCGGGCTTGTCCCAGGCCGCGGCGTCCTTGGACAGGGCCAGCAGGCTGCCGGCGCCGTTGGCGCGGACCAGGGCCGAGTAGAACCAGTAGACGTTGTAGAACGGGATGGTGCCGTCCTGGCCGATGCCGGTCCTGCCGTCGGCCTTCTCCTTGTCGAGGAAGGCGATCAGGTCCTCCCAGCTGCGCGGCGGGGTGGCGGCCAGGTCGGGGTGCTTGGCGGCGTCGTACCAGACGGCGGTGGAGATCACCGTGTGCGGGACGAAGCCCATCCCCTTGTCGTCGGAGGCGGCCTGCCGGACCGAGTCGGGCAGCACGTCGCCGACGGTCTTGCCCTCGCCGGGCACCTGCTTGGTGAGCAGGTCGTCCAGCGGGGCGTTCAGGTTCTGGGCCCGCCAGCCGGGCAGGTTGTCGGTCGCGACGTCGAACAGGTCGGGGCCCTGGCCGGCGGCCATCTCGGTGGGCAGGTTCTCGGTGCCCTTGCGGCCGACGAACTTCGCGTCCACCTTGACGTTGTTCTGCTTGGCGAAGTCGTCCAGAATCGCCTTGAAGATCTTGGCCTGCGGCTCCTGCTCACCCCAGGAGGAGCGGTAGACGAGGGACTTCTGCCCGGTCTGCCCGGCCGGGGCGCCGCTGTTCTTGTTGCCGCACGCGGCCACGCCGAACGCCAGCGCGCCGACCGCCACCAGCGCGGCCGTCCGGGAGAGGACGTTGGTCATGGTTGTCACCTTTCAAGGGGGGAGGGCTCGGCGAGAGTGATCACCGTGCCGGACAGGCGGGCGCGTTCGGCCGCCCACACCACGCGGTGCGTGGCCAAACTCTCGTGACCGCTGGAACGGATCATCGCCGGGTCGCCGGCGGTCACGGCGTCGAGGAAGGCGTCCATCAGGCCGTCGTCGCCGCCTCCGTGGCCGCCGGCCATCGAGGCCCCGTCGCCGCTCTGCGTGTCGATCACCGTGATCTCGTCGGTGAGGAAGTCGTGCAGGCGCAGGCGCACGCCGTCGCCCTCGATGGAGCCGTGCGTGCCGAAGATCCGGGTCTTGCGGTGCTCCAGGGCGGCGAAGGCGGTGACCGTGAGCGAGGCGGTGGTGCCGTCGGCGAACTGCAGGTTCACCACCTGGCTGTCGACCACGTCGTTGTCGCAGGCGAACACGCACCGGCCATAGGGGCCCTCGCGCAGCGCGGTCAGCACGCCCTGCTCGGTGTGGTCGGCGGTGACCGCCGACAGCGGCCACCACTCCTTGTCCGGATCGCCCAGGCAGCCCAGGTACAGCCGCTTGGCCGAGTACGGGCAGGTGGCCTCCACCGGGCAGTCGAGGCAGTTGGCCGTGGCGCCGGCCGGGGCCTGCTCCTCGCGGAAATAGACGAGATCGCCGAAGGAGGACACCCGTTGCGGCAGACTGCCCTTGATGTAGGCCATCCAGTCGAGGTCGTGGCAGGCCTTGGCCAGCAGCAGCGGAGCAGACTCGGCCTCGTTGCGCCAGTTCCCGCGGACGAAGGAGTGCGCCTGGTGCCACCAGCCGACCTGCTCCAGGTGCTGGATGTTCATGATCTGGCCGACGGCGCCCTCGTCGACGAGCGACTTGAGCGCGCGGGTGTAGTGCGTGTACCGCATGACGTGGCAGACCGCCAGGATGACCCCGTTGCGCTCGGCGGCCTCGGTGATGCGCCCGGCCTCCTCCTCGGTGGGGGCCATCGGCTTCTCCAGCAGGATGTGGTAGCCGAGGTCGGCCGCGGCGACCGCGGGCTCGACGTGCATGCGGTCCTGGGTGCCGATGATCATGGCGTCGGCCAGCCTGCCCGCAGCCAGGAGGTCGGTCCAGTCGGCGAAGACGTTGCCGGGCGCGATGCCGTGCTCGGCGGCGAAGGCGGCGCGGCGGCGCGGATCAGGTTCGGCGACGGCCACGACCCTCGCGCGGCCGGTCGCCAGGGCCCGGCGGGCGTACAGGGTGCTCCGCAGCCCAGCGCCCGCGACGGCGAGCGTGACGTCGGGTTCCGACATCGATGTCCTTCCGGTTTGCCACATAGTAATTAAAGCTGTTTTTATTAGTCTCTGTTTGTATTGGTCGCCAGGCAGCACTGTCAAGGGGGGTCCATGCGGAAGGTCGCGCTCCAGGGAAGCGACGCACATCGCTTGCGGCGGATCAACATGATCGCGACGCTGCGGGCGATCCGCGCGGCGGGCGTCGTCCCGCTCACCGACCTGGCCCGCCGTGCCGGGCTGTCCAGGCCGACCGTGGAGGGCCTGGTCGAGGAGCTGCACACGCACGGCTGGCTGGAGGAGGTCGCGCCCGAGGCCGGCCAGATGGGCAGGCCGGCCCGCCTCTACCGGTTCCGGGCCGCGACCGGCTACGTCGTCGGCGTCGACATCGGCTCCTCCAGCGTCCGCGCGCAGGTGACCGACCTGGAGGGCCACGCCGTCGGCCTCGGCTTCACCCGCGTCCAGGCCGATTACGGCAGGGCCGAGCGGCTGGCGGCCGTACGCGCGACGATGGCGGCCGCGCTGCGGGAGGCCGGCGTCACCGCGGACCAGGTGCTGTCGGTGGCGGTGGGCACCACCGGCGTGGTGAGCCCGTCCGGGACGGTCCGCCTGTGCGTGGGGCTGCCCGAGTGGACGGGCCTGGACCTGGCGGCGGAGGTGGGCCGCGACTACCCCTGCCGGATCCTGGTGGAGAACGACTGCAACCTCGCGGCCCTGGCCGAACGGTGGGCCGGGGTGGCCCGCGAGGTGGACGACGTGGTGTTCGTGCTGTCCGGCGTGCGCACCGGCGCGGGCATGCTGGTGCGCGGCGAGCTGCACCGCGGCGGGCGCGGCATGGCCGGGGAGATCGGCGCGCTGCACCTGGTCGGCTGGCACCGCGCCCCCGACCACCTGGCGCGCTTCGCCCCCGAGGCCGCGCCGGAGGAGGTGGCCGGGCTGGTCTTCGCCGCGGCCAGGGAGGGCGACCCCGCCGCCCGGTGGGCCGTCGAGCAGTACGCGCACGACCTGGCCGAGGGCATCGCCGCCATCGTCCTGACCGTGGACCCCGACCTCGTGGTGGTGGGCGGCGGCGTCTCGCGCTCCGGCGACGTGCTCATGGAGCCGCTGCGGCGGCACCTGGACCCGCTCTGCCTCGAACCGCCCGCCCTGGCCATCTCCACGCTCGCCGACCAGGCCGTCGTGCTCGGCGCCGTACGGCACGCGCTCAACCACGTGGACGAGCTTCTCTACGACGTGGATCTCCCTCTTGACCTGACCCTCTTCAGGCAAGATATTAAAGCTTGATTAATTAGTAACTCGGGCGCCCGACCGTCATCTCCCAAGGAGTTGCCGTGTTCCGAGTTCTCTTACCGTGCGCCGCACTGGTCCTGACCTTCGTGGCCGCGCCCACCCCCGCCTATGCCGCCACCTCCTACTACGTCGACCCCGTCGGCGACGACTCCGCCGACGGGCGCTCCCCGTCCACCGCCTGGCGCACCCTGGACAAGGTCAACGCCCAGACGTTCCAGCCCGGCGACACCGTCCGCTTCAAGGCCGGCGGCCAGTGGACCGGCCGTCTCGCGCCGCGCGGCTCGGGCACGGCCGGCAGCCCGGTCACCTTCACCTCCTACGGCGCCGGATCCCGGCCGTCCATCGCGGGCGGCGGCGCCGTGGACGCGGCCGTCAAGCTCGCCGACCTGCACGACGTCGTCCTCGACGGGTTCGAGGTGACCAACACCGGATCGGGGAGCACACCGCGCATCGGCATCGCGGTCACCGCGACCGACCTCGGCGCCGTCCCCCGGATCACCGTGCGAGGCAACTACGTGCACGCGATCCAGGGCGCCGCCTCCGGCTCGCAGTCCTCCAACCCGTCCGCGGGCGGCATCATTGTCAGCGCCCTGGGCAAGAACACCGCCACCTACTACCAGGACCTGCTCATCGAGGGCAACGAGGTCGCCGACTCCCGCTCGTACGGGATCGTCACCTGGTCGCAGTGGATGCAGCGCGAAGGCTGGACGTCCCTGTGGAGCGACCTCATGGGCATCCCCGCCGCCGACTACCGGCCCTGGACGCCGAGCACGGGCGTGGTCGTCCGCGGCAACGACGTGCACGACATCTCGGCGGGCGGCATCACCGTCATGCAGGCCCAGGGCGCGCTCATCGAGCGCAACCGGGTCGCCAGGACCGCGCAGAACCACGGCAACGTCGGCATCTGGTGGGCCGGGGCCGACGACACCGTGGTCCAGTTCAACGAGGTGTCCGGGACGAAGTACTGGGGCCTGTCCAGCGACGGCAACGCCTTCGACGCCGACGCCTCCGTCCACCGCAGCCTGGTCCAGTACAACTTCAGCCACGACAACGAGGGCGGCTTCTTCATCGCCGTCTCGACCGGCACCGGACCGGCCGAGGCGACCATCCGCTACAACGTCAGCCAGAACGACGCCAACCAGGTCTTCGCCTTCTCCACCAACACCAGGAACATCGACGCCTACAACAACACCATCTGGGTGCCGCTGACGCCGTTCATCCAGAACCACCCGGACCGGGCGTCGTTCAGCCTGGTCAAGGTGTGGAGCAGCTCGGTGAGCAACATCCGGCTGCGCAACAACGTCATCCACAACGGCGCCAACCTCCCCTACAACGACAGCGGCGTCGTGCAGTACGACCGCAACCTCTACCACTCCGGCCCGGTCCCCGGCGGCGACAAGGCCGCCCTGTCCGGCAACCCGCAGCTGACCGCCCCCGGCACCGCCGGCTCACTGTCCGACCTGTCCGGATACCTCCCTTCCGCGTCGTCCCCGGTCCTGCGGCAGGGCCTGGAGATCGCCTCCGACGGCGGCCGTGACGTCTCCGGCACGGCCCTGCCCTCGGGCATGCCCGACCTCGGCGCCGTCCAGCGGACGGCGGGCGCGGGCCTGTCGGAGCCGGCCGCCACCGCGACCACCTCCTTCGGCAACGGCCAGAGCACCACGCCCGCCGCCCTCACCGACGGCTGGGACTACACGACCTGGGCCAGCCCGTCCTCCGGCGTCACCTATCCGGGCACCATCACCCTCACCTTCCCCAACCCCAGAACGGTCGGCGAGGTCGTGCTGGCCACCCACTTCGGCCAGGGCCAGGGCATCACCTCCCTCGACGTCCAGACCTGGAACGGCTCGGCCTGGGTGACCCAGGCGGCCGGCGCGGCGATCACCTGGGCGAGCAACACCGCCACGGTCGAACGCCGCCCGGTGCCGCTGCCCGCCCCGGTCACGACCACCCAGGTGCGCCTGGTCGTCAAGGCCGCCAACCACACCTGGGGCAACCTGTCCGTCAGTGAGATCACGACCCGCTGAGCCCGCCGCTCACGAAGGTCGCCGCGGGGGGGGGCGGCCGGCGGGAGCGGCCGGGAGTCGAACAACGCGCATGAGGAATGAAGGAGTGCA
>NZ_JBEYTJ010000054.1:0-61730 GCF_040642995.1 Nonomuraea sp. NPDC047529 | reverse complement strand
CCCGCGGCCGGCGGCCGGGCGCCCCGCGGCGCGGGTGCCCCGGCCGCCCCCCCACCGCCCGCGGGCGGGGGGGGCGGCTTCCCCCCCGCGGCCCCCGCCGCCCCCCGGCCCACGGGACCCCGCCCCGGGCGAGGCGGACGACCTGGCCTTCGCACTCACCGCGGCCGTCCTCGGCCTGCGCATGCGGGCCAGGGCGGGGACCGCGGGCACCGACATCGACCAGGCCGGCGCCGCCTTGGCCCGCCGGCTCGACCACCACACCTGAGGAGCACGACATGGCGAGGATCAGCATCGAAGAGCAGGCACTGGTCGTGGAGATCGAGGGCCTGGACAAGCTGTGGGCGCTGAAGAGCCGGCTGGTCATCCCGCTGGCCAACGTCCGCGGCGCCACCGCCGACCCGGGGATCGCCGCCGACCCCAAGGGGGTGCGCGCGCCCGGCGCCCACCTGCCCGGCGTCATCACGGCCGGCACCTTCCACCTCAACGGCGAGAAGGTCTTCTGGGACGTGCACGACGCCGCCAAGGCGGTGGTCATCGAGCTGGCCGACGAACGTTACGCCCGGCTCGTCATCGAGGTCGCCGACCCGCGCGCCGCCGTGGCACTCGTGGAGGAGGCCATCACCGTCCGCTGACCGCTGCGAGCACCCGCACCACAAACGATGTGGGACGAATACGGGACAGGCGCCGCACCCCCCACCGGGCCGACAATGACCCCACGCGACATGCCGGGGCGGGCTCGAAAGGCCGCCCCCGGGTCCACGCGGACGAACCCCGTACCGACCCTGGAGTCCCGATGGCCACGAAGTTCCCTCCCCTCTCCCCGGACGACCCGGCGTCGGTGGCCGGGTACCCGCTCCGCGCCCGGCTGGGGGAGGGCGGAATGGGCAAGGTCTACCTGTCCGTCTCGCCGGGCGGCCGCCTGCTGGCCTTGAAGATCGTCAAGTCCGAGTACGCCGCCGACCCGGAGTTCCGCCGCCGGTTCCGCCAGGAGGTCCAGGCGGCGCAGCGGGTGCAGGGCGCCTTCACCGCCCCCGTGGTGGACGCCGATCCCGACGCCGCCGTCCCCTGGCTGGCCACGGCCTACATCTGCGGCCCGTCCCTGCACCAGGCCGTGGCCGAGCACGGGCCGCTGCCGCTGCCGACCGTCTGGCGGCTGATCGCCGGTGTAGCCGAGGCGCTGGCCGGCATCCACGCGGCCGGGCTGGTCCACCGGGACCTCAAGCCCTCGAACGTGCTGCTGGCCGAGGACCGGCCCAAGGTGATCGACTTCGGCATCGCCCGCGCCGTGGACGCCACCTGCCTCACCCACACGGGCATGCGGGTCGGAACCCCGGCCTTCATGACCCCCGAACAGGTCAGGGGTCGGCCGGTGACTTCGGCCACGGACGTGTTCGCGCTGGGCCAGCTCGCCGTCTTCGCCGCCACGGGACGCCCCGCGTTCGGCGAGGGCCCGGCCGACGTGCTCTTCTACCGCATCACCAACGAGGACCCCGACCTGGGCGGATGCCCGCCCGCCCTGCACGGCCCGCTGGCCCGCTGCCTCAGCCGCGACCCGGCCGACCGGCCCGCCCCGGCGGAGATCGCCGCGCTCGCGGGGGCGAGGGGTGGCGGGGCGGCCGGTCCCTGGCTGCCTCCGGCGGTGGCGTCCACGTTGCACGCGTACGCGCCGCCGCCGGGGCCGGTGGCTCCGGTGCGGGTCTCGCCGACGCGTCCCGTCCGGGCCCGGAGGACGAGGGCGGCCCTGGCGCTCTGGACGGGCGCCGCCGCCGTCGCCGTGACCACGTCGGCCCTGGTGCTCTCCAGGCTTGCCGGCCCCGTCCCCACCCCCGTGACGACGACCCCGCCGCCGCCCGCCGTGACCGTCACGATCCCGGCCACCGCGCCCGTGAGGACCGCCGCCCCCGTGCCGTCCCCGACCCTGCCGGAGTACGAGAAGGAGTACGAGAACGTGCGTTTCACCCTCCCCGGCGGCCCGCCCTGCACCGAAGGCTCCCACTTCCAGGACGGCATCGACCTGACCCCCACCGGCCCCGAGGTGGGCGTCGACAGCAACGGCGACCTCGTCTACGACTGCTACACCGACGAGGTCCCCAAGCTCACCGTCTGGGACGTCACCGGCCAGGAGGCCCTCTTCGACGGCACCCCGGACCCGGCCGCCTGCGTGGACGCCGTGAACCTGAACCCGCTGGGATCCTCGCTGACCTTCGCCCACATGCGGGTCGGGATGGGCCTGTGCGTCGTCACCGACGACCACCAGGTCGTCCATCTCAAGCTGCTCCGCAAGTCCGCCGCCACGCACGCGCTGACCTGGTCGGCCACCGCCTGGGCCCGGGGCTAGACCAGAAGCGCTACCGGGACAGCCTGAGCGCGCGGTCCACCTCCGCGAGCCGCCGCACGGCCTCGGCCAGCTCCGCGTGATCGGCGGCGGCCGCGAAGCCGAGGCGGAGGAAGGCCGCCGGGACCTCGGTGGGGAAGTGGCGGCTCCCGGCGCCGACGGCGACGCCGGCATGGCGGGCGGCGTCGGCCACCACGGCGTCGTCGGCGCCGCCGGGCAGCCGGGCCCAAAGATGCAGCCCACCTGCGGGGACGCGGTCGAGGGTCCAGCCGGGAAGCTCGTCCACGACGGTGGCGGCCAGCGTCGTGCACCGCTCCAGCAACGCCGCCCCCAGCGACCGGACGTGCCGCTCCCACGCGGGCGAGTCGAGCAGGTCGAGCGCCGCCTCCTGCAGCGGGCGGGCCACGAGGAAGTCGTCGACCAGCCGGGCGGCGCGCAGGCGTGCCAGCACCGGGCCCCGGGCGGCCAGGGCGCCGACGCGCAGGCTCGGCGCGGCCGGCGCGGTGAGGGAGGACAGGTGCACGACGGTGCCGTCGCGGTCGTCGGCCAGCAGCGGCGGCGGCACCGGAACGCCGTGGCCGAGGAGCCGGGCGAGGTCGTCCTCGATCACGAACGCGCCCGCCGCGCGGGCCGTGTCGAGCACCTGCCGCCGACGCCCCGGGGCCAGCACCGCCCCGGTGGGGTCGTGGTAGGTCGGCCGGCAGTGGAGCAGGCGGGCGCGGGTCATGGCGAAGGCGTCGGCCAGCAGGCCGGGGTCGAGGCCGTCGGCGTCCGTCGGCACCGGCACCGGCCGCAGGCCCGCCGCCCTGGCGGCGGCGATCGCCCCCGCGCCGGTGGGCGACTCCATCAGGACGGGGTCGCCCGGCCCGGCGATCGCCCGGAACACCATGGACAGGGCGCTGCGCCCGCCGTCGGTGACCAGGATGTCGCCGGCGCCCACGCCGCCGCCCGCCATCGTGGCGAACACGCCGCGCAGGGCGGCCAGGCCGTCGGCCGGGGCGCGGTCCCAGGCGCCGGGGCGGCGGGCCGCGCGGGCCAGCGCCGCGGTCAGGACGCGGGTGGGCCGGAGCGACGGGTGCGGGGGGCCGCCGTCCAGCCGGATCGTGCCCTCGGGGACCACGCCGGCCAGGTCGCGGGTGTCCACGGTTCGGTCGGCGAGAGTGACGCTCTGCCACGCGGTGCCGGCGACGTCATCGCGCCGCCGCGTCCGGGCCGCGACGTACGTGCCGCTGCCGGGACGGGTGACCACCAGGCCCTCGGCGGTGAGCGCGGCGATCGCCCGCGCCACGGTGGCGGGGCCGACCTTGAAGCGCCGGATCAGCTCCCGGCTGCCCGGCAGGCGGTCGCCGGGCGACAGCCGGTCGATCATCGTACGCATCCTGGCCGTCAGCTCGGCCGAACTGCTACTGCCCGACATGAGAGAGGACAATAGTGCTTCCACTCCTGGGCGGACCCGCTTCTGGACCTCGCGGCCTGACGCGCCGACGCTCCGGGCGCCGCGCGACGGGTTCCGACGGCGACTTACGGCGGTTCCTTCCATACATGTCCCAACTTGTGGCGAAATTCGCCAGAAGATCTAGACGTACGGGATTACGCGGGTGACAATCCGTTCGTCAATCGAAGATCGCCTGGTCCCGCGCGGACCTCTGGTCGACATGCGAGGACCGATGCGGGTTGTGCGTGGGCTGGTCGCGGCCGTCTTGGCATTCACGATCCCGGCGGTGCCGCCCGCCGGCGCGGAGCCGCCGGAGGCAGGCGCGCCTCCGGCGGCGAGCGCGCCCCCCATGTCGGAGACGGCCGCCACCACGCTGGCCAGGCGTACCGGGAAACCGGTCGAGATCGAGTCGATGCGCAGCGAGACCCGCCAGGTCTTCGCCCGCCCGGACGGCACCTTCGCCCTCGAACTGAACGCCCGCCCCGTCCGCGTCCGCCAGGCCACCGGCTGGGTGCCCGTCGACACCACCCTGCGCCTGCGCCCCGACGGCGCGGTGGAGCCGGTCGCGACGGCGGCCGGGCTGACCTTCTCCGGCGGAGGCGGCGGGCCGCTCGCCCGCCTGTCGCGCGGCGGCAAGGCCCTGGAACTGGCCTGGCCGGGCACGCTGCCCACGCCCACCCTCGACGGCGACACCGCCACCTACCCCGAGGTGCTGCCGGGCGTGGACCTGCGGGTCACCGCCGACGTGGACGGGTTCTCCCACGTCCTGGTGGTCAAGACGCGGGCCGCCGCGAGCGCGCTGCCCGACCTGGACTTCCCGCTGTCGGTCAGCGGCCTGTCGCTCAGCTCCGACAAGGCGGGCAACCTGGAGGCGGTCGACCGCACCGGCGGCACGATCTTCATCGCGCCCACCCCCACGATGTGGGACTCGACGGGCGCCACCACCCAGGCCGCGGTCAAGGAGGGCCGCGCGCCCGAGGCCCGCCAGGCCACGATGGGCGTCTCGCTCGAAGGCAGGAAGCTGCGGCTGCGGCCGGACCGGGCGATGATGAACGACCCGAAGACGCGGTACCCGGTGTTCCTGGACCCGTACTTCTCGGCCGCCCGGGGCGCCTGGACCGCCGTGTGGAGCAACTGGCCCAGCTCCAACTACCTCAACTCCAGCGACGTCGCCCGCGTCGGTCACGTCAACTCGCAGACCAACCGCTCGTTCTTCCAGATGAACACCGGCTCCACGATCCACGGCAAGCAGATCATCAAGGGCACGCTGCGCACGTACGAGACGTGGTCCTACTCGTGCAGCGCCCGGCAGGTCGAGGCGTGGTCCACCAACACGATCAGCAAGAGCACCACCTGGAGCAACCAGCCCAAGTGGGTCAAGAAGCTCTCCACCGTGAACGTGGCCAAGGGCTGGGGCGCGTCCTGCCTGCCCGGCGGCGTCGAGTTCGACGTCACCTCGCAGGTCGCGGACGCCGCCGCCAACAAGTGGGCCAACATCACCGTCGGCCTCCGCGCCACCAGCGAGACCGACCAGTACGCCTGGAAGAAGTTCCGCAACAACCCGAGCCTGGTCATCGAGTACAACTCGCTGCCCGCCGACCCGGTGGCGGCCGACGCCTGGTCCGACCCGGGCGGCCCGTGCGTCTCCGGCGACGGCCGGCCGGTCATCAGCACCCCCACGCCCAAGCTCTGGGCCCGGCTCAAGGACGTCGACAACTCCGTCAGGGGCCGCTTCGAGTGGTACCGGGCCGACGGGACCAAGGCCGGGGAGTACCTGACCCCCGTGGGCTCGACCGGCACGGCCTTCTCCGCCCTCGTCCCGCAGAGCCTGTACGCCGACGGCGCGCTGCTCCGCTGGCGGGTCCGCGCCGAGGACGGCAAGGCCAACAGCGCGTGGAGCCCCTGGTGCGAGGCGACCGTGGACGCCACCGCCCCCGGCCGGGAGCCCGAGGTGTCCTCCGAACGGTTCACCGAGAACGCCTGGAGCGACGGAGTCGGCCTGGCCGGCGGGTTCACCTTCGCCCCCAACGGCGTCACCGACGTCGCCGCCTACGTCTACGGCCTGGACACCACCCCCAAGACCGAGGTCCCGCCCGCCCAGGACGGCACGGCCGCGATCACGCTCACCCCGCGCCACGACGGCCCGAACGTCCTGTCGGTGCGCAGCAAGGACCGCGCCGGACAACTCGGCCCGATCCGCACCTACGTCTTCAACGTCAACGCCGGACGGGGACCGGCCGGTCACTGGCCGCTGAACGAGGGCCAGGGCGCCACCGCCGCCGATGCCGCCGGCACCCACCCCGCCACCCTGTACGGCGCCACCTGGACCTCGGGCCGCACCGGCGGCGCGCTGAGGCTGGCCAACGCCTACGCCCAGACCGGCGGCCCGGTCGCCGACACCGGCCGCAACTTCGCCGTCAGCGCCTGGGTCCGGCTGACCGGCACCGCCGCCTCCGCCACCGCCGTCACCCAGGAGGGCGGCAGGACCGGCGCGTTCTCCCTGCAGTACAGCAAGGCCGACAACCGCTGGGCGCTGGCCGTCACGAGCGCCGACGCCGACGCGGCCACCACCGTGCGCGCGCTGTCGGCCGCCGCGCCCCGGCTGAACGAGTGGACCCACCTGACCGGCGTCTACGACTCGGCGGCCGGCCAGATCTCCCTCTACGTCAACGGCCGGGCGGAGTCCACGGTCGCCGTCCCCGCGCCGTGGAACGCCACCGGCCCGCTGACCATCGGCCGCGGCAGGACCGGCGGCGCGGCGGCCGACTTCTGGCCCGGCGACGTGGACGACGTGCGGCTCTACGGCCGGGCCATGTTCGCCGACGAGGTCGCCGACCTGGTCAACAGCGCCGCCACGCTGGTCGGCCACTGGAAGCTGGACGATGAGGGCGGGCTGTCGGCCGCCGACTCCTCGGGCCGCGCCACGCCCGCCACCCTGGCCGGCGCCGCCACCTGGACCGACGGCTGGCTGGACGGCGCCCTCGCCCTCGACGGCGCCACCGGCTACGCCCAGGCCGCCGGGCCCGCGGTCGCCACCGGCTCCGGCTACACCGTCGCCGTCTGGACCCAGCTCGACTACCTGCCCGCCAAGGACACCGCCGCCGTCGCCCAGCCGGGCGCCAGGGCGGCCGGGTTCCAGCTCGGCTTCGACAAGGAACAGGGGCGGTGGACCCTCGGCATGGCCGCCGCCGACACCGACACCGCCGCCCTCGTCCGCACCCGCTCCGACGCCATCCCCGCCCCGCTGGAATGGACGCACGTCGCCGGCGTGTACGACGCCCTCGCCGGCGAGCTGCGCGTCTACGTCAACGGCCGTCTGTCGGCCACCACCGTCACCCCCCACGTGAGCACCTGGACCGCCACCGGCCCCCTGCAACTGGGCCGGACGAAATCCGCGGGCGTCTTCACCGGCTACTGGCCGGGGACCGTCGACGACGTCCGCACCTATGACGGCGTACTCAGCGCCGAGCAGATAGCCCAGCTAGCCGCCCAGTAGCCCCTCCCTGGGAGAAACCGTGGACAGTGAGTTAGATCTGCCAGAGCCCAACTGGAATCGTTTTCAGCAACCCGCCGAGGAACCCGACGCCCCCGACCCCCGCTGGAACCGCTTCGAGGGCGCCAAGCCCGAGAGCGCCTGGCCGCGCAGGCTGGCGACCGTGCTCTCGGTCGTGCTCCTGGCGCCCATGGCGTACGCGTTGCCCGCCTCGGCCGCGCCCCGCAAGGCGCCCGCGGTGCAGAAGGAGACGCCGGTCAAGGGCGGGAAGGTGCCCGTCCTGCCGCCGCTCGCCGATCCCGCGGCCGAACAGGCGTGGAAGGCCCCGCCCGCGGTCGCCTGGCCCGCGCCGCGGACGGCCGAGCTGGGCGGCGGCGTCAGCACGCTGGCCGCCGGGTTCCCGGTGCGCCTGGCCCCCGCCGACAAGAGCGCCGACAAGAGCGCCGACAAGAGCGCCGACAAGGGCGTGGCCGCGGCCGACGCCACCCCGGTCAAGGTCGAGCTGCTCAAGACCGACCTGCTCGGCGTCGCGATGCGCGTGTCGCCCGGCCAGGGCGTCGCGGCGGCCAAGGCGTCCGGGAAGACCCGGCTGGAGGTCGACTACTCCGGCTTCCGCTACGCCTTCGGCGGCGACTACGGCGCCCGGCTGCGCATGGTCAAGCTCGACGAGTGCGCGCTCGACGCCAAGGCCACCGCCTGCGCCGCGCCGCAGCCGGTCAAGAGCGACAACGACGCCAAGGCCGGCACGCTGACCGCCGAGGTCGAGACCACCGGCCTGTACGCCGTGACCGCCGCCGCCTCCGGCCCGTCGGGCGACCACGCCGCCACCTCGCTGGCCCCCTCGGCGAGCTGGAGCGTCGGCAACCAGTCCGGCGACTTCTCCTGGAGCTACGACCTGCGCATGCCGCCCGCCCTGGGCGGCGACGAGCCCGACCTGTCCATCGACTACTCCTCCCAGAGCGTGGACGGCCGCACCGTCTCCACCAACAACCAGCCGTCCTGGGTGGGGGAGGGCTTCGACCTGAACCCCAGCGGCTACGTCGAACGCCGCTACAAGGCCTGCATGATCGACGGCAAGAAGACCGGCGACCTGTGCTGGGACCAGGACAACGCGACCCTGTCGCTCGGCAACTCCGCCGTCGAGCTGGTCAAGGACGCCACCACCAAGCAGTGGCGGCCCAAGCGCGACGACGGCACCCGCATCGAGTACCTCACCGGCGCCACGAACGGTGACAACAACGGCGAGTACTGGCGGGTCACGACCGCCGACGGCACCCAGTACACCTTCGGCCTGAACCGCCTGCCCGGCTGGGCGACCGGCAAGGCCGAGACCAAGTCGGTGCAGACCGTGCCGGTGTTCGGCAACAACAGCGGCGAGCCGTGCTACTCCAGCACCCCGGCCGACGCCTGGTGCCAGCAGGCCTACCGGTGGAACCTCGACTACGCGGTCGACACCCACGGCAACGCCACCACGTACTGGTACGAGAACGAGAAGAACTACTACGGCCGCAGCATGAAGCCCGAGCAGGGCACCGTGTACGTGCGCGGCGCCTACCTCACCCGCATCGACTACGGCTACCTGAGCAACGAGCTGTTCACCAAGGCCCCGGCCTCCCGGGTGGTCTTCGACGTGGCCGAGCGCTGCCTGCCGTCCGGCACCGTCACCTGCGCCGCCGACCAGCTCAAGAAGGAGACCGCGGCGTCCTGGCCGGACGTGCCGTTCGACCAGATCTGCGACTCCGGCGTCAAGTGCACCGACCGGCTGTCGCCGACGTTCTTCTCGCGCAAGCGCCTGGCCAAGGTCACCACGCAGATCCTGAACGCCTCCGGCCAGTACAGCCCGGTGGACTCCTGGACGCTGACCCACCAGTTCCCCGCCACCGGCGACGGCCTGAGCCCGTCGTTGTGGCTGGCCGCGGTCCAGCAGAGCGGCCACGTGGGCGGCACCCTCACCATGCCGAAGATCACCTTCAGCGGCGTGCAGCTGCCCAACCGGGTGGACGCCAACGAGGGACGCGCCCCGCTGGTCAAGTGGCGCGTGCAGGCCGTGAACAACGAGACCGGCGGCGAGCTGCGGATCAACTACGCCGCGGCCGACTGCAAGCCCGGCGACGTGCCGGCCGCGGCCGACAAGAACAACCGGCTGTGCTTCCCGCAGCGCTGGGCGCCGCCCGCCGAGGGCGAGGTCACCGACTGGTTCCACAAGTACGTCGTCACCCAGACCGTCGAGGTGGACCGCGTCGCCGGCTCGCCGAACGTGGTCACCGACTACGAGTACCTCGACGGCGGGGCCTGGCACTACGCCGACAACATCCTCGTCAAGCCCGAGCACCGCACCTGGTCGGAATGGCGCGGGTTCGGCCGCGTACGGGTCCGCGAGGGCGACGGCCAGGACACCAGGCGCACGCTCACCGAGTTCAGGTACTTCCGCGGCATGCACGGCGACAAGCAGGCCGACGGCTCCAAGCGCACCGCGCAGGTCGTCGACACCGAAGGCGGCAAGCTGGACGACCTCGACCAGCTCTCCGGCTTCGAACGGGAGGAGATCCTCTACGACGGCGACAGCGCCACGGTGCTGACCGCGACCGCCGAGGAGCCGTGGTCGCTCAAGACCGCCGAGTCCACGCAGGGCGGCGTCACCAAGACCGCGTACGTGGTCGAGCCCAAGTCGATGGTGACACGCACGGCGCTGGCGGCGGGCGCGTGGCGGCGTACCGGCGAGGAGCGCTCGTACGACGCCAAGGGCCTGCTCACCCAGGTGGAGGAGAAGGGCGACCTGGCCACCGCCGACGACGACCAGTGCACCCGCTACACCTACGCCCGCAACGACACCGCCTGGATGCTCGACTACGCCAGCAGGGTCCAGAAGGTCGCCGCGGGCTGCGGCACCGCCGTCTCGGCCCTGGCCGCCGGCGAGGTCATCTCCGACGAGCGGGTCCAGTACGACAACAAGGCCTACGGCCAGGCGCCCACCAAGGGCGACGTGACCACCGTCCAGCAGCTCGGCGCGGCCGACGGCTCGACGATCACCGACAGCGTCCACACCTACGACGTCTACGGCCGTGAGACCAGCGAGAGCGACCCGGCCGGGACGAAGTCCATCACCACCTACAGTCCGGCCACCGGCGCCCCGGCCACGGAGATCGTCGAGACCAACCAGCTCGGCCACGTCGAGCGCACCCTCATCGAGCCCGCCTGGGGCGAGCCCGTCGCCGAGATCGACGCCAACGGCCGGCGCGTCGACATGGAGCACGACGCGCTGGGCCGCCTGGTCAAGGTCTGGCAGCCGGACCGGAGCAAGGCCGCCGGCCAGTCGCCCAGCACCGAGTACGCCTACACCATGCGCACCGACGGCCCCAGCATCGTCACCACCAAGACGCTGCGCGCCGACGGCGGCTACACCACCAGCCACGAGCTGTACGACGGCCTGATGCGCGAACGCCAGACGCAGGAACCGGCCCCCCGCGACGACCAGACGCAGGACCCGGCGCTGCGCGACGGGCGCACCATCACCGACACCTACTACAACTCGCTCGGCGAGGTGAGCAAGTCCAACACCGGCTACTTCGCCACCGGCACGCCCGCCACCGAGCTGCTCGCGGTCGCCGACACCGACGTGCCCACCCAGGTCGTGTCGGTCTTCGACGGCGCGGGCGAGGTCAACGCCCAGATCCTCAAGGCCAAGGGCGTGGAGAAGTACCGGGTCTCGGCCACCCAGCAGGGCGACCGCGTCAACGTGACGCCGCCGCCCGGCGGCACCGCGACGACCCGCATCGGCGACGCCGACGACCGGCTCATCGAGCTGCGCCAGTACAAGGGCGCCACCCCGACGGGCGCGTACGAGTCCACCAAGTACACCTACGATCCGGCCGGGCGCCTGGCCACGGTGACCGACCCCGCGGGCAACGTGTGGCGGCACACCTACGACGTGCGCGGCCGGGAGACCAAGTCGGAGGACCCCGACAAGGGCGTCACCACGATGACGTACAACGACGCCGACGAGCTGGTCAGCACGACCGACGCCCGCGGCAAGACCCTCTGGTACGTCTACGACGACCTCGGACGCAAGAAGGAGCTGCGCGACGGCTCGGCCACCGGCACGCTGCTGGCCGAGTGGAAGTACGACGGGCTGGCCAAGGGCCACATGAACGCCACCATCCGGTACGCGGGCGGGCAGGCGTACAAGGCGGAGATCAACGCGATCGACTCCGACTACCGCAGCCTGCGCGAGACCGTGACCATCCCCGAGCGGGAGGGCAAGCTCGCCGGGTCGTACGTGCTCAACACCCGCTACACCCTCGACGACCAGGTGCAGTCGGTCAGCTTCCCGGCCGCGGGCGGGCTGGAGGCCGAGTCGGTGGTCTACTCCTACGACGAGCTCAGCCAGCCGACCAAGGTCACCGGGCTGTCGTCGTACGTGACCGCGACCCGCTACTCCAAGCTCGGCGATACCCTCCAGTACGAGCTGGGCTCCGGCGGCAAGAAGGCCTGGCTCACCTACACCCATGACGAGTCCACCCGCAGGCTGACCAGGATGAGGCTGGACCGGGAGGGCGCCGCCGCGACCGACCTCGACCTCAACTACTCCTACGACGCCGCCGGCAACATCACCAAGATCGCCGAGAAGGCGGGCGGCCGCGACACGCAGTGCTTCACCTACGACCACCTGCGCCGGATGAGCTCGGCGTGGACGGCCACGGACGACTGCGCGAGCGGCACGCCGGCCTCGGACAAGATCGGTGGCGTGGCCCCGTACGCGGTCAGCTACGCCTACGACGCCACCGGCAACCGGGTCAAGGAGACCAAGCCGGCCTGGGGCGGCGCGCCCGAGAGCGTGCGCACCTCCGTCTACCCGGCGGCCGGCGGCAAGCAGCCGCACGCGCTGCAGAGCGTCGGGGCCGACCTGTTCACCTACGACGAGACCGGCAACACCACCCGGCGCAAGGTCGGCACCTCCGACCAGGCCCTCGTCTGGGACGCCGAAGGCAACCTGGAGTCGGTCACGGAGGCGGGCAAGACGACGTCGTTCGTCTACGACGCCGACGGCGCCCGGCTGCTGCGCAAGACCCCCACGGACGCCACCTTGTACGTGGACGACATGGAGCTGCGCTTCGACTTCGCCAAGGACGCCGTCGAGCAGACCCGCTACTACACGATCAACGGCGAGCCGATCGCGGTCCGCACGCCCGACAACCAGGTCTACTTCCTGGCCGCCGACCACCAGGGCACCGCGCAGGCGGCCGTGAACGGCGGCACCGGGGAGCTGGCCGTACGGCGGATGACGCCGTTCGGCGAGGACCGGGGGTCGCCACCGCCATGGTGGCCGGGACAGCGGTCCTTCGTCGGCGGCACCAAGGACCCGACCGGGCTCGTCCACCTGGGCGCCCGCGAGTACGACCCGAAGAACGGCCGCTTCCTGTCGGTCGACCCCATCATCGACGAGGAGGACCCGCAGCAGCTCAACGCCTACGCCTACGCCAACAACAGCCCCGTCAGCATGAGCGACCCCGACGGCCAGCTGTTCTGGATCGTGGTCGGCATCGCGGCGCGGATCGCGGCGCGGATCATCGCCAGGAAGCTGGCGCAGGCGGCGGCCCGGCGGGCGGCGCTCGCGGCGGCGCGGGCGGCGGCGCGGCGCGCGGCCATCGCGGCGGCCAAGCGGCGGGCGGCGGCGCTGGCCAGGAAGAAGGCGCTGGAGGCGGCCAAGAAGAAGGCCGCGGCGGCGGCCAAACGCAGGGCACTGGCCGCAGCCAAGAAGAAGGCGGCGGAGAAGGCCAGGAAGGCGGCCGCCGCGGCGGGCAAGCGACGGGGCGCCGCGGGGGGCAGGTGAGAGGGGCCCAAGAAGGCCGCCGAGGCGGCGGCCAAGCGACGGGCCACGGAAGCCGCCAGGGCGCGCAACCGCTACCGGGCGGCCCAGGCCCGGCGCGCCCAGGCCGCGCGCCGACCGGCGAGCCGGCCGACCAGCCACAGGGCGGTCCAACGCCAGTCGCCGCCGAAGGCCACCAGACAGCCGGCGCAGCCGAGACCCAGCCACGTCTACCGGAACGACGGCACCAGGCAGCCGACCCAGTCCTACTCCGTCTACCGTGACGGCAAGATGTACCCGGACGGGCCGCCGCCGCCCAGCCTGACCAGGCCCGGCGGCTCGGGGCAGGCTGAGAAGCAGATCTTCAGACCGGAGAAGATCGAGCCGGAGAACACCCGGACGGGCACGATCGCCGAGACCGGCGCGCGCGTCACCCGTTGGATCGACCAGAGCGGCCTGGACGACTTCCTGGGCGGCCTGTTCTGACCCCGGGCCCTGGGCGCGCGGACCGCATCCGGCCCTCGCGCCCAGGGCTCACCCCGCCGTCGCGGCCCGCGGCCCGTCGTGGGCCGAGGCGAAGGCGAGCAGGGACGCAGCCGTCCGGGTCGGGTCCTCCAGCATGGGGGAGTGCCCGGTCCCGGGCAGCAGTTCGACGGTCGCGCCAGGGACCGTCCGGTAGTCGGCGGCCGAGGACGAGCGCCATCTCCGGTCGTCCTGGCCGAAGAGCACCAGCAGCGGCTTGCCGAGCCCGGCCAGCCGGCCGGGCAGCGGGCGCTGCCGCAGATACTCCTCCGCGGCCTTCGAGGTCGTGGTGAGCGAGTGGTAGGTGAGGCCGCGCACGTCGTCCACGAGCTGCGGCGGGATCCGGTAGCCGGGGCGGCTGAACGCGGTCTCCAGCCCCCGCAGAAGAAGGCCGTCGGTGCGGAACCGCCACAGCGCCTGCCCCACGACGGGGACGAACAGCAACTCGCCGACGAACCCGTCGGAGATGAAGGCGTCCAGGCGGGGCCCGGAGTCGACGAGGGCGAGCGCGGTCACCAGGTCGCCGCGTTGCTCGGCGAGCGCGGTGGCGACCGAGCCGCCGGTGGAATGACCGGCCACGACCGCGTGCCGCACGCCGAGCCGGTCCAGCGCCGCGCCGACCCGCCGTCCCTGCTCGGCGATCGTGTAGCCGCCGCCGGCCGGTTTGGCCGACCGGCCGTGCCCGAGCAGGTCGATGCGGATGACGCGGTGCGACCGTGCCAGCGCCGGGACCACCTGGTCCCACCAGCGGGTCGATCCGGCCAGGCCGTGGATCAGCACGAGCGCCGGGGCGTCCGCGGGGCCGTCCTGGCGGACGTACAGGCCGCCGCCGTCGAGGGGCACGATCGACTCGCCCGCGGCCTCCTGTCTCGACACCACCAGCGCGTTCACCAGGAGCAGCACGGCCACCGCGAGCAGCACGGCGGCCACGACGGAACGGCGCCGCCGGCGGCCTCCCGCGCGCCGCCCGCCCGTCCGGGCGGCGGGGGAGTGGACCTGTTGGGAAGTCATCATGGCGACACTGTCCCCGCCCGCCCACCCCGCGGGCTTGTAAGAATGTTCCCGGTTAGGCGGGGTCCCGGCCGGTTGGCCGTCCGGCGGGGTCTCGGCCGGTTCGCGATCAGGCGGGGTTCGCGCGGTCGCGGTCAGGCCACGTCCCGGCGCAGCGGTCTCAGGACGGCGGCCGTGCTCGCCAGCGCCGCGTACGCCAGCAGGACCAGCGCCCCGGCGGCCGGTGACAGCAGCCGGACCGGCTCGCTGGACAACTGCGCGGCCAGCGCGTCGGCCACGGCGGTGAAGTCGGTCAGCGCCGAGGTGGCGCCGCCGGGCAGCCACGGGTACAGCTCCCGCACCCCGGGGATCATGATCAGCGCCAGTTCGCCGCCGTACAGGTAGCCGATCACCACGCACAGCGCGGCGACCTGGTTGCGGATCAGCGCGCCCAGGCCCACGCCGAGCACCACGTAGACCGCCATCGCCACCCCCAGCCGGGCCAGCAGCGCCACGATCGTCCCGGCCGGCAGCCCCAGCTCGACGCCGCGGGCCGCGGCCACGCCGAACAGCGCCGCCCCCGCCGTGAGGGCCAGCACCAGCCCGTACGCCAGGCCCGCCACGGCGTGGGCGGCGAGCTTGGCCACCAGCACCCGCCAGCGGTCCGGCGCGAACAGGAACGTGAAGTTCACCGTGCGATGCCGGTACTCCGACGTCACGGCGAGCGTCCCGGCGGCGGCCGGCACGAAGGCCGTGAACCCCAGGAACCCCAGGACGGCCCGCACCCCCGCCTCGGTGTCCAGCCCCGGCATCGGTGGCTCGAAGTTCTCCGGCCCGACCACGGCCAGCAGCCCGATCAGCCCGCCGCCGAGCAGGACGGCCACCAGCGGCATGCCCCACCACATCCGCGTGGCCAGCAACCGGCGGAACTCGGCCCGCACGAAACCCCTCACACGCCCGCCCTCCCACTCGCGCCCCGCTCCCGCGGGCCCGCCCCTGCACTCCCGTCGGCCCGCTCTCCCGGGCCCGCCCTTTCGCTTCCGCCGGCCCGCTCTCCTGGGCCTGTCCCTTCGCTCCCGTCCGCCCGCTCCCGCGCCCCCTCGCCGGTGAGTCCGAGGAAGAGACGTTCCAGGGTCGGGCGTTCGGTGGTCAGGCCGTGGACCGGCAGGCCGTGGGCCGCGGCCAGGGCGGCGACCCGCGCCGGATCGAGGCCGCGGACCCGCAGGTCGTGCGGTCCGGCCGGCTCCACCAGCTCGGCCTCGCCCGCCAGGACCGCGCGCAGGGCGGCGGCGTCGGGGGTGCGCACCAGCACGTCCGGCTCGGCGCCGCACAGCTCGCGCAGGCGGCCGGCGGCCAGCAGCCGCCCCCGCCCGATGACCACCACGTCGTCGGCGACCTGCTCCACCTCGGCCAGCACGTGACTGGAGACCAGGACGGCACGGCCCTCGGCGGCCATGCCGCGCAGGAACGAGCGCAGCCACGCCGCGCCCTCGGGGTCCAGGCCGTTGCCCGGCTCGTCCAGCAGCAGCACGCGGGGGTCGCCGAGCAGGGCGGTGGCCAGGTTGAGCCGCTGCCGCATCCCGGTGGACAGGGCGCCGGTCGCCCGCCCGGCGGCCCCCGCCAGGCCCACCAGGCCCAGCAGGTCGCCGACCCGGCGATCGGGATGGCCGCCCATCGCGGCGTAGATCCGCAGGTGGTCCCTGACCGAGTGCCGGGGATGGAAGGAGGCGGCGTCGAACGTCGCGCCCACCACGGTGGTCGGGCGCGGGAGGTCGCGGTAGCGCCGGCCGCCGATCGTCACGACGCCGCGGGTGGGGGTGACGTGGCCGACCATCATGCGCATCGTCGTGGTCTTCCCGGCGCCGTTGAGGCCGAGGAACGCGGTGACCGCGCCCGGCCTGACCGTGAAGCTGAGGTCGTCGACGGCGGTCAGCTCGCCGTACCGCTTGGTCAGGCCGCTGACCTCGACGCCGGTCACGTGACCACGGCCTGTACGGCGGCGGCGACCCGTCCGGCGTCGGGGACCGAGACGACCACCTCGTCGAACTCGCCGCCGGCCCCGGCGCGGTCCAGCAGCAGGTGCACCGCAGGCGTGTCACGGGTGACCGACACGAGCTGCCGCCGCCCCCCGAACAGCCCCCACACCCCGATCTTGACGTGGCCCGCCACGCTCAGCCCCTTCCGCGCGCCGCGCGGGACGCGCAACGGCTCACCGGCGACCCGCACCTCCCGCACGGACGCGAGCGGGAACGTGTACCGGCCGTGACCGGTGAGGAACCGCTCCCAGGGACCGAAGACGATCGTGACCAGACCCTCGTTGACCATTACCGTTGCCACAGCTCAGCCTTCCTTCAGGGGGAGCAGGACCGTCGCCAGCAAGCGCGGCGTACGCCCCCCTCCCGGCTCGTTCGCCAGCAGGGGCCGCACCAGTTCGGCGAATCCCTGGGCGAAGGCGACGAACTCCTCGTCGTCCAGGTGGAGCACCATCTGCTGGTAGCCGGCGCCGTCGGCGGCCAGATCGACGCGCTCCCGGTCGAGATAGCGGGAGAACTCCGACAGCAGGCTCCCGGCGAACGCGGTGAACCACCGGGCGTGGTCCTCCGCCGTCGCCGTCGCCAGCGCCTCGGGGGACGGCGTCAGGCCGCCCTCGGGCACCGCGTACACCCGTTCGGTCGCTCCGCCGACCTTGTGCTCCTCGACCACCTCCAGCATCCCGGCCTTGGCCAGCGTCGCGATCTGCCGGTAGAGCGTCGCCTGCGGCACGTCGGGCAGCAGGCCCGCCAGGTCGGAGGCCGTACGGCGGCCCCCGGCGACGGCGCGCAGGATGCGGATCCGCACGGGATGCAGCGCCAGCTCGGCCCAGCGCTCTGTCGAGGTCGTCACACGCCAGACGTTATCACTATCGAGAATGAGAATGACAACTCTGTCGCGTTTCCGCATGTCACAGGCCCGGTGGGGGTAGATGGCGGCTGAGGGGGACCCGTGATGGGAGCGTCGGTCGACTACCAGGCGGCATTCGAGGCACTGCCGTGCCCCTGCATGGTGCTCACCCGCGGCCAGGTCGTGCTCGCCGTCAACGACGCCTACCTGCGGATGACCGGCCAGGACCGGACGGAGGTCATCGGCCGCGCCCTGCTGGGCGAGGCCCCGGTCCTGGCGGACCTGAGCGCGTCCGGGGCGGCGAAGGTGCGTGCCTCGCTGGAGCGGGTGGCCGGCGTCGGCGTCGGCGACGTCGTGCCGCTGCTGCGGGACGACTGGGACCCGCCCGACCAGCGCCACTGGCGCCTCACGCAGGCCCCGGTGCTCGACCCGTCGGGGGACGTGAAGGAGATCGTCGTCGTCTTCGGGGAGGTCAGCGGCCCGCTCGAATCCCGGCGTGCCGCGCCGGGCCCCACCGGCGGCCGGGTCTCCGGGCCGCTGAAGCCCAACGCGCTGCTCCACCAGGCCTACCGCCAGGAGCAGCAGAAGGTCTCGATGCTGCACGAGACGATCGAGCACCAGCAGCGGTTCGTCTTCGACGCCGCCCACGACCTGCGCAACCCGATCGCCGGCCTGCTGACCGAGCTGGAGGAGGCCCTGTCCGACCCCGGCGCCGACCTCCGCCGCACTCTGCACAGCCTGCACCGCGACGCCGAACGCCTCAACGACATCGTCGGCGACCTGCTCGCCCTGGCCCGCCTCTACACGGCCCCGCCGCCCGGCGCCGACCTCGTCGACCTCGCCCGCCTGGTCGTGGAGGAGCTGGACGCCCACCCGCCGAGCGCGTCCGTCCTGACGCGGCTGGAGGAGAACGTGGTGGTCCGCGCCTCGCGGGTGCGGCTGGCCCGGCTGCTGTCCAACCTGGTGGCCAACGCCGAGCGCCACACCACCAGCAGGATCGAGTTCGTGGTCGCCGCCGCGCCGCCGTACGCCGTCCTGGAGGTGCTCGACGACGGGCCCGGCATCCCGCCCGAGGAGCGGGAACGCATCTTCCACCGGCTGTACCGCGAGGAGCAGGCGCGCTCGCTGGACGCCGGCGGCTCCGGCTTCGGCCTGCCCATCGCCCGCGAGATCGCCCACGCCTACGGAGGCGACCTCTTCGTGGCCGACCATCAGGGCGGCGCCCGCTTCGTCCTGAGGCTCCCGCTGGCGACCTGACCGTCCGCCGGGCCCGAGGACTTATGCCGACGCGCGGTCATAAGTCAGTCTCCAGCCGTCGAAGATAGACTTGGGGTCCTCTGAAGTGGCTGCCGTCATCGGCGGAGAGGCTGGTGTTGACTCTGGACACGCTCAACGGCGCGACGGCGGGGGCCGGCGCGCTGCTCTCCCTGCTGCGGGAAGGGCCTCCGCGCACCCGGACCGAGCTGGTCCAGCTCACCGGCCTGGCCAGGTCCACCGTGTCCCTGCGCCTCGACGCGCTGCTGCGGCACCGCTGGGTGCTGCCCGCCGACGACGTCGTCTCCTCGGGCGGGCGGCCGGCGGCCATGTTCGCCTTCAACCGCACCGCGCGGCTCGTCCTCGCCGCCGACCTGGGCGTCATGCACGAGCGGGTCGCGATCACCGACCTCGGCGGCACGGTGCTGGCCGAGCGCACCGCCGACGCGCCGATCGATCGGGGCCCGGAGGCGGCGCTCGGGCGGCTCGCCCGGACGTTCACCGACCTGCTCGACGAGAGCGGGCGCGACCTGGCCGACGTGTGCGGGGCGGGCATCGGCCTGCCGGGCCCGGTCGAGTACTCGACCGGGCGCCCGGTCAACCCGCCGCTCATGCCCGGCTGGGACCGCTTCCCGGTGCCGGAGTGGCTGGGGGAGCGGCTGGGCGTGCCGGTCCTCGTGGACAACGACGTCAACATCATGGCGCTCGGCGAGCACCGCGCCGGGCGGCAGCAGACCGGCCAGCTCGTCTTCGTCAAGATCGGCACGGGCATCGGCTGCGGCGTGATCTCCGACGGCCGCCTCCACCGGGGCGCCCAGGGCGCGGCGGGCGACATCGGGCACATCCGCGTCGCCACCGCCGACGACGACGTGCTGTGCCACTGCGGCAACGTGGGCTGCCTGGAGGCCCTGGCGGGCGGGGCCGCGCTGGCCGCCCGGATCGCGGCGACGGGCGTGCCCGCCACCGGCGGCCGGGACGTCGTCGCGCTGCTGCGCGCGGGCAACCGCGACGCCGCCCAGCTCGTCCGGCAGGCCGGTCGGGAGATCGGCGACGTGCTGGCCACGATCGTGAACTTCTTCAACCCGGCCGCCATCGTGATCGGCGGCGACCTGGCCGACGCCGGCGAGCACCTGCTCGCGGGCGTCCGCGAGGCCATCTACAAACGTTCGCTCCCGCTGGCCACCCAGCACCTGCGCATCCAGGTCAGCGAGCTGGGCGACCGGGCCGGCGTCATCGGGGCGGCCGTCATGGTGCTGGAGCACGTCCTGGCCCCGGAGGCGGTGGACAGCGCCCTCGCCGGCTGACGTCCACGCCCGAAGCCCCGCCCCGCGTCCGTCGCGCAGGGCGGGGCTTCGCCGTTCCGGCCAGGGCGTCAACCCGTTACGTCTAGGACTTAACAGACTTTCGTTGACAATCATCAAAAGTGAGATCTAATGTCCCGAGCTACGAAGGTTCTTCGATCGTCCGCCAATGGAACCCTCCTTCCCGGCCCACCCCCCACGGAAAGGGAACCTCCGCGATGCCCCCCAGCGGATCCACCCGCCTGTCCCGATGGACGGCGCGGACCAGCGCCCTGATCCTGGCCATGTCGGGCACGGTCGTGCTCACCGTGGCCGCCCCGCCCGCCCGGGCCCACGCCGCCATCGACCCCGCCGACTACCAGCGCGTCGAGCTGGCCAAGGGCGTCGCCGAGATGGGCGAGCCGATGACCATGGCGGTGCTGCCGGACCTGTCGGTGCTGCACACCGCGCGCGACGGCACGCTGCGCCGCACCGACGCGCGGGGACAGACCGGCGTGGTCGGCACGCTGTCCGTCTACACCCACGACGAGGAGGGGTTACAGGGCGTCGCCGTGGACCCCGGCTTCGCCACCAACCGGACCATCTACCTCTACTACGCCCCCCGACTGAGCACGCCGTCCGGCGACGCGCCCGCGACCGGCACCGACTGGTCGGCCTGGCAGGGCGTCAACCGCCTGGCCAGGTTCACCGTCAAGCCCGACTGGACGCTCGACCTGGCCTCGCAGCGGACCGTGCTCGACGTGGCCGCCGACCGCGGCATGTGCTGCCACGTCGGCGGCGACATGGACTTCGACGCCCAGGGCAACCTCTACCTGTCCACCGGCGACGACTCCAACCCCTTCGACTCCTCCGGCTACGCCCCCATCGACGAACGGCCCGACCGCAACCCCGTCTACGACGCCCAGCGCAGCGCCGGCAACACCAACGACCTGCGCGGCAAGATCCTGCGCATCAAGGTCGATCCGGCGGACGGCACCTACACGATCCCCTCGGGCAACCTCTTCCCGCCGGGCACCGCGAGGACCAGGCCCGAGATCTACGCCATGGGCTTCCGCAACCCGTTCAGGATGACCGTGGACAAGGCCACCGGCGTCGTCTACGTCGGCGACTACGGCCCCGACGCCGGCAGCAGCGACCCGGGCCGCGGGCCCGCCGGGCAGGTCGAGTTCGACCGCGTCACCGGCCCCGGCAACTACGGCTGGCCGTACTGCACCGGGACCAACACCCTGGCCGAGACCTACAACGAGTACGCCTTCCCCTCAGGGCCCTCCGGCCAGAAGTACGACTGCGCCGCCGGCGGCCCGGCCAACGACTCGCCGCGCAACACCGGCCTGGCCAAGCTCCCGCCCGCCAAGCCCGCCTGGATCAGGTACGGCGGCGACGCCGGCTCGCCGCCGGAGTTCGGCAGCGGCTCGGAGTCGCCGATGGGCGGCCCGGTCTACCGCTACGACGCCGCCCTGAACTCCGCCGTCAAGTTCCCGCAGGACCTCGACGGGCACTTCTTCGCCGGCGAGTTCGGCCGCAAGTGGATCAAGGCGATCGACCTGGCCGCCGACGGCACCCGCGGCGAGATCGCCGCCTTCCCCTGGACCGGCACGCAGGTCATGGACCTGGCGTTCGGCCCCGACGGCGCCCTCTACGTCCTCGACTACGGCTCCGGCTACTTCGGCGGCGACGCCAACTCCGCCCTCTACCGCGTCGAGTACATCAAGGACAGGAACCGCTCGCCGGTCGCGGTCGCCACGGCCGACAGGACGTCCGGGAAACTTCCGCTCACCGTGGCCTTCTCCAGCGCCGGCTCCGCCGACCCCGAGGGCGGCGCGCTCACCTACGCCTGGGACTTCGGCGACGGCACCACCTCCACCGCCCCGAACCCCACCAAGACCTACACCGCCGAGGGACAGTTCTCCGCCACGCTCACCGTGCGCGACCCCCAGGGCAACTCCGGCACGGCCGGTGTGGTCGTCACGGCCGGCAACACCGCCCCCACCGTGACCATCGGCGCGCCCGCCGCCGGGACGCTGTTCACCTGGGGCGACACCGTGCCCTTCACGATCGGGGTGACCGACCCCGAGGACACCACGATCGACTGCGCCAAGGTCCGGATGACGTACGTGCTCGGCCACGACAGCCACGGCCACCAGATCACCTCCAAGAACGGCTGCGCGGGCGAGCTGACGATCCCGGTCGACGGCGAGCACGACGACGCGGCCAACATCTTCGCCGTCTTCGACGCCGAGTACACCGACAAGGGCGGCCTGACCACCCACACCCAGAACGTCCTGCAACCGCGCCACCGCCAGGCCGAGCACTACACGACGATGTCCGGCGTCTCGCAGATCTCCAAGGCGGCCGCCCACGGCGGCAGGACGGTCGGCGACGTGCACAACGGCGACTGGATCGCCTTCAGGCCCTACCGGCTCGACGACGCCAGGACGTTCCGGGCCCGGGTCTCCTCCGGCGGCGTCGGCGGCTCCATCGAGGTACGCGCCGGCTCGCCGACCGGGCCGCTGCTCGGCAAGGCCGCCGTCCCGGTGACGGGCGGCTGGGAGACCTTCACCGACGTGCAGGCCCCGCTGACCGGCGCGACGGCCGCGACCACCACGCTCTACCTGGTCTTCACCGGTGGCGCCGGGGCGCTGTTCGACCTCGACGACTTCACCCTGGCCAAGGAGGCGATCGCCACCGGCCCGATCCACGCCGCCGACGGCAGATGCGTGGACGTCGCCGGAGCCGCCACCGCCGACGGCACCAAGGTCCAGCTCTACTCCTGCAACGGTACGAACGCCCAGAACTGGACCATCGACGGCCAGACCGTCAAGGCGCTCGGCAAGTGCCTGGACGTGGCCGGGGCCGACAGCGCGGACGGCACCAAGGTGCAGATCTACACCTGCAACGGCACCGGCGCGCAGAAGTGGACCGCCGAGGGCGGCGCGCTGAAGGCGCTCGGCAAGTGCCTCGACGCCACCGACCCGGCCCAGCTCGTCATCCGGACGTGCAACGGCGGCGCGCCGCAGAGGTTCACCACGGCCACCCCGGCCGCCGGCGGCTCCGCCGTCCTGGTCTTCTCCCGGACGGCCGGGTTCCGGCACGACTCGATCGCGGCGGGCGTCCAGGCGATCAGGGACCTCGGGTTCGCCGTGACCGCCACCGAGGACCCGGCGGCGTTCACGGCGGCGAACCTGGCCGCCTACAAGGCGGTCGTCTTCCTCAACACCACCGGCGACGTGCTCGACGCCACGCAGCAGGCCGCGTTCGAGGCGTACGTCAAGGCGGGCGGCGGCTACGCCGGCATCCACGCGGCGGCCGACACCGAGTACGACTGGCCCTGGTACGGCGGCCTCGTCGGCGCCTGGTTCGCCGCCCACCCGGCGGTGCAGAAGGCCACGGTCAAGGTCGAGGACCGGGCGCACCCGGCCACCGCCCACCTGGACGCCTCCTGGCCGCGCACCGACGAGTGGTACGACTACCGGACCAACGCCAGGACCGGCGCCCACGTCCTGGCGACCCTGGACGAGTCGACGTACTCGGGCGGCACGATGGGCGCCGACCACCCGATCGCCTGGTGCAAGCCGTACGACGGGGGACGCTCCTTCTACACCGGCGGCGGGCACACCGCGGAGTCCTTCGCCGAGCCCGCCTTCCGGCAGCACCTGCGCGGCGGCCTCGCCTACGCCACGGGCCAGGCCAAGGCCGACTGCCGCCCCGAGACCGGCTACACCACCCTCTACAACGGCTCGACCACCGGCTGGGAGCAGGCCGGGCCGGGCGGGTTCGCCAACTCCGGCGGCACGCTGACCTCGCAGGGCGGCATGGGCCTGTTCTGGTACAAGGCCAAGGAGTACACCGCCTCCTACTCGCTCAAGCTCGACTGGAAGCTGGCCGGCGACGACAACTCCGGCGTCTTCGTCGGCTTCCCGCCCTCGACCGACCCGTCCTCGGCGGTGAACAACGGCTACGAGATCCAGATCGACGCCACCGACGCCCCGGAGAAGACCACCGGCTCGGTCTACGGCTTCAAGGCCGCCGACACCGCCGCCCGCGACGCCGCGCTGAACCCGCCGGGGGAGTGGAACACCTACGAGATCCGGGTCGAGGGCGAACGCCTCCAGGTCTTCCTCAACGGCGTGAAGATCAACGACTTCACCAACACCGACCCCGCCCGCTCGCTGAAGAACGGGCACATCGGCCTCCAGAACCACAGCGACGGCGACGAGGTGTCCTTCCGCAACATCCGCGTCAAGGACCTCGGGCCGCCCACCGGGGACTCCGTCGTCCAGGCGGAGACCTGGACGCAGGCGTCCGGCGTGGCCACCTACCCGCACACCCCCGCGCACGGCGGCACCGTGCTCGGCTACGTCGACCCGGGCGACTGGGCGGCCTACGACGTGGACCTCACCGGGGTCACCGCGTTCAAAGCCCGGGTCGCCTCGCCGGGGCCGTCGGGCGGCTTCGAGGTCCGTTCCGGTTCGCCGACCGGGCCGGTGCTCGGCGCGGTCACCGTCCCGAACACCGGCGGCTGGGAGTCCTACGCCGACGTCTCCACGGCGCTGACGGGCGTCCCCTCCGGCGCGGCCCGGCTGTACCTGGTGTTCACCGGCGCGAACTTCGACGTCGACGACTTCACCCTGGTCCGCGGCCCGGCCGGGACGAAGACCGGACGGGCCGCCGGATAGCCGCCGGGCCGGTGGCCGCCATGGGGGACGGCCACCGGCCCGGTCAGGTCAGGTCAGGTCAGCGCGTAGCCGAGGACCTGCTCGTGGATCAGGCCCTCGCAGCCGGCCTGGTCCGTGACGAGGTGGTCGCCGCTCGCGGCGCGGCACCGGTGCAGCGCGACCGAGCCGGGCACCTGGCTGGTGTAGATGTGGCCGACCGGGCCCATCGGGAACTGCCCCTCGCAGCCCGGGTCGCGGGTGAGCAAGGTGTGCGCGCCGACCTTGCACTCGTACAGGGGCACGGTGCCGGACGCCTGGTTGCGCAGCAGCTTCCAGACGCGTTCCTGGGTGAAGCCGGGCGGCAGCAGCCGGGAGCTGGCCACGTGCCCCTTGCTCGCCTGGTAGCCGCGCCGGAGCTGGGTGTGGGGCAGCAGCTCGAAGCCGCACGACAACTGCGGGGGCGACAGGTCGTTGCGGTTGGCCAGCGCCCACGTCGACCAGGCCGGCTTGGCCGAGCCGTCGGTACGGCGCAGCCCCACGCCGAGACCGGCGGCCGTCTCGTCCGGGTGGTCGCTCATGCGGTGCCAGACGTAGCTCTCGATGCCCGGCGTGCCGAGGACGTTGCGGAAGGAGTTGCACAACTGCGACGCCTGCGCGGCCTCGGACGAGGGCGACAACGAGTTCACGCCGCTCTCGGTGAGCTGCACCTGCCAGGCCGACGGCGTGTTCGGGAACTGCTGGCGCAGCCACCCGACCAGCACGCCGATGTTGCCGTAGGTGACCTTCGGGAAGTCGTCGGCGGAGAACTGCGGCGCCAGCAGGTTCGGCGGGTAGGGGTGGTAGGCCACCCGCCAGGCCCGGTTGCCGGCCCGCGCCGCCAGGCCCTTGAGCACGGTCATGCCCGACAACATCGCGTCGGAGGCGGCCGGCTGGTCGTAGGCGGTGCCGAAGTGGTGGTCGAGCGAGGTGAGCACCTTCGCGGTGGGCTGCTGGGCCATGACCGCGTCGTAGGCGGCGTTGTAGTTGGCGGCGATCGCGTCCAGCCAGGCGGTCGTGCCGCACGCCGTGCCCTGGCCGCAGCCGATGTCGAACCAGGTGTTGCTGTTGACCTCGTTCATGACGACGAAGTCGGCGATGCGGCCGTTGCCGTGCTGCCCGTCGTAGCGCTGGGCCAGCATGCCGGCGAAGCGGCCGTAGTCGGCGGGGTTGTCGGGGACGCAGAACTTCTCGAACCCGGCGGCGGCGGGCGTGCAGGGACGGGCTCCGCGGGCCCAGGCCGGCGTGCCGTAGACGACGGCGGTGACGACGAGACCGCGGGCGGTCCAGTCCTTGATGGCGGCGTCGACGGCGGAGCCGACGGTGAAGCAGTGGCCGTCGAACTCCTGCGCGCCCGCCGCGCACGGCGGCGTCTTCACGCTGGGCTCCCACTCGGCCCAGATGAGGTTCATGGCGACGCCGCCGGCGTTGTTGCCGGCGATCTCGTTCTTGTCGGGCCAGAAGTCCGGTTGCAGGCCCTTGATGCGGTAGTCGGACCTGACCGGGTACGGCAGAGCGGCCGCCGCGGCGGCGACGGCCGGCGCGGCTGGGAGGAGAAGTAACAGGACGGCGGCGAGACGGGCAACCCAACGCATGGGACCTCCTGGGATTTAAACGTCTCAACAATGAGGCCCAGAAGGCGGCCAGGCAAGACCCGATTTCCTGCGGTAGGCCGAATTGAAACGTCACTGAGGAACGGTCGACGCCCTGACCATGAGCTCCGGCTGGAAGACGATCTCCTGGTGCCAGTGGTTGACGTCGCCCCGGGCGTCGGTGAGCAGCAGCTCCGCGGCCGCCTGGCCGAGCTGGTGCTTGGGCTGGCGGACCGAGGTCAGCGACGGCGACAGCAGCTCGGCGAACTCGACGTCGTCGTAGCCCATCACCGCCATGTCGTGCGGGACGCGCACACCGCGCCGCTCCAGCCCGCGCAGCGCGCCCAGCGCCACCGTGTCGTTGACGCAGAACAGCGCCGTCGGCCCCTTGCGCGCGGGCAGCCGCCCCAGCGCCGCCTCGCCCTCGCGCGGGGTCAGCGCGGGCAGCGTGACCTCGGTGATCACCTCGTCGGGGTCGAGCCCGGCGGCCCGCACCGCCCTGGTCAGCCCCTCCCGCCGGTCGGCGCACTGGCGCACGATGTGCGGCCCGTTGAGGAAGGCGATGCGCCGGTGGCCGAGCCCCAGCAGGTGGGCGCCGGCCAGCTCGCCGCCCCTGACGTTGTCGACCGCCACCGCGCAGAGCTGGGCGTCGGCGCCCGGCCGGTCGAGCAGCACCATGCCGACCCCGCGCCTGCGCAGCTCCACCAGATGGGAGATGTCGGGCCCGGCGGGCGTGATGAGGATGCCGGGCACCCGGTGCTGCTCCAGGATCTGCAGGTAGTGGGCCTCCTTCTCGGCCGAGTCGCCGGAGCTGCACAACACCAGCAGCAGCTGCTCCTGCGACAGCCGGTTCTCGATGCCCGGCAGCACCTCGGTGAAGAACGGGTTGCCGATGTCGCGCACCAGGACGCCCACCGAGCGGCCGGAGCCGCCGCGAAGTTGCCGGGCGGGCGCGCTGGGCACGAAGCCGAGCGCCTTGATGGAGGCGCGCACCCGGCGCAACGTGCGCTCGGCCACCAGTTCGGGCCGGTTGAGCACGTTGGAGACCGTTCCCACGGACACGCCGGCATGGGCCGCGACGTCGACCATGCTGAGCCGCCGGCGCTCGGCCGGCTTGTGGATGTCGGTCACCGGTGGGCAGCCCTTCTGGTCACCTGGCAGAGAGAGCCAGTCTACTGGTTGAAATGTTTCAGCCAAACGACCCTGGCCTGCACATCTGGAACAGAGGCATTGACGGAAGTACCTCGGGGTGCCTACCGTGCGCATTGCTTGAAATGTTTCAACTAGCTTGGAGCCCCCTTGATGCATCTCGCCGTGACCGACCTGCGTGTCGAAGGACTGGCCGAACCGCTGGGCCTCGACGTGAGCGCGCCGGAGTTCTCCTGGCGGATCACCGGTGCCGGGCGAGGACGGTCGCAGAGCGCGTACCGGCTGGTCGTGGCCCGGGAGTGCGATCCGGCCGGTGACGAGGCCGAGCTGGTCTGGGACAGCGGCGTGGTCGCCTCCGCGGCGACCTTCGACGTCCCCTACGGCGGCGCCGGGCTGCGGCCCCGGACGCGCTACCAGTGGCGGGTCAAGGTGGCCGACGAGAGCGGCCAGTGGTCCGGTTGGAGCACCGCGCACTGGTTCGAGACCGGGCTCGGCGAGGCCGGCGGATGGATGGCGGGCTGGATCGGCACCCCCGTGGTGCCCGGCTCCGAGCGGTTGCCGTCCCTGGAGAACGTGCCGCGCATCTGGGTCGCCGGCCCGCTCGGCCCGTCGGCGTCGCCGGTGGGCGCGTTCCGGACGCGGTTCTCGGTGCCGGGCGGGGCCAGGCCGCTGTCGGCGTGGCTGGTGATCGGCGGCGGCGACGGGGTCGAGGCGTACGTCAACGGGGTGCGGGTCGCCGGGGAGCTCCGGGAGGGGGCGTTCGTGGCCGACGCGGGCGACCTGGTGGCCTCGGGGGAGAACGTGCTCGCGATCAGGGCCGCCGGGTCCGGGCTGTGCGTGCGGCTGGAGGTCGTGGTCGAGGGACGGCCCGCGCTGCCGCAGCTCGTCCCCGTGGCGGGCGAGGGCACGGTGACCGTCACCTCCGGCGGCCGGTGGCGGGCCGAGGACGGGCCGGTCGAGGGCTTCGAGCAGCCCGGCCACGACGACGCGGGCTGGCGGCTGGCCGAGGAGGTCGGGCTGCACGGCGACCCGCCGCTGGGCCGCGAGCCGGTCGGCGACCGGCCCAGCCCGTACCTGCGGCGCGAGTTCGGCGTGCCGTCGCCGGTGCGCCGGGCCAGGCTGTACGCCACCGCGCTCGGCGTCTACGAGATCCACCTCAACGGCGCGCGGGTCGGCGCCGACCATCTGGCGCCCGGCTGGACCGACTACCGTCACCGCGTCGCGTACCAGACCTATGACGTGACGGCGCTGGTGTCGGAGGGGCGCAACGCGATCGGCGCGGTCCTCGCCGACGGCTGGTACGCCGGCAACATCAGCTGGTTCGGCTCCTTCCAGTACGGCCGCCGCCTGGCCTTCCGCGCCGAGCTGGAGATCCTGCACGAGGACGGCTCCCGCACCCGGCTGCGCACCGACGCCGACTGGCGCGCGGGCTCCGGCGCGATCCGCTACGCCGACCTGCAGAACGGCGAACGCCAGGACCTGGCCGCCGAGCCGCTCGGCTGGACGGCCGCCGGGTTCGACGACTCGGGATGGGCGCCCACGGTGCCGGTGAGCCCCCCGGCGGGCCGGGTGACCGCCTCCGTCGCGCCGCCGATCCGGGTGCACGAGGAGGTGGAGCCGGTGGCGGTGTGGGAGTCCCGGCCCGGCGTGTGGATCGCCGACTTCGGCCAGAACCTGGTCGGCTGGGTCCGGCTCACCGGCCGCGCCGGCCGCGACCGCCCGGTGGTGCTGCGGCACGCCGAGGTCCTCGACCACGAGGGCGGGCTGCACCTGGCCAACCTGCGCTCGGCCCGCGCCACGGACGAGTTCCTGCCGCGCGGCGAGCAGGCCGAGACGTTCGAGCCCAGATTCACCTTCCACGGCTTCCGGTACGCCGAGGTGTCGGGCCTGCGCGCCGCCCCGGAGTCGATCACGGCCAGGGTGGCCCACGCCGCGATGGAGCCGGCCGGCGAGTTCACCTGCTCCGACGAGCGGCTCGACCGGTTGCAGCGCAACATCGTGTGGGGGCAGCGCGGCAACTTCCTGGCCGTCCCCACCGACTGCCCGCAGCGGGACGAGCGGCTCGGCTGGACCGGCGACATCTGGGCCTTCGCCCCGACCGCGCTGTTCAACTACGACGCCGCCGCGTTCCTGCGGAGCTGGCTGACCGACGTGGTCGACGCGCAGGGCGACGACGGCGCGGTCACCCACGTGGTGCCCGACGTGCTGTCGGGCCGCGGCCTGTCGCCCAACCCCAAGGAGGCCGGCTCGCCCGGCTGGGGCGACGCGCTGATCATGCTGCCGTGGGCGCTGCACCGGCTGCGCGGCGACGCCGGCGTGGTCGCGGCCTGCTTCGAGCCGATGCTGCGCTGGCTGGCCTACCTGGACCAGCGCTCCGACGGCGGCGTCTTCCCCGAGGAGGGGTTCGGCGACTGGCTGTCGATCGGCGCCGAGACCCCCAAGCGGCTCGTCGGCACGGCGATCTTCGCGCTGTCGGCCCGGCAGCTCGCCGGGCTCGCCGCCGCGCTCGGCCGCGACGCCGACGAACGCACCTGCCTGGAGCTGTACGAACGCGTGCGCCGGGCCTTCCGCGCGGCCTTCGTCGAGGGTCCCGGCGTGGTGGCGAGCGGCACGCAGACCGCGTACGTGCTGGCCGTGACGGCCGGGCTGCTGGAGGAGCACGAGCTGCCCAGGGCCGCGGCCCGGCTGGCCGGGGACGTCGAGGCGCGCGGCGGCCACCTGTCGACCGGGTTCCTCGGCACGCCGTACCTGCTGGACGCGCTCACCTCGACCGGACGGCTGGACGTGGCCTACCGGCTGCTGACCCAGGACACCTTCCCGTCCTGGCTCTACCCGGTCGTGCACGGCGACGCGACGACCATGTGGGAGCGCTGGGACTCCTGGAGCCACCACCGCGGGCTGCACGACCCCGGCATGAACTCCTTCAACCACTACGCCTACGGCGCCGTCGGCGACTGGATGTACCGGACGGTCGGCGGGCTGGCCCCCGGCTCGCCCGGCTACGCCGACATCGTCGTGCGCCCCCGCCCCGGCGGCGGGATCGGCTGGGCGCGGACCGCCCACCGCACCCCGCACGGCCAGGTGGAGATCTCCTGGCGGCTCGCCGACGGCGGCTTCGCCCTGGACGTCGTCGTGCCGCCCAACACCCGCGCCGAGGTGCACGTGCCCGCGCCGCCGGAGCGGGTGACCGAGGGCGGCCGGCCGGCGGGCGAGGCGGAGGGCGTAACCTTCGACCGCCTCGACGACGGGGCCGCGGTCTACCGGGTCGGCTCGGGCTCGTACGCGTTCCGCACCCTGTGACGGCTGAGAGGCATTGACGATCGTGACCAGCACAAAAGCGCGCCGCCGGATCCCGTGGGGCGTCTACCTCGTCCTCCTTCCCACCTTCGCCCTGCTCGCGGCGTTCGCCTACTACCCCGCCCTCAACGGCATGCTGCACTCGCTCTACGAGTGGCGGCCGGGCTTCCAGTCGCCGTTCGTCGGCCTGGAGAACTACCTCACGATGCTCGGCGACGACCTGTGGTGGGCCTCCTTCCGCAACGCCGGGATCATCTTCGTCTGGGCCGTCACGCTCATGTGGGTCTTCCCGCTGCTGGCCGCCGAGCTGGTGATGTCGCTGTCCAGCGAGCGGCTGCGGTTCGTCTTCCGCACCCTGCTCATCCTGCCGCTGGCCTTCCCGGCCGTGGTCAACGTGCTGCTGTGGCAGTTCATGTACGACCCGCGCGACGGCGTCGTCAACAGCCTGCTGCGCGCGCTCGGCCTGGACGGGCTGGCGGGCAACTGGATCGGCGACCCCGCCACGGCGCTGGCCGCGCTGATGACGATCGGCTTCCCGTGGGTGGCGAGCCTGCCGTTCCTGGTCTTCCTGTCGGCGCTGCAGAACGTGCCGGCCGAGATCTACCAGGCCGCCGAGGTGGACGGCGCCGGCCGGCTGCGCCGCTTCTGGAGCATCGACCTGCCGATGATGTTCCGCGACGTCAAGCTGCTGTTCGTGCTGGCGGTGATCTCGGTGCTCCAGTACGGCATGCAGGCCCACATCATGACCAAGGGCGGCCCCGACAACGCCACGCAGGTGCCGGTGCTGCGCATGCTGGACGCCGCCTTCGTGGACACCAGCTGGGGGTACGCGGCCGCGCTCGGCACCGTGCTGTTCGCGCTGACCCTCGGGGTGAGCCTGGTCGCGCTGGCGCTCGGCAGGAGGTCGGCGTCGTGAACCGGACCCGCAGGACCGATCTCGTGGCCGGCGGCGTGCTGGCGGTGCTGGCCTTCGCCGGGCTGTTCCCGTACCTGTTCATGCTCGCCGCGTCGCTCAAGGACAACGAGCAGTTCTTCGCCAGCTACTGGTCTCCGGCCTGGCCGGTCCACCTGGACAACTACGCGGCGGCCTGGGAGCAGGTCAGCCCGTACCTGTTCACCTCGTTCGTGGTGGCGGCGCTGGCCATCGCCGGCACGATGCTGCTGGCCCCGGCGGCGGCGTTCGTGTTCGCCCGCTACCGCTTCCCAGGGCGCAACGCGCTGTTCGGGCTGGTCGCGGCGCTGCTCATGGTGCCCTCGATCACCAGCCTGATCCCGCTGTTCGTGCTGATGCGCGACCTCGGCATCCTGGACAGCCGGCTGGTGCTGATCGTCCCGCACGTCACCGCGAACACGGTCTTCGGGATCGTCGTCATGCGCACGTACATGGCGCAGATCCCCGAGGAGATCTTCGAGGCGGCGCGGGTGGACGGGGCCGGCGGCGTCCGGCTGTTCGCGGGCTTCATGCTGCCGATGGCCCGGCCGGTGATCGGCACGGTGGCGCTGATGACGGTGCTGGGCGTGTGGAACGACTACTTCTGGCCACTGCTCACCGTGCAGACCGATGCCTACCGGACGATCCCGGCGGGGCTGGCCTTCTTCGCCAACCAGAACGTGCAGCAGTGGGGCCCGCTGTTCGCCGGTTACGTCCTGGCCAGTCTCCCCTTGGTGGTGCTGTTCACGTTCCTGTCCAAGTGGTTCCTGGCGGGCATCCAGGGCGGCATCGTGTCCGGCAAGTGAGCCGCCGCCGCGATTGAAACGTATCAATAAGGAAAGGACCCATACCCCGATGAGAACACCCCCCAAGAGCGGGCTGGCGGCCTCGGCCATGCTGCTCGCGCTGACAGGCTGCGGCCTGCTCGGCACCGGCGGCACGTCCGCCCAGGACGGCGGCGGCAAGGTGACGATCACCCTGGCCGGCCCCAACCAGTGGAACGCCAGCGGCAGCAGCTTCGGACCTGCCTGGGAGGCGCTGGTCGACTCCTTCGAGAAGCGCGAGCCCGGCATCGAGGTCAAGACGCAGGTCCTGCCCCTCGACGGCTTCATGCAGACGATCACCACCCAGCTCGCCGCCGGCACCGCGCCCGAACTGGTCTTCAACCAGCCGCCGCACAAGGCCCACGAGGTGCACGCGCTCGACGACGAGCTGCAGAAGCCCAACCCGTACGTGCCGGGCAACCAGCGCTGGATCGACGTGTTCAGGAAGGAGTACTACGGCCCCGCCGTCTCCAAGGCGTTGAGCAAGGAGAGCGGCAAGCTGGAGTACATCCCCTTCAACCTGGTCGCCATCGGCCTGTTCTACAACAAGGACGCCTTCGCCAAGGCGGGCCTCGACAAACCCCCGGCCACCTGGGCGGACTTCAAGGGCGCCTGCGCCAAGCTCAAGGCGGCCGGCTTCGACCCCGTCGCCCTCGACAAGGGCGGCCTGGCCACCGGCTGGACGTGGGAGGCGGTCAGCACCCAGCTCATCGACAAGTACCACGACGACTGGAACTTCTTCGACGCCACCGGCAAGCCGGGCACGGCGCCGACCGTGACCGAGAAGTCGATGAGCAAGGCCATCAAGGAAGGCACGCTCACCACCAAGACGCCGGAGGTCGCCGAGTCCCTGAAGATCTACAAGGAGTTCTTCGACTGCGGCACCCCCAACTGGACGGGCGTGGCCGACGGCGGCGCGACCGTGGGCTACCGCGACTTCGTCTCGGGCAAGGCCGCCATGTCGTGGGGCACCGACTTCGCCGTCGAGGCGCTGAAGACGGACGCCAAGTTCGCGCTCGGCACGATGCCGTTCCCGACGATCACCAAGGACAGCACGCCGCTGTCGTCGGAGGCCCCGGCCCGTTACGGCGCCTCGATCGGCGGCACCAGCTACATGATCCCCTCGACCGTCAAGGGCGAGAAGTACGCGGCGGCGGTCAAGTTCCTGCAGTACATGAGCTCGCCGGCGATCAAGCCCTGGCTGGACGCGACCGGCGGCCTGCCCGCCGTCGAGGGCGTGCAGCCGTCGGCCGAGACCGCCGGGCTGCTGGAGGGCGAGTGGGGCAAGCCGTTCCGGGTGGTGGCGCTGCCGGGCGGCCCGGAGGGCACCTCCTTCCGCGACGTCTTCGACGGTTACCTGCTCGGCCGGCGGTCCCTGGAGGAGGAGCTGGCCGACCTGGACAAGTGGTGGAAGCGCGGCATCGAGGCCGGGATCAAGAAGAACGCCTGGGGCGACGAGGACTGGGCCAAGTAGGAGGAGATGACATGCGATTGTTGATGGCTCTGGCGCTGGCCGTCCCGATGATGGCCGTCCCGGCGCAGGCCCTGGCCGCGCGTGCGGCGGCGGCCGGTGGGGTGAGCGGCGTCGAGGTCGGCGGGAGCACGATCACCGTCACCGGGGTCGCCCCGGGCCCGGCCGAGCTGTACGCGCTGGACACCTGGCAGGACTCGACCACGGGGGAGCGGCCGGTCGCGACCGTCGAGGCGGGCCCGTTCCGCGTCGAGGTGCCTCGGATGGACGGGGACCAGGACCGGCTCTACGACAAGTTCCTCGCGGTGGGCGCGGACGGCCCGCTGGGAGAGGTGCACTACGCCGACGAACTGAGCTTCGCGTCGGCCAACCAAACCCCTTATCCCGAAATGTCGGGCAAAAAGGGGTTGCAGGTTCAGATGACCGACGACGCCGAGGAGATCGGCGTCCAGCACGCCGGCATCAACCTGGCCCTCGACTCGGTCATGATGGCCGGGCCGGGCGCCCCGGGCAACACCATCGAGTTCGTCTCGCAGGGCAAGACGTACTACTTCGACCGCGGCGCCGTCGCCGGGCTCGACGCCCAGGTCAAGCCGCTGTCGGACAACGGCGTCCTGGTCAACATGATCGTGCTGGTCTACAACAGCGGCGCGGGCAACTCCGCCGCCCGCACGCTCATCCACCCCGACGCCGAACTCGGCAAGGGCACGGTCTACGCGTTCAACACCAAGACCGCCGAGGGCGAGGCGTACTTCACCGCCGCGATGGAGTTCTTCGCCCAGCGCTACAGCCAGGCCGACGGCCGCTACGGCCGGGCGTGGGGCTGGATCGTCGGCAACGAGATCGACGCCCAGCAGTTCTGGTACAACATGGGCCGCCAGGACCGCGACGTGTTCCTCGACCAGTACGCCCGCGCCATGCGGCTGACCTGGCAGGCCGTGCGCAAGGCCGACGCCGCCGCCCGCGTCTACACGTCGCTGACGCACTTCTGGACGGGCGCCGCCAACGACGACCCCAAGTACACCTACAAGGGCCGCGACGTGGTGGACGGGCTCAACGCCCTCACCAAGCGCCAGGGCGACTTCGACTGGAACATCGCCTACCACCCCTACCCGGAGAACCTGTTCAACCCGGCGTTCTGGAACGACAAGACCGCCACCGACGGCTTCGACACCCTGCGGATCACGTTCAAGAACATCGAGCTGCTGCCGCGCTACCTCGCCCAGGACCAGCTGACCTACAACGGGCAACGGCGGCGGGTGATCCTCTCCGAGCAGGGCCTGAACTCCCAGGACTACTCCGCCAAGGAGCTGGAGCTGCAGGCCGCGGCCTACGCCTACGCCTACTACAAGATCGCCTTCGCCGACGGCATCGACTCCTTCATCCTGCACCGGCACGTCGACCACAAGCAGGAGGGCGGCCTCCGGCTCGGCCTGTGGACGTGGGACGAGGAGCACAGCGCGCCCTCCAACGCGGGCGAGCGCAAGCCGCTGCACGAGGTGTTCGCCGGCATCGACACCGACCGGTCGCTGGAGGTGACCGAGTTCGCCAAGAAGATCATCGGCATCTCCGACTGGAAGGACGTCATCCCCGGCTTCGACCCCGCCGAGCTGGCCGTCAGGAAGCCGCCCGCCGTGGCCGGCACGCAGCTCGACGCCAAGCCGGTGGCCGAGCGGGTGATCTCCGGCTTCGAGACCGACACCGGCGGCTGGCGGCCCTCGGACAACGCCGCCGCCGTCGAGCGGACGGCCGTGGACGGCGGGCACGCGCTGCGCGTGCGCTTCGACCGCGACCTGCCCGGCTGGTCGCGGTACGCCAAGTCGTACAAGGGCGCCGACGTGCTGTTCGACAAGCCGCTCGACGCCTCGCGCACGCCGTCGCTGTCGGTGTCGATCCGGGTGCCGGCCGAGGCCGACGACGGCTTCAAGCCGGGCAACGTCTTCACCGCCAAGGTCCGCGCGTACGGGCGCGGCGGCGCGGTGGCGGAGGGCGTCGGCACGATCGACCCCGCGCTCGGCTGGAACCGGCTCACGCTGGACCTGTCCCGCTGGGCCCCGCGCGCCGCGATCTCCCGGGTCAAGGTGTGGGTACGCGGCTCGGTCGGCTCCGACTGGGCGGGCTCGTACGACATCGACCGGCTGAGCCTCGCCGCGGCCGCGGTGCCCGGTCTCGCCCGGCGCAACGTCGAGGTGAGCGCGTCCACCGCCGAGCGCGGCAGGATCGGCTCCAAGGTCACCTTCACCGTCACCAACCGGGACGTGCTGCCGATGGCCGGACGGGTCACGCTGTCGGCCTGCGACGGCGTGGGCGTCGATCCGGCCGCGCTGCGGGTGACCGGCCTGCGCACCGGCGAGGGCCGCACGTTCGAGACCGCGCTGACGGCGTACGCGCCCGCGAACCAGGAGTATCCGGTCGTGTGCGCGTCCTACCTCGGGCACACGGACCGGGTGATGTTCCGGCTGCCGCCGCAGGCCGCGTACGTGCCGCCGGCCCCCGACGCCTTCGCCAACCAGGAGCTGGCCGACGGCTTCGACCGGGCGGGCGACTACCAGGCGCACCGGGTGCTGCCGGAGGACAAGGAGCTGCCGCAGGTGACGTACGCGGACGGCGCGCTGTCGGCCGGGCACCCGTCGGCGTCCTGGTTCGGGCTGATGTCGTCGGGCGTCTCGCCGCGCAACCCGGCGTTCGCCACGGCGATCACGATCAGGAAGTTCCAGGGCGACTCCGCCGACATGGACACCGTCTACACGGGCCTGGTCAAGGACGGCAAGACGGACGTGGTGGCGTTCTACGTCAACAGCCAGAAGTTCGCCGGTTTCGAGGTGCGCGGCCCGCAGGTGCCGGGCGGGCTCGCGGTCTTCGGCGTCAAGCAGGGCGTGACCGTCCCCGACGGCGGCCGCTTCGCGCTGTCGCTGGTGGGCGAGCGGGCCGCCATGTACGCCGACACCGGCTCCGGCTGGGAGCTGGTGACCGCGGCCACGCTGGAACACCTGCCGGCGCTGTCGGACCCGGAGGTCAGGGCCGGTTACCGCTACGGTTTCGGCGTCCGCGGCGACCCCGGCTCCAGCCCGCTGGTGCTGGACGCCGTGGAAGGCCGCAGCATCTCCTGACGCCCATCGGCCCATCGGCCACCGGACCGGCCCGTCGCGCGTCGCCGCGGCGGGCCGGTTCGCGTCCGGAGGCGGGCCGACCGGCGGAACCGGAGGGTTCAGGGCCACATGTCCTGGGGGAAGCCGGTCCAGCGGAGGTCGGCCGGCAGGTGGCTCAGGTCGTTGTACATCACCATCGTGGGAGGCAGTCCGGTGCGGTACTCGATGATCGTCAGCCCGGTGTTGGCGCTGTTCAGGCCGAGCCAGCGGGGCAACGGCGCGTCCAGCGCGTGCCGTACCAGCCACGCGATCTGACCGGCGTGCGTCACCAGCACCTCGTGCACGTCGGAGGCGGGCCCGTCGGGGGCGTGGGCGAAGCGGGCGACCAGGGCGTCGGCGAGCGCCCGCCCCGAGGCCGCCTCCGCCCGGTCGAAGCCGTCGAAGTACCCGGCCCAGGAAGCGGGCGTCTCGGCGGGCGCGGGGACGTACGGCACGTGGTCGACGAGCTCGGCGGCCTCGGCCACGGGGACGTCCGGAAGGCGCCGGGCCAGCTCGCGCGTGCTCTCGGCGGCGCGCGCCAGCGGAGAGTGCCACACGGCGTCGATCGGCATGCCCGCCAGCCGGTCGCCCAGCAGGGCCGACTGCCGCCGTCCCGCGTCGGTGAGCTGCCCGAACGCGTCGGCCGCGCCGTGGCGGGCCAGGTAGAGGTGTCGCGTCGTCATCGATGTCCGGGAAGCGCGCCCCGCGGGGCCGGCTCCCCTCTCCTCTCAGGTGTTCGGTCAGGCGGCGGTGACGGTGCCGGCGGTGCCGTCGACGGTGATGAGCGTGCCGTCCAGGAGCCTGCCGGTCGCGTCCGGGACGCCCAGGACGGCCGGGATGGCGTGCTCCCGGGCCACGATCGCGGCGTGGGAGAGCACGCCGCCGGTCTCGGTGACGACGCCGGCGGCCATGCGCAGCAGCGGCGTCCAGGCGGGGTCGGTGAAGGGGCAGACGAGCACGTCGCCCGGCAGCACGCGGGCGAAGTCGGCCGGCCCGCGCACGATCCGCGCGATGCCGGTCACGGCGCCACGGCTGCCCGGCGTCCCGACGAGCGCCCCGGCCGGTCCGTCCGCGGCGCGGGTGAGCGGGTCGGCGAGCGGGGGAGCGGCGGTGACCGGGCGGGCCTGGAGGATCCAGACGCGGCCGTCGGCGACGGCCCACTCGACGTCCTGCGGCCCGCCGCGCAGGGCGGCGATCTCCGCGCCCAGCCCGGCGAGCCGGACGGCGGTCGCGTCGTCGATCGCCGCCCGCCCCCGGACGCCGGCCGGCACGTCACGGACGACGAGCCGCGCGCCCTCCCGGTCGAGCCGGGTGCGTTTGTCGGCGATGGCGCGTTCGACCGATCCGTCCCCGGCGACGCGGTAGGAGTCGGGGGTGACCGTGCCGCCCACGACGCTGGGCCCGAGCCCCCAGGAGGCCTCGATCCTGGTGGGCTCGTCCGGCCCGCCGGGGGTGAACATCACCCCGGACACCTCGGCGTCCAGGTGCCGCTGGACGACGACGGCCATCATCGGGTCGCCGCCCGACTGGTCGCCGACGGCGGCGCGGGGCGAGAACAGCGAGGCCCAGCAGGCGCGCACGGCCTCGGTGACCCCGGCGACCCCCCGTACGGCGAGGAAGCTCTCGTACATGCCGGCCGCGGAGGTCAGGCCGGTGTCCTCGTCGGCCGCCGACGACCGCACGGCCACCGGCGGGTCGCCGAGCGCGCGCAGCCCGTCCGCCAGCGCCGCCACCACCCCGGCGGGGACCGGCCGGCCCTCGATCGCCTGCCGCGCCGCGGCGAGCCCGTTCGGTCCGGCGGCGTGCCGCGCGAGGTCCAGGTCGCCGACCGCGGCGAGGTAGGCGGCGAACGGGAGCACGAAGCCGCCGGGAACCGGCAGCCCGGCCCGGATCAGCGCGCCGAGCGCGCCGCCCTTGCCCCCGCAGGTGTCGGCCACGGCCTCCTTGAGGGGTACGGTCATCCGCCCCGCCTTTCAACAAAATGTTGACGATGTCCCGCCGATTGTGAATCATGTCCCGCATGGAACGCAACCACGACCAGGCTCACACCACGCGGGCCGACCATCTCCAGGCCCAGAGGGAGAGGGAGGCGCGCCGGCGTCTCCTGGACCTGGGCGCCGACCGGCTCGAACCCCGTCCCTGGCAACCGCCGCCCATCCCGCCGTCGGCGGTCGACCTGGCCCGGTTCGCCGTCTGGCGCAACGCCGACCTGGACCAGCAGGACGCCCTGAGCGCGCTCGCCCTGCTGCCCGCCGCGCGCGCCGAGGTCGAGGCGATCGAGTCCGCCCTGCTGTTCACCGCCCGCAGCGCCGGGCTGACCTGGGCGCAGATGGCCGAGGCGATGGGGTTCAACTCGCCGCAGGCGTGCCAGCAGCACTACACCCGCCTGACCGCCCGTACGGAGGCCGGCGCATGACCAGGAACTCCGCGCCCGACCTGCTGGTGCTGCACGCCGTACGCGTCACCGGCTTCGCCGACACCCCCGTGCTGGCCCGGCGGTACGCGCTCGGCGTGGCCGAGACCGAAGAGGAGCTGCGCGACGCCGAGGCGCGCGGCTGGGTGAGCCACACCGCGTTCGCCGGCACCGGCGGCTGGTCGCTGACCGAGTCCGGTCGGGCCGAGGGTGAGCGGCGGCTCGCCGCCGAGCTCGAACTCGTCGGCGGCGCCGAGGAGGTCCACGGCGTCTACCGCGAGTTCCTCCCGCTGAACGCCCTCCTGCTGAAGGCGTGCACCGACTGGCAGCTGCGCCCGGACGGCCGCGACCGGCTCGCCGCCAACGACCACTCCGACCCCGCCTGGGACGCCCGGATCCTGCACGAGCTCTCCGTCGTCGGCCGCGCGCTCCAGCCGCTCGCCGAACGGCTCACCGGCGTCCTGACCCGGTTCGGCGGGTACGACACCCGCTTCGCCGCCGCCCTGGCCCGGGCCCGCAACGGGGAGGGCGCCTGGGTCGACCGCACCGACGTCGACTCCTGCCACCGCGTCTGGTTCGAGCTGCACGAGGACCTGATCGCCACCCTCGGCATCGACCGCCACGCCCACTCCTGACCGCCGCGCCGGACGTGCCGGTGCCGTCGGGGTCAGTCGTCGGCCTCGGTGATGGTCAGGCCCGCTTCGGCGGCCGCCGCGTAGGCGTCGTCGATGTGCACGACGCGGTGTCCGGCGCGGGCGAGCAGGCTGGTCGCGGCGGCGGCCCGGTAGCCGGAGCCGCAGTGCGTCCACACCGTGCCGGCGGGCACGTCGGCGAGGCGGTGCGGCAGGTCGGGCAGGGGGATGTGGGTGGCGCCCTCGACGTGGCCGGCCCGCCATTCGTTGGTCATGCGCACGTCCAGCACGACGTCCGGGGCGGGCAGGTGCGCGGGGGCGCGCCCGGCCCGGACGGCGGCCAGATCGGCGAACGTGGCCACCGCCAGCTCGCCCAGCCGGTCGTCGTGGCCGCCGGCCCACTGATCCGGGTCGCCGGTCGCGGCGGCGGCCGGGCGGTCGACGCCGATGCGGGCCAGTTCGCGCTGGGCGGCGGCGACCTGCCCGGCGTCCTCGCCCAGGAGGGTGATCGGCGCGCCCCAGGGAGCCATCCAGGCGAGCCAGGTGGACATGGGGCCGTCCAGGCCGAAGCTGAGGGTGCCGGTCAGGTGGCGGCTGGCGAACGCCTTGCGGGAGCGCAGGTCGACCACCCATTCGCCGGCCTCGATGCGCTTCCTGAGCTCCTCGGGGTCGGCGGCCCGGACGGGCGTGAGGTCGATCGGGTCTCCGCCCTCGGAGTTGCGCGGGCCCATGTGGGCGTAGTACGCGGGGTAGGCGTCGAGACCGGCGAGGGTCTGGGCGACGAAGTCGTCGGCCTCCAGACGCAGCGCCGGGTTGGCCTGCCTCTCGCGGCCGATCGTGGAGGCCGGGGCGTCGGCCTGCGTCGCCGAGCAGAAGCTGCCGAAGCCGTGGGTGGGCCACACCTGGGCGCCGTCGGGCAGCAGGTCGGCCAGGCGGCGCGCGGAGCTGTGCTGGCTGTGGGCCAGGGTGTGGGCGTGCTCGGCGCCGAGCAGGTCGGTGCGCCCGGTGGTGCCGAAGAGCAGCGAGCCGCCGGTGAAGACGCCCTCGGGGCCGTCCGGGCCGGTCAGGATGTACGACAGGTGGTGGAAGGTGTGACCGGGGGTGGCCACCACCCGGACGGTCATCGCGCCGGACAGCGCGACCTCCTCGCCGTCGGAGATCGGCCGGCGGTCGAACCGCACGCTCTCGTCGGCGGCCACCAGATAGGCGGCGCCGGTCACCCTGGCCAGGGCCAGGCCGCCCGAGACGTAGTCGTTGTGCAGGTGGGTCTCGGCCACGTGGGTGATGCGTACGCCGAGACGTCCGGCCAGGCCGAGGATCCGGTCGATGTCGCGCTGCGGGTCCACGACCAGGGCGACGTCTCCGTCGTGGGCCAGGTAGCTGCGGTCGCCCAGGGAGGAGGTCGCCACCACCTCGATGTGGATCGTGCTCATCGTCTTCGCCGCCTTCGTGTCGTCACGGTCGGTTCCCGGTCGGGGACGTTTCTAACCGGCGATACCCTAGGGGGTATGCGTCAGGCAAAAACAAGGGCATACTCCGGCGTACGGCCCCCGCCGTCGCCTTCGGATGCCCTTGGGTGGGATCAGGACAGGGCCAGGAACAGCTTCTCCAGCCGCTCCGGCGTGATCGACGGCTCCTCGCCGCGCTCACGCGCCATCTGACACTGCTGCAGGCCGGTTGAGATGATCTTGAATCCCGCCCTGTCCAGGGCCTTGGAGACCGCCGCGAGCTGGGTCAGCACCCGCTCGCAGTCGTCGCCGTTCTCGATCATGGCGATCACCCCGCCGAGCTGGCCGTGGGCCCGCTTGAGCCGGGTGAGCGCGTCGGCCAGGACGGCCGCGTCCATGTCCACTCGCTCCACCTCCACCGCCAATATACCCCCCGAGGTATTGTGCCGCGCACGCCCGGCCGCCGGCGGGACGGAGACGGTCACAGGGTGGAGGTGAGCCCTTCGGCGATCCTCCTCAGCTCGGCGGTGACGGCATCGGCGTCGCCCAGCTCACCGGCGTACACCGGGCTGATCATGATCTCCGCCCACTGCCGCTCGCCCATCTTGAGGAACAGGGTCGGCGTGCCCTTCATGCCGTCCTCGCCGACGTCCTGGACGACCAGGTATCCGGTGCGGTCGCCGACGGTCACCTCCTCGCCCTCCCCCTCGTCGCGGTGGGCCGCGATGCGGTCGGCGACCTCCTCGACGGTCGCCTGCTCGTACATGTAGATCTGCACGCGGTAGAAGCCCGAGTCGTCGCCCTCGTAACCGTAGGCAGTCGAGTACTTGTCGCCGAAGTTCACCGACCAGCGGGACCAGATCAGCCGCTCGGGCAGGTACTCCACCTTGACGTGCCCGAACGCCTTGCCGTCGCCCAGGTCGCCGAGGGTCGGCGGTTCGGACGGCTGGGGCGGGACGTCGTCGATGGCGGGCGGCTCCGGCGTCGCGGAGATCGTGACCTCGCCGCCCGTCGTCGTGGCCGCGCCCATCCCCAGGTACGCGACCGGCGCGGCCACGACGGCCACGGACGCCGACAACGCCGCGATCCGGCTCCGCGTCCTCCTGCGCCGGGACCCGCGCACCACCCGCTCCACCAGGTCGGGCGCGGCGTGCAGGCGCGCGGTCTCCTCCGTCATGAGCCGGAGGAGCTCCTCCTCAAGCGTGGGCATTCCTGATCACTCCTTCCACTGTCTCCCGTCCGAGGGCCGACCGAAGCTTGGCCATCGCCTTGGACGCCTGACTCTTGACCGTGCCGGTCGAGCAACCGAGGACCTCGGCGGTCTGCGCCTCGCTGAGGTCCTCCCAGTACCGCAGGACGATCACCGCCCGCTGCCGTGGTGGCAGGGCGCGCAACGCGTCCATGAGCACCTGGCGCAGGTCGGTGTCCGTCGCGCGATCCGGTGTGTCCGGCGGGCTGTGCATCGGGATGATCCGCAGGATCGCCCGGCGGCGGGCCCGGCTGATGGCGGCGTTGACGATGACCCGGCGCACGTACGGTTCGAGGCTGTCGTGGCGGACCCGGTCCCAGTTCCGGTAGGTGCGCTCCAGCGCGGTCTGCAGCAGGTCCTCGGCCTCGGCCTCGTCGCCGCAGGCGAGGTAGGCGACCCGCAGCAGGCTCGTGGCACGTGCGGCCACGAAGGCGCCGAAGTCGTGTTCCGAGGCGCTCATGGCTGTCTGTCCGAATTCACGCTTCCTTATACGCCTGGGCTTTCGCGGCGGTTGCCCACGGGGGCAGGTGAATGCGGCGGGCAACCGTTCGGGGGGGCTCAGGCGTATGGAGAGGCATGACTTCGCATTCACGGGCAGGGACGGTGACGTTCCGCCGACTGATCATCTTGGGCGCCGGGCTGGCCGTGGGCGCCGCCCTGGGCGCGCCCGCGCCCGTCGTGGCGGCCCCGCCGGAGGGCGCCTACTGGCACGTCAAGGAACTGCTCACCATGCCGCAGCCCCGCCTGTTCGGCACCAGCTCCAACTCGTACTCGCTGGTCAAACGGCAGATCACCGAACGGTGGACCACCCCCGACGGCCGGGCCTGGTACGCCTACCGCGAACTCGGGACGACACCGGGCAGCGCGGCCGACAAGAAGGCGTGGCAGCGTGACGGCTCACCCAGCAGGTGGGGCAAGTCGATCGACGGGCAGACCGTGCGGTTGTCCACCGAGCCGACCAAGGGCCACCTGGGGAGCGTGCGCGAGCGCAACCAGTTCGAGCTGGCCGGGCAGTGGCTGACCTACGACGAGATCCAGCGCCTGCCCGCCGACCCCGCCCTGCTGAAGGACTGGCTCACCAGGGCGGGCCGGGTCGCCCAGATCCCCGAGACCGCCCTGCCCGGCTGGGTCGCCCAGACGTTGCCCCAGCTCCTGCACGTCCTGCCCGCGCCGAAGGAGGTGCGCAACGCCGCCTACCAGGGGATGCTCACCATGCCGGGCGTGCGCGCCGACGGCGTCGCCAAGGACGAGCTGGGCCGGTCGGGCGCCGCCGTCGTGATCGACACGGTGAACGGGACGGGCAAGGCGGCCGTGCCGGAGACCACCCGGCTGATCGTCGACACCGGCAGGATGGCCCTGCTGTCGGAGGAGCGGCGTGGCGGCAAGCAGCCGGGGAAGGCGTACGTCACGACCCTGGCCGAGGTCGGCTGGACCGACTCCCGGCCCGCCGTACCAGCCCTGCCCTGACCCTGCCCTGGCCCTGCCTGACCCTGCCCCGAGCCGGCGCGGGGGCCCGGCACGGGGACTCGGCTCGGAGCCCCGGCTCAGGGGCTCGGCCCGGGGCCGGCCGTCAGTCGCGGACGACCTCCACCCAGTAGCGGCCCTCGCCGTCGCGGTGGGCGCCGTGGATGTCGGTGGCCAGGTCGGGGAAGGCCCGGTCGAAGTCCTCCAGGGCCCGCAGGTACCTCATCAGCGGCCCGTCGGCCTCGCCGGTCGCCTCGCCGGGCATCAGCATGGGGATCCCGGGCGGGGTGACCACCACGGTCGCCGCCACGACCCGCCCGGCGAGCCGGGCCAGCGGGACCCGCTCGGTACGGGAGCGGATCATGGCCTGGTAGACGTCGGCGGGCGTCGAGACCGGCACCGGCAGCGCGGTGAAGACCTGGTCGAGCAGCGCGCCCACCTCCGAGTCACGCAGCCTGGCGTGGACCTCGGCGCAGAACGCGCGCAACGACACCCCGGACGGCCCGAACCCGGGCAGCACGTCCGCCAGCGGTTTGTCGTCGTCGTAGGCGTTCTTGAAGTCGGTGAGCGCGTCGATCAACGTGCCCCACTTGCCCTTGGTGATCCCCATCGAGAACAGCACCAGCAGCGTGTGGTCGCCGGTCTTCTCCACCACGATGCCGCGCCGCTGGAGGTAGGCGGCCACGACCTTGGCCGGGATGCCCCACTCCAGGGTGCCCCTGGCCGCGTCGGCGCCGGGGCAGGTGATCGTCACCTTGACCGGGTCGAGCATGGCGTAGGAGTCGGTCATCCCGTCGAACCCGTGCCAGGCGGCCCCGGGCTCCAGCACCCAGCAGCGCGGCTCGGCGCACAGCAGCGCCGGGTCGGCGTCGGCGAACGGCACGGCCGTGCCGGTGCGCGGGTCGATCACCGACGACGGCTGCCAGAGGCCGAAGAACCACTCGGGCCGCCGGCCGTCCTCGCGGACGCGGGCGGCCAGCCGGGTCATCGCCTGCCGGAACCGGACCGCCTCGACGATCGCCTCCCCGGTCAGGAAGGCCCCCGACGGGCCGTCCATCATCGCCGCGGCCACGTCGAGCGAGGCGATCATCGGGTACAGCGGCGAGGTCGAGGCGTGCATGAGGTACGTCTCGTTGAACGCGTCGTAGTCGACCGGCGCCCTCGGCGAGGGCCGGACGTGCAACATCGCCGACTGGGAAAGTGCCGCCAGCAGCTTGTGCGTGGACTGCGTGGCGAACACCGTGGGACGCTCCGGGCCGGGCAGCGTGCGCTCGTCGACCGACATGGCGTACCGGCGGGCGTAGAGCGGGTTGAACCGGCCGTAGGCGAACCACGCCTCGTCGAAGTGCAGCCGCGGCACGCTGGCGCCCAGCAGCTCGGCGACCCGGACCGCGTCGTGGCAGACGCCGTCGTAGGTGGAGTTCGTGACGACCGCGTACGACGGGTCGCCCGCCGCGAGAGGACAGGCGGCCAGCCGCGCCCGGACGGCGGACGCCTCCAGCGCGGCGGGCGGGATCGGCCCGGCCAGCCCCAGCCCGTTGCGCTCGGGAACCAGGTAGACCGGCCGTGCGCCGCTGATCGCCAGCGCGTGCTGGATCGACTTGTGGCAGTTGCGGTCGACCAGGACGGTGTCGCCGCGGGCGATCGCGTGGTGCCCGACGATGCGGTTGGCGGTGGAGTTGCCGTTGACCACGAAGAACGTGCGCTCGGCGCCGAAGACGCGGGCGGCGTTGTGCTCGGCCTCGCCGATCGGCCCGGTGTGGTCGAGCGGCGACCCCAGCTCGGTGACGGAGATCGACAGGTCGGTGCGCAGCAGCCGCTCGCCGTAGAAGTCGAAGAACGCCCGGCCCACGGGCGACTTCAGAAACGCCACGCCGCCCGCGTGGGCCGGGGTGTGCCAGGAGTAGGGGTGGTGGTCCTCCAGGTGCAGCAGCGCGCGGAAGAACGGCGGCAGGATCTGCTCGGCGTACTGGTCGGCGGCGTGCGCGATGCGCCCGGCGATGAACTGCGGGGTGTCCTCCAGCGGGAAGACGTAGCCCTGGATGACCTCGTACACCCACAGGGGGAGCTCCTGGTCCTGGGTGATCAGGAAGACCGGCAGGCCGCGGAAGCGCCTGGCCACCGCGGTCAGCAGGTCGTCGGCGCCGGGGGCGTCCCAGGCCGCCAGGATCGCCGTGAGCGAGGCGTCGGACCCGACCACCGCCAGGGCGTCGCCCGTGCGGTGGGTCCAGCGCACCTGCAGCCCGAGCTCGCCCATCTCGGCACACACCCGGCGGATCTGCTCGGCGAGCGCCGAGTCGGCGTCGGGGTGTTCGGTGACGGCGGCCAGAACCGTTCGCTCCATGCGGCACTCCATGATCGATCAGGGGAGGACGACCTCCCCGGATCGTAACGCCAAGGAATGACAAAATCACGGTCAGTGACGAACCTTTCCGAGCGGGAAGGCCCGCTCTTCGCGCCAGCGGCGGCCGTCGCTGACCAGCAGGCGCACCTCCCGCACCCGGGCCGTCAGAGGCAGCCCGGCGGCCAGCTCGGCCTCCACGCGGTCGAGCAGCTCCGGCTCCTGCCGGTCGGCGACCGTGAGGTGGGGGACGATCGAGGCGAACCGGCCTTCGTAAGGCGGGGCCTCGGGCCACCGGGCGGCGACCGCCTCCGTCAGCTCCCGGAACGGCCGCTCCGGGCCGGGCGCGAGGTAGAGCACGCCGGGGAACCTGCCGCATCCGGCGAACCGCACGTCGAACGCCGCATGGGCGGCGATCAGCCGGCTCGGTACGTGGTCGGTTCCGTGGGGGGCATGGTTCAGGTTGGCAGGGCGTCCGTGGCGCCGGCCATTGGATTACCGTCCGTCAGAGCAGGCGGCGCAGGTCGAGGGCGGCGGCGATGGTGTGGGCGCCCGCGTCGTCCGGGTGGAGGCCGTCCATGAAGACGTAGCCGGGTCTGGGCCGGTCCGGCGCGGCCGGGTCGGACATCGCGCGGTCGGCGTCCAGGACGACGTCATAGGCGCCGCTCGTCCGGATCCAGTGGTTGAGCGCCACCCGGGCCGCCTCGATCTCCTTCGTCCAGAACGGGAACAGCGCCCCTCGCAGCGGGATGACCGTGACGCCGACCGTCCTGATCCCGCGGGCGCGGGCGGCGGCGATGAGCCGCCGGTGGCCCGCGATGAGCTCCTCCACGCCCACCTTCGGATCGGGCTTGGCGCACGGGTCGTCGAGCCCCGGATAGGCCAGGTCGTTCGCGCCCAGGTGGACGACCACGGCCTTGACGCCCGGACGGTCCAGCACGTCACGTCCCAGACGGTCCAGGGCCCGGTCGCCGAAGCAGGGGGAGTCGTTCAGCAGCCTGCCGCCGGCGATCCCGGCGTTGACGACCGAGGCCGGGCTGCCCGCGGCGACGAGACGTTCGGCGAGCTGGTCGGTGAACCTGGTCTCGGCGCCCGGAGTGGAGCCGACGCCGTCGACGAGGGAGTCGCCGAAGACCACCACGGCGGGTGCGGCGGCGGCGACCTCCACCCCGGTCAGGTAGTACCAGGCGGCGGTGGACTCGGTGAACGCCCTGCCGCCCAGGTCCGACAGCCGGTCGCCGGCGGCCCGGTAGGAGGTCGCGGTGGTGAAGCGGTGGAAGGTGGCCGGGCCGGTCGCCTCGGGCAGGCGCAGCGTCACGGCCAGTCGTTCCAGCGGCGAGGTGGGCAGCGCGACCGGGTCGCTGACGGCCTGGCCGCCGGGCGGGATCTCGGTCCGCGTCCGGCCGCCGAAGCGCAGCGCGCGCGAGGTGCCCGGCCACACCGCCGCGCCGCCGGCCGACCTGCCGACCGTGGCGCCCGAGAGCTCGAGCGGCTTGGTGCCGTACCGGTTGGACAGGCGTACCCGCAGCTCGGGGGCCGCCGCCGTCACCCTGATCACCTGCCGGAGCGTGTGGTCGCCGAACCCGGACAGCGACCAGTTCGGGCCGGTGTCGGCGGTGCCCTTGGTGGGACGCTGCATCGCGCTGCCCCAGGTCGCCGTCCAGCTCCCGGCGTCGGCGCGTGCTCCCGCCGCCGCCGCGGGCTGGGCCGCGGCGGTCAGGATCAGGCAAAAGGCGGCGGCGGGCGCCAGTGCCCGCCGCCATCCGGTCGATCTCATGTCGAACTCCCTGCGTGACGTCGATGGTCACGGGAGATCTTCTTGATCGGCGCCGGGGGCCGGGATCAGCCGAAAGTGTGATCCTCCGCGCCGTTCGGCCGATCGGCCGCGCCGGGGCCGGGCAGCAGCTCGACGTCGCCCGCGTGCATCGGGGCGCCGCAGTGGGCGCAGCGCAGGTCCACCGCGCTGATCTCGCCGCAGGCGTGATGGCGGTAGAGCACGGGCGGCCCGGCCTCCCCGGCGAGCCATTTGTCCCCCCAGCCGGCCATGACCATGAGCAGGTCGACCAGCTCGGCGCCCTTGGCCGTCAGGTGGTACTCGTGACGCGGCCGCTGATCATAGGGACGGCGTTCGAGCACGCCCTGGTCGACGAGGTGGTTGAGCCGCTCGGTCAGCACCTTGCGGGAGATGCCCAGGTCGGCCTGGAGCTGGTCGAACCGTCGCACCCCGGCCCATACGTCCCGCAGGACCAGCGGCGACCACGGCTCCCCGATCACGTCGAGGGTGCGTGCGATGGAGCAGGCCATCTCCGCGAAGTTCGTGCGTTGCATGGCGGCAGTCTACCTCTTCGGGGTTCCCTGAGGGAACTTCGGGTGCTACGGTGATGGAGTCTCCTCAAGGAACTTCGTCAGACCGGAGAGAACCATGAAGCTCGACCCCGACGTGCGCGGCGTGCTCGACGGCACCCCCATCGCCCACCTCGCCACCCTCCTCCCCGACGGCGCCCCCCACTCCGTCCCGATCTGGATCGGCACGCACGGCGACCACGTCGTGATCCTCACCGGCCCGCGCTCCCGCAAGGCCCTCAACCTGCGGCGCGACCCCCGGGTAGCGCTCTCGCTGACCCCGGTGGGCAACCCGTTCCAGCCGGTGCTCATCAGGGGCCGGGTCGTGGAGTGGATCGAGGGCGAGGCGGGCTGGGAGATCGTCGACCGGATCGCGGAGAAGTACATCGGCGGGCCCTATTCGCGCGAGGAGGAGCGCGTGGTGCTGGTCATCGAGCCCGACCGGCAGAGCGCGGGCTGAGCCGCGCCGTCCCGGACGGCGTCTCCCGGCGGCGCCGGTGGTAGCAGACGGCGGCGGTGGCCAGCGCGGCGCCCCAGACCGGCCAGAAGCACTCCGGCAGCCAGGCGCCCCACTCCTCCAGGGTGAACCGGCCGGCCACGGTCCAGCGGATGTAGGTGAGCCCGGCCACCGTGACGATGATCGAGACGAACGCGGCCGGGACGACCGCCAGCAGCGGCGGCACCCGCCGGCCGCGCAGCCCCGGGATCCAGCGCGGGAAGACCTCGCCCCACCGCTGGACCAGCCCGAGGGTGAGCACGCCGCCCAACGCCCCGAACGTCGCCAGGTACGCCCCCGCCAGCCACAGCCCGTCCTCGCCCTCGGCCAGGAACTCCGCGCTCACGCCGAGCGGGATGCCCAGCGCCCAGGCCCACCGGGTGGCGCAGTAGACCAGCGGCACCGCGACCGCCACGTACACCGCGATCCGGCCGCGCGCCGGGGTGAACCAGCTCGCCCGGCCACGACCGTGCCCCCAGGCGGCGGCGGCCAGCAGCAGGCCGCCCAGCACGCACACGAGCTGGTTGAGCACCGGCCACGGCCAGGCGTCGGCGAACGTCGCGCCGCCCAGCCCCCAGCCGAAGACGGGGGCGACCAGCAGCAGCGGCGTGTAGGCGACGCCCATCATCAGCCGCGAGTCGGGCACCACCAGCACCAGCAGCGCCGCGACCGGCCACGCCACCAGAACGGCCACCCGCCCCAGCGGCCCACCCGGCCGCCGCCCCCCGCCACGAGGGCTCGGCCCCGCTCCGGCCGGCGGCCGTTCCCCGCCTCGGAGGTCCGCCCCTGCTCCGGCCGGTGGGCGGGCGTCGCCGGGGCGGGTCAGGAGCAGCGCGGTCGCCGCCGTGAGGGCCGAGAAGGCCGCGATCCACCAGCCGAAGGCCGGCGCGGTGCCGGCCAGGATCGACAGCGCGCCGTCGGGGTCGGGATCGTTCGATCCCCAGGGGTAACCGGGCGCCCCGAGCGCCCAGGCCGCGCCGAGCAGGCCGTAGGCGACCGCCCACAGCGCCGCCGCGTGTCCGTACCGGACGGAAGTGAAGATCGTCATGCCGACGAGCCTTCCAGCGCGGGCGCACGGCGGGCAGATGCCGTTCGGCACCTCCTGGAGGCCGCGGCGGTGCCGTTCGGCACGTGGGGCGGGCCGGCGCGGGCGCATATCGTTTCCCGGGTGAACGTGTTGTGGATGGTCGCCGCCACCGTGCCGGCGGCGGTCGCCGTCGCCGTGGCGGCCATCGGGTTGTTCCTGGCCGGGGGCAGGGCCGGGTGGCTGCCCGTGCTGACGCTGCCGGCCGCGGGCCTGTCCCTGGCGGTCACGGCCGGGTGGCCGGCCGCCGGAGGGCCGTCCACCCCGGCCGGCGGCGCGCTGGGCATGGCCGAGAGCGTGGCGCTGGCGGTCACGACCGGCCTGGTCGTCCGGTACGCGCCCATCCGCCGGGCCGCGCCGGCGGCGATCCTGGCGGGGCTCGCCGCGGCCACCTGGCTGCTGCGCGTCTTCGCGCCGGCCTCGCCGCTGGAGGCGCTGGGGGCGTGCGCGTTCTGGGGGACGGGCGTGCTGGCGGCCGCCGCCGTGGGCGGCTACCTGCGCCTGCTCGACGTACGGAAGGACCGGGCGGTGGCCGACACCGGGACCGTCCTGCGGCTGCGGCTGGCCGGCGACCTGCACGACTTCCTGGCCCACGACATCAGCGAGATGGTCGCGCACGCCCAGGCGGGCACCGTCGCGGGCGATCCGCTGCGGGCGCTGGAACGCGTCGAGGCGGCGGGCCTGCGGGCGCTGTCCACGCTCGACCGCACGCTCGACACGCTCCACCACGACCGGCCCCTGGGGCCCGTCGGCGACCTGGGCGGCATCGCCGAGGCCGCCGACCGCTTCTCCGCCGCCGGGCCGGCGCGGATCGGCGTGCGGATCGACCCCGTCGCGGCCGTCCCGGCGGAGACGGCGGCGCTGGCCTACCGGATCGTCATCGAAGGGCTGACCAACATCCGGCGGCACGCGCCGCGCGCCGGGCGCGTCGAGCTGTCCGTCACGACGCCGGGCGACGTCCTGGAGATCACCCTGACCAACGACGGGGTGACCGGCGCGGCCCGCCGCCGCCGAGGCGGATCGGGGCTGCCCGCGCTGGCCGCGCTAGTGGCGGAGCAGGGGGGCGAGCTGGCCGCGCGGGCCGTACCGGACGGGTGGTCGCTGACGGCGCGGCTGCCGCTGCGACAATCTCCCGGGTGAGCACCCGCATTCTCGTCGCCGACGACCAGGAGGGCATTCGCGACGCCTTCCGCCTGATCCTCGACGCCCAGCCCGACATGACCGTGGTGGCCGAGGCGGCCGACGGGCGCACCGCGATCGACACCGCCCTCGCCGTCCGGCCGGACGTCGTGCTCGCCGACATCCGCATGCCCGGCGCCGACGGCATCGAGGTGACCCGAGCCCTGTCCGGCACCGGCATCCAGGTCGTGGTCGTCACCACGTTCGGGCTGGAGGAGTACGTCCAGGCGGCCCTGCGGCACGGCGCGGCCGGTTTCGTGCTCAAACGCTCGGGCCCCGCGCTGCTCGTGGAGGCCGTCCGGGCGGCCATGAACGGCGACATGCTCATCAGCCCGCAGCTCACCGTCCGGCTGCTGCGCGGGAGCGGCCCGCGACGGGAGGTCTCGGACGTGGTGCTCACCGAGCGGGAGGACGAGATCGTGGTTCTGGTGGCTCAGGGGCGGACCAACGCCGAGATCGCCGCCGAGCTCTTCCTGTCGCCCGGGACGGTGAAGAACCACATCGCCGCGGTCCAGCGCAAGATCGGCGCCAGGAACCGGGTCATGATTGCGGCCTGGGCGTGGGCGACCGGCAGGGCCCAGCCGTGACGGGGTGTGCCCGTCCGTGCCGTGCCGCCGGTCAGGGGAGGTGGCGGGCCAGGTAGAGGGCCGTCTCGACGTTCACCGTCACGTGCGCGCCGAGCGTGTCGAGGAGCGTGCCGAACAGCCTCTCTCGCACGTCCTCGTCCAGGATGCGGTAGGACGACTGGGTGGACAGCAGGGTGACGTAGTCGGCCACCGGGAGCGTGCGTTCCGACCGGTAGAGCCGGGTGCCGAGGTCCCCGAACTCGGGCGGCAGCCCCATCTCCGCGGCCCACTCGCGGGCCCCGGCCTCCTCGCCGATCGGCCTGGCGATCGGGCCGGTGTTGGGCCTGATGTGCGGGGCGAACCTCTCGTGCGCGGCCAGCAGCCTCGCGGTCACCCCGTCGTCGGCGGGCCAGTCGATGTTCCAGAACAGGGCGAGCCCGCCGCCGGGGGCGAGCGCCGCGGCGGCGCGCCGCCAGCGCACCTCCTTGTCGACCCAGTGCCACGCCTGGGCGCAGTACAGCAGGCCGAAGGCCCGCTCCGGGACGTACTCCTCGAACGTGGAGACGGTGACCGTCACGTTCGGCAGCCCGGCGGACCGCCGGGCCAGCACGGCGGCCATGGCCGGATCGGGCTCGGTGGCCACGATGTCGACGCCGCTCGCCGCGAACAGCTCCGTGGCCTTCCCGGTGCCCGCGCCCACCTCCAGCGCCGGGGCCCCGGCGTAGGCCAGCACGTCGGCCGCCAGCTGCGCCGGGTAGCCGGGCCGGACCCTGTCGTACTCGTCGGCGACCTCGCCGAAGACCCTTCCTTGTATCCGTGGTGATGTCATGGAACCGATCCTGATTCATGATCGTCCGGGGTGGCAACCCCGGCGGCGCACATTGAGTACGCGCTACTCAGGCCCAACGGGCCCGGCGACCGCAGGCTTGGCCGCATGAAGACACACATCCTTCGCCCGGCGGCCGTCGTCGCCCCGCTCCTCGCCCTCGGTCTCGTCACCGCCCCGGCGCCCGCGTCGGCCTCGGCCGTGTGGGCCGCGTCCAACGTCCAGCTCGTGAACCGGCAGACCGGCAAGTGCCTGACCATCGCCGGGGGCGTCAGCACCGAGAACAACGTCCACGCCGTCCAGTACGACTGCGACAGCCACCCCTCCCGCCGCTGGGACGTCTGGGGCTACTCCAGCGCGGCCCTGCAGGTCAGGAACCGCCAGACCGGCAAGTGCCTGACCATCGCCGGGGGCGTCAGCACCGAGAACAACGTCGTCGCCCTCCAGTACAACTGCGACACCCACCCCTCGCGCTACTGGGCGCTCGGCAACCGCGTCGGCCAGTACGTCGAGTTCCGCAACGTCCAGACCGGCAAGTGCCTGACGATCGCCGGAGGGGTGAGCCCCGCCAACAACCTGGAGGCCGTCCAGTTCACCTGCGACGGCCACCCCTCCCGGTTCTGGGAGATCCGCGACTACTACGTGAGCTGACCCGGGCGGCCGCCCGCGCGGGGAGGCCGTCCCCTGGTGGCCGCCGGTCAGGCGGTGGACGTGCCCAGGAGGGGCAGCCAGACCTCGTCCACGATCTCGATGATCGACTCCTCGGGCACCCCGCGCATCGTCACCAGCATGTCGTGCCGCAGCAGGTCCAGCGGCAGGTTCACCACCCTGGACGAGCGCGGCACGCTGGGCAGCTCGCCGCGCTCGACCGCGCGGCCCACGATCGTCTCGAAGGCGGTCGCGTGGCCGGGCGGGAGCAGGGTGTCGCGCAGCTCGGTCAGGCTGGTGCCGCTGTCGCGGAAGTAGTCGGCGAGCTGCACGCTCATCAGCGTCAGCATGCCCGCGCGGTCGGCGCCGGCGTTGCGCAGGAACCCGATCGCGTCGTCGCGCAGGCTGCCGGTGTCGGGCACGTCGATCAGCCGCCAGAACTTGGCGAGGGTGGCCAGCAGCAGGTCGTCGCGCCGCGGCCAGCGCCGGTAGAGCACCGGGCGGCTGGTGCCGGCGCGGGCGGCGACGGCTTCGTAGGTGAAGCCGTGATAGCCGTGCTCGACCAGCACGTCCCAGGCGGCGTCGAGGATCGCGTCCGCCAGCGCGGAGCCGCGCCGGCGGGAGGCGCCGCCGGGGGCACGGTGCTTGAGATTCACTTGCGTATCTTATCGCGGCGCCCTACGGTGACCTGAATTAGATACAGCCCTGTACCTTAAGGAACGTCACATGATGTTCGACGTCATCGTCGTCGGCGGCGGCCCGGCCGGCCTCTTCCTCGCCTGCGAGCTGCGCCTGGCGGGCGTCCGGCCGCTGGTCCTGGAACGGCGTCCGGAGCCGGACCCGTCGGACAAGGCCCACGGCCTGGCCGGTCAGGTCGTCCGGCTCCTGGACCACCGCGGCCTGTACGAACGCTGCGGCGGCCGGGGCGTCCCGGCGCCCGCGCCGGGCTTCTTCTTCGGCGGGATGCCGTTGCCGCTGCACGAGCTCGGCGCGGAGAACCCGATGCACCTCCTGCCCTGCGACCAGCGCGACCTCGAACGGGTGCTCGGCGAGCGCGCGGCCGAACTCGGCGCGGACGTGCGGCGCGGCTGGGAGGTGCTCTCCCTCGCCCAGGACGACGACCGGGTCGAGGTCGTGACCCGCGGCCCCGGCGGCGTCGCGACGACCCTCACGGCCCGCTACCTGGTCGGCTGCGACGGCGGCCACAGCATGGTCAGGAAGGCGGCGGGCATCGCCTTCCCCGGCGTCAGCGACGACCACGTCGTCGACCGCTCGGCCCTCGTCGGGCCGGGCGAGCACTTCCGGATGCTGCCCGGAGGGCGCGTCCTGATCGACGGCCTCGGCGAGATCCCCGCGCACTTCCACCGCACCGATCGCGGCGTCTTCACCCTCCTGGCCCACGACCCGAGACGGCCGCTGATCAACACGGCCGAGTGGGAGGACCACCCGGCGGGCAGCTTCCCGGGGCCGGGCGCGCCGATGACGCTGGCCGAGATGGAGAAGAGCGTCGAACGCGTCCTCGGCGTGCGCCTGCCCCTGAGCCCGCCGCCCGAGGGCGCACCGTCGATGCTGCGCCGCCTGTGCGGGCGCAACACCCGGCTCGCCGACCGCTACCGCGCCGGACGGGTCTTCATCGCCGGCGACGCCGCCCAGGTCAGCCACGGGCCCACCCTGAACCTGGCGCTCCAGGACGCCGCCAACCTGGCCTGGAAGCTCGCCGCCGCGCTGCGCGGACAGGCCCCCGAAGGGCTCCTGGACAGCTACGAGGCCGAGCGCCGCGCGTGCGCCGAGCGCGTGGTCACCCACACCCTGGCCGCGACCGCCCTGCTGGCGCCCGGGGCCGAGGTCACGGCGCTGCGCCGGCTGTTCGGCGAGCTCCTGGGCCGTACGGAGAACCTGCGCCTGGTCGCCGACCTGATGGCGGGCAGCGACGTCCGGTACGACATGGGGGAGGAGCGGCCCGCCGCGCCCACCGGGTGGTTCGCGCCGTCCCTCGCCCTGACCGCCGGCGACGGGCGGCCGGGGCGCCTGGCCGAGCTGCTGCGTGACGCCCGCCCCCTGCTCCTGGACCTGACCGGACGCGACGCCCTCGCCGCCACCGCCGCGCCCTGGCTCGACCGGGTGCGCCACGTGGCCGCGACCGCCGCCGGCGCCCCCGCCCCTGCGCTGCTCGTCCGGCCGGACGGTTACGTCGCCTGGGCGGGCGCTGACCCCGACGGCCTGGAGGCGGCCCTCACCCGCTGGTTCGGGGATCGTCCTCGACGGGCCGCGACCCCCGCCTGACGAGGTCACTCCGGGCTGGTGACCCGCGCCAGGACGATGCCGCCGACGATCAGCGCCAGCGCGGCCATCCGCCCGATCGACATCGGGTCCTTGTGGACGACGACGCCCAGCGCGATCGCGCCGACCGCCCCGATGCCGGTGAAGACCGCGTACGCGGTGCCGACCGGCAGGGTCTTCATCGAGTACGACAGCAGCCAGACCGCCGCCACCATGAGGACGAAGCAGAGCAGGGTGGGCAGCGGCCTGGTGAACCCCTGGGTGGGCTTGATGCTCTGCGCCCAGGCGATCTCGACCAGCCCGGCCAGCCCGAGGACGAGCCAGCTCATCGTCAGAACTCCTTGCCCAGGTCGCGGGCGCCGCGCAGCGCGGCGGCGTACAGCTCGTCGTGCCGGGAGCGCAGGTGGGCCAGGTCGGGGTCGACGCGGGAGTTGGCCAGCTCGGCGGTGACCACGGTGGTGTCCTCGACGGCGAAGTGGCCGGCGAAGAAGTCCCGCAGGTAGCGCTCCTGGTAGTCGAACTTGGCCTTGGGAGCGCCGGGCGAGTAGGCCCCGCCGCGCGCCGTGGTGACCACGAAACGCCGCCCGGCGAGGGACATCTTGGGGAAGGTCACCTGGTCGAGCCACGCCTTCAGTGCCGACGGGATCGAGTAGTTGTACATCGGGGTGGCGATCAGCACCACGTCCGCGGCCACCAGTTCGGCCAGCAGCGGCTCGATGACCGCCCAGGCCGCGGCCTGCTCCGGGGTGCGGGCGGCCTCGTGGTAGCGGCCGATGTCGGTGATCCGGTTGGCCATGACGTAGTCGCACAGCTCCGTCCAGGCCTCCCCGATGTGCGGCACGGGCTCGGCCGCCAGGTCGCGGTGGACGTAGGTGCCCTCGGGGTGGGCGGACCGCCACGCCTCGGCGAAGGCGTCGCCGAGCTCGCGGCTGATCGAGCGGCGTCGGGCGCTGGCGTTCAGGTGGAGCAGAACGGTCATGAGGGGCTCCTCGAAATAAGTGGACATTGCGTCCGCTTTGGGGTCGGCACGACCGTAGCAACTAAGCGGGCACGTTGTCCACTTATCGGAGTGTGGGTTAGAGTCGCCGCCATGGAGTCCCGTACCGAGTTGCTGACCGGACGTCCCGTGGAGGAGGCGGGCCGCCCGCGCGAGCGCGCCGACGCCGCACGTAACCGCGCCAAGGTGCTCGCCGCGGCGGCCGAGCTGTTCGCCGCCCGAGACCCGCGCGGCGTGACGATGGACGACATCGCCAAGGCCGCCGGCGTGGGCCGGGGCACGCTCTACCGCCGCTACCCCGACACCGTCTCGATCGCGCAGGCCCTGCTCGACGAGCACGAGCGCGTGTTGCAGGAACGCCTCCTGCGCGGCGACCCGCCGCTCGGCCCCGGCGCGCCTCCCGCCGACCGGCTCGCCGCCTTCTACGCCGCGATGGTCGAGCTGCTGGACGAGCACATCTCGCTCGTCCTGGGCGCCGAGCAGGGCGCGACGCGGTACGCCACCGGCGCCTACGGGTTCTGGCGGGCGCACGTACGGGTGCTGCTGACCGAGGCGGCGATCCCGGAGCCCGACGCGCTGGCCGACATCCTCCTCGCCCCGCTGGGGCCCGACGTCTATGCCGAGCAGCGCAGGCGGGGGCTCACCCCGGAACAGATCACCGCCGCCCTGACCCGCCTGGCCCACGGCATCGTCGAACGCGCCGGCTAGCCCGCCCCGGGCCGGCGCCTTCCTCTTCGCAACACGACATGTTGGGTGTGACTTTTTGATCCGCCCTATATATGGTGTCTCCCGCAGCCGGTTCGGCCCGCCCAGCCAGGGTGGCCGAGGCAAGAGGGAACCTGGTGGAAATCCGGGACTGCCCCGCAGCGGTGAGTGGGAACGACCGCCGTCAGACGCACTGGGCCATGGGCCCGGGAAGCGACGGCCAGTAGGCAGCGACAGCATGCCCACGAGTCCGAAGACCTGCCGGCGCGCCGCGCACGATCATGCGTGCGTGGCTGCTCCGAGGCCGCGCGGGACGGCGGACGGTACCGGCGAGAGGGCTGTGGCGCCTCGCCGTCTGCCTCCTGCGCGTGTTCTCGGCACCTGACCGAGTTCACGAGGGGAGAGCGAAGTGACGGTCACAGGGGACCCGATGACGGACCTGGCCGAGGCGGCGGGGGCGGATGACGGGAGGCCCGCGCCGCGGCGCGTCCAGATGCAGGTGCGCAAGCGCAACGGCACCGCCGAGCCGGTCGACGTCAACAAGATCGTACGCGCGGTGGAGCACTGGGCGACCGATCTGACGGACATCGACCCGATGCGGGTGGCCACCAAGACGATCAGCGGGCTCTACGACGGGGCCACCACCGCCGAGCTGGACCGGCTGTCCATCCAGACGGCCGCCGAGATGATCGGCGAGGAGCCGCAGTACTCGCGCCTGGCCGCGCGGCTGTTGTCGGGCTACATCGACAAGGAGGTCCGCGGGCAGGGCGTGGCCTCCTTCAGCCAGGCGATCCGGCTGGGCCACGCCGAGGGGCTCGTCGGCGACGAGACCGCCGAGTTCGTCAACGCCAACGCCCGCAAGCTCGACGACGCCATCGACGTCACCGCCGACCTGCGGTTCGAGTACTTCGGGCTGCGCACGGTCTACGACCGCTACCTGCTGCGCCACCCGTCCACCCGGCTGGTGGTGGAGACGCCGCAGTACTGGCTGCTGCGCGTGGCCTGCGGGCTGGCCGAGACGCCCGCCGAGGCCGTCGGGTTCTACCGGCTCATGTCGTCGCTGGCCTACCTGCCCAGCTCGCCGACGCTGTTCAACTCCGGCACCCGGCACACCCAGATGTCCTCCTGCTACCTGGTCGACTCGCCCCGGGACGAGATCGGCTCCATCTACGACCGCTACGCCCAGGTGGCGCAGCTGTCGAAGTTCGCCGGCGGGATCGGCATCTCCTGGTCGCGGGTGCGCTCGCGCGGCGCGCTGATCCGCGGCACGAACGGGCACTCCAACGGCATCGTCCCGTGGCTGCGCACGCTCGACGCGTCCGTGGCCGCCGTCAACCAGGGCGGCCGCCGCAAGGGCGCGGCCTGCGTCTACCTGGAGCCCTGGCATCCGGACGTCGAGGAGTTCCTGGAGCTGCGCGACAACACCGGCGAGGACGCCCGCCGCACCCACAACCTCAACCTGGCCAACTGGATCCCCGACGAGTTCATGCGCCGCGTCGAGGCCGACGAGCCGTGGTCGTTGTTCGACCCCGACGAGGTCCCGGAGCTGCCCGACCTGTGGGGGGAGGCGTTCGAGGACGCCTACCGCGCCGCCGAGCGCGCCGGGCGGTACGTCCGGCAGATCAAGGCCCGCGACCTGTACGCCAAGATGATGCGCACCCTCGCCCAGACCGGCAACGGCTGGATGACCTTCAAGGACGCCGCCAACCGCCTGTGCAACCAGGCCGCCGAGCCCGGCAACGTGGTGCACCTGTCCAACCTGTGCACCGAGATCATCGAGGTGTCCAGCGACGCCGAGACCGCGGTCTGCAACCTGGGCTCGGTCAACCTCGCCGCCCACCTGACCGGCGACGGCATCGACTGGGAGCGGCTGCGCGCCACCGTCCGCACGGCGGTCACCTTCCTCGACCGCGTGATCGACATCAACTACTACCCGAGCGAGCAGGCCGCGGCCAGCAACCCGCGCTGGCGTCCGGTCGGCCTGGGCGTGATGGGCCTTCAGGACGTCTTCTTCGCCCTGCGGCTGCCGTTCGACTCGGCCGAGGCCAAGGAGCTGTCCACCCGGCTCGCCGAGGAGATCTACCTGTCGGCGCTGGAGACCTCCGCCGGCCTGGCCGAGCGCTTCGGCGCCCACCCGGCCTACGACCAGACGTGGGCGGCACGCGGCAGGCTCCAGCACGACCTGTGGGGGGAGAGCGGCACCCAGGCCGAGCGCTGGGACGCGGTGCGCGCGCGGATCGCCGCCCACGGCCTGCGCAACTCGCTGCTGATCGCGATCGCGCCGACCGCCACCATCGCCTCGATCGTCGGCTGCTACGAGTGCGTCGAGCCGCAGGTGTCCAACCTGTTCAAGCGCGAGACGCTGAGCGGCGAGTTCCTCCAGATCAACAACGCGCTGGTGGCCGAGCTCAAGTCGCGCGGGCTGTGGAACGAGCGCGTCAGGGCCGCCATCAAGCAGGCCGAGGGGTCGGTGCAGGGCATCGCCGAGCTGCCGGAGGACGTGCGCCGGCTGTTCCGCACCGCCTGGGAGCTGCCCCAGCGCGCGCTGATCGACATGGCCGCCGCGCGCTCGCCGTACATCGACCAGAGCCAGTCGCTCAACCTGTTCATGAGCGCCCCGACGATCGACAAGCTCTCCTCGATGTACCTGTACGCCTGGAAGTCCGGCCTGAAGACCACCTACTACCTGCGCTCGCGCCCGGCCACCCGGATCCAGCAGGCCACCGTGCCCCTCGCGCCCCCCGCGCCCCTCATGAACAAGTCCGAGGAGGCCCTGGTGTGCTCCCTGGAGAACCCCGAGTCGTGCGAAGCCTGCCAGTGACCCCCGAGGAGAACGTGATGTTGCTCGACCCGGGCATGAGCCTGACCCTGCGGCCCATGCGCTACCCCCTCTTCTTCGACCGCTACCGCGACGCGATCAAGAACACCTGGACCGTCGAGGAGGTGGACCTGCACTCCGACCTGAAGGACCTGGCCAGGTTGTCGGCGGCCGAGCGCCACCTGGTCAGCCGGCTGGTCGCCTTCTTCGCCACCGGCGACACGATCGTGGCCAACAACCTGGTGCTCAACCTCTACCAGCACGTCAACGCGCCCGAGGCGCGCCTCTACCTGAGCAGGCAGCTGTTCGAGGAGGCGGTGCACGTCCAGTTCTACCTGAACCTGCTGGACACGTACGTGCCGGACGAGGAGGAGCGGTTCGCGGCGTTCGCGGCGGTGGAGAACATCCCGTCCATCCGGCGCAAGGCCGAGTTCTGCTTCCGCTGGATCGACTCCATCGGCAGCCTCCAGCGGCTGGAGACCCGCGACGACCGGCGGGCGTTCCTGCTCAACCTGATCTGCTTCGCCGCCTGCATCGAGGGCCTGTTCTTCTACGGCGCCTTCGCCTACGTCTACTTCCTGCGCTCGCGCGGCCTGCTGAACGGGCTGGCCTCGGGCACCAACTGGGTGTTCCGCGACGAGTCCATGCACATGGCCTTCGCCTTCGACGTGGTCGACGTCGTACGGCAGGAGGAGCCGGACCTCTTCGACGAGGAGATGGCCCGTCAGGTCAGGGAGATGCTGGCCGAGGCGGTGGAGTGCGAGGCCCAGTTCGCCGAGGACCTGCTCGGGCAGGGCGTGCCGGGCATGTCGACCGCTGACATGCGGTCCTACCTGGAGCACGTGGCCGACCGGCGGCTGGCCCAGCTCGGCATCGAGCCGCTGTACGGGTCGAAGAACCCGTTCGCGTTCATGGAGCTGCAGGACGTGCAGGAGCTGTCGAACTTCTTCGAGCGGCGGGTGTCGGCGTACCAGGTGGGGGTGACCGGCTCGGTCAGCTTCGACGCCGACTTCTGACGGCTCCACGTGGTGCGCAGGCCCGGCGGGGGGTTTCGCGCCCCCGGGCATACCCGACATACACGCAGCACCGGAACCACAGCAACACTGGGTAATCAGCAGGAATCGCGGGGGAACCAGGCGAAG